>DATLZY010000015.1:0-28233 GCA_035573755.1 Candidatus Acidiferrales bacterium
GGCCGCTCATCAGCGTGTCCCTCATGAAGTCCATCGCCCAGACGACGCCCGGCGCCACCTGAGTCGGCATCGGCTGCTTCACCGCCGCCGGCGGCCGGTAACGCACGCGGCGGCGCAAATGCAGGCCAATCTGCCGGTAAACGCGGTATACGCGCTTGTGGTTCCAGACGAAGCCCTTGCGGCGGGCCAGCTTGTAGCACTTCCAGAAGCCGCATCGCGGACGCTTCTCCACGCACTGCCGGAGGAACTCCGCGATCAGCAGGTCTTCCGGCTTCGGCTTGCGTTGCGGCACCGAGTACCAGCTGCTGCGCTCGAGGCCCACGACATCGCAGGCCATGGATACGCTGGTGCCTTCGGCTTCAACCAGCTGCCCCACCAACTGCCGCTTGTGGTCGAGGCTCAGAACTTTTTTGCGATCACCACTTCCATGGCGCGAGCCCGCAGACTCAGTTCGGCGTACATCTGCTTGAGCTTGGCGTTCTCCTCCTCGAGCTCCCGCATCCGGGACAGATCCGAGGCGTCCAGCCCGCCGTACTTGGCGCGCCACTTGTAGAACGTCGCCGGGCTGACGCCGATCTGCCGGCACACGTCGTTGACCGGCAGGCCCGACTCGGCCTGCTTGAGGAACCCGATGATCTGTTCCTCTGTGAACTTGCTCTTCCTCATGTCCGCGATTCTCCTGAAAGGCGGGCCCCTTGCTACTTCACATTGGTACGGCCTGAGGGGAGCAGGTCAAAACGACCGATCTCAACAGCAACGTGTGATCAATTCCGCTGCATGCAGCGCCCATTCTCTCGACGATTACCAATCAATCGGTGAGTTTGGACAGAAGTCTCGTCATAGTGTTAACGAAGACCTCGGTCTTTTCCCATCAGGCCTATTTCAGACAGTGTTCGGGTGACGCAGTCGGTCGATGCAAGTCGTAAAAAGGCCCCCTGAGGCAGGGGGCCGAAACGGAATGATGATCTGTTCTTGTCGTGGTCGGCTGTGTGTCGTGCATCCTTGCGCCATTGACGTAGCAAACCCAGTGCCAACTGATTTTGCTTTAACCTTATCATATACATGTGTTTCATTGGCTCATGTCGGCCAGTTCCGGGGTGACCCGACGGGACAGAGTCTGACCCATCGCGCAGCCCCTGCGTGCGATCCGCGCTCCTGGTCAGGTTTGCTGCAGCGCTGCTGAGACGACACGAAACGCTTGCCGGTGGACGACCGTCCTATCGGCGCGGCGCGCTGCGGTCGCTGGCTTATTTGACGGCCGTGACGATGCCGTAGATCCAGGCGCGCCCGATCAGACAGGGGTATTGCAGCTTGGCGGCGACGATGTTGCCGGTCTGGACCGGCGTGCGGATACGGAGCTTTTCGAGCAATTTGCCGCCCCACAGGGTGTACTTTGCCGCGATGTGCATGCGGCGGGAGGAGGGCAGTACGCGGTGGAGGGAGTCCTCGAAGCGGATGTCCTGGAAACCCAGTTCGGCCAGATCGTCTTGGAACTGACGCGCGCCGGCCAGATTGTCGACCGCCCAGCCGTCCAGCCAGCGCTGATAGTCATCCCGCAGATGTTCCGGAAAGGCGGTGTCGTTTCTGAACCCATCGGTGATCACGAGACGCCCACCCGGTTTCAGCAGCCGATAGGCTTCGCGGATGAAGTCCCGCTTGTCGATGGCGTAGCTCACGCTTTCTATGCCATACACGCCGTCGAACTGCGCGTCCGGCAAGCCGGTGTCGATGTAGCTGCGCTCAACGAAGCGCACGCGATCCTGCAGGTGGCGCGCCTCGACCAGTTTGCGCGCGCGAGCCAGTTGGTCGGGCGAGATGTTCACCCCGGTGACATCGGCGCCGCGATGCTCGGCCATCCAGATGCTGGTCCCGCCGATCCCGCAACCGGCGTCCACCAGATGCTGACCGGGCTGCACCTGCAGCCGGTCGGCCACCTGCCGATTCATGTTGAGGACGGCCGCATTGTGACCCCGGTGTTCGGCGTCGTGGTAGCCGTAATGCAGACCGAGATGCCGGAAGCTCCCCCAGACCATTTGATAATCGATGTGGCTTTCCCGGTAGTAATCCAAGATGGGCTGATGCTGGGCGTCCATACCGTATCGTGGGTTGATTGTGTCTGCGGCCAGTATAGCAACGGATCCGCGATGCGCTTGGCTTATGATAACGGCAAGAGAAACCCGTCGGGCTCCGGGGGATCGGTCAGGCGGGTGCAATCAGGCGGAGGAGAAGGACGTGCGCCGCTTGTGGTTGGCAAAAAACAAGATTCTGATCGAGCATCGCAACCGATTTCTGGTCCTGGGGTTCGGCTTGTGTCTGATCGCGACTTATTATTCGGCTACCATCCCGCGGGGTGGGCGAATGCTGGCCTATTTCTTCAGCCCGCAGGCGGATGTCCAGTTGCAGCTGGCGTTTGGACTGGGCGGCGTCTTCCTGTTTCTGGGCCTGTGGGGCTACAAGCTGCACCACGACAAGAACTGAGTACCCGGCACGCCTTTATCCGACCCAGGCCCGCGCATTCTGGAACATCCGCAGCCAGGGGCTGTCCTCGGGCCAGTCGTCGGGGCGCCAGGACAGATGGATGCTCCGGATCACGCGTTCCGGATGCGGCATCAGGATGGTCACACGGCCATCGTCCGTGGTCAGTCCCGTGATGCCGCCCGGTGAGCCGTTGGGGTTGGCGGGGTAGCGTTCGGCCGGCGCGCCGCTGCCGTCGATATAGCGCAGCGCGACGCGGGCTTGTGCTTCGTCCTCCGGCGCATCGAAGGCCACCCGGCCTTCGCCGTGGGCCACCGCGATCGGTAGCCGCGCGCCCGCAAGTCCAGCGAGAAAAATGGACGGCGACGCGACCACCTCCACCAGACTCAGGCGTGCCTCGAACTGCTCCGAGCGGTTGCGCAGGAAACGTGGCCAGCGCGCGGCGCCCGGAATGAGATGCTTGAGCTGGGAGAGCATCTGGCAGCCGTTGCAGACGCCCAGCGAGAAGCTGTCCGGCCGTGCGAAGAACGTCTCGAACATTTCCCGCAGCCGCGTGTTGAAGAGAATCCGCTTGGCCCACCCACCGCCGGCCCCCAGCACGTCGCCGAAGGAGAAGCCGCCGCAGGCGACGAGGCCCTGAAAGTCGGCGAGCGAGGCGCCGCCGGTCAGCAGATCACTCATGTGCACGTCGACGGCGGCAAAGCCCGCGCGATCGAAAGCAGCCGCCATTTCCACGTGCCCATTGACACCTTGTTCGCGCAGGATGGCGACGCGCGGCCGGTCACGGCGGCTGAGGGCCGGTAACGGCGCAAGCATGGGCAGATGCACGGCGGTCAAGCCCGGATCATCGCCGCGCGACAACGTCGCGAAGGCTTCCTCGGCACATTCTGGATCGTCGCGCAGCCGTTGTAGCGCAAAGCTGGTCTCGGACCACATGCGGCGCCAAGTGAGCCGGTCTCCTTCCAGCACGCGCTTGCCGTTTTGGTGGAAGTGCAAGGCGACGCCCGGCTCCGGCCGGCCGATGGCGTGCACGCAGGACGCCAGCCCCGCCTGCTCGAATGCCGCCCGCACAGCGGCGCGATCGGCTTCCGCTACCTGGATCACGGCGCCCAATTCTTCCGCGAACAGCGCGCCGACCGCATCGCCGCCCAACGCGCCGAGATCGACGTCGAAGCCGCAGCCTCCGGCAAACGCCATTTCCACCAAGGTAACGAACAGGCCGCCATCGGACCGGTCGTGATAGGCCAGCAGGCGGCGCTGCACCGAGAGGTCATGGATGACGCGCACGAAGGCGCGCAGGCGCGCGGGATCATCCACATCCGGCACCGCGCCGCCGAGCTGGCCGAAGACTTGGGCGAGACAAGATCCGCCGAGGCGCTGGCGGCCCGCGCCCAGGTCGATCAGCAAGAGCGCGCTGGGGCCGGCATCCAGGCGCAACTGTGGCGTCAGATGATGGCGCACATCCTCGACCGTGGCGAAGGCTGACACGATCAGCGAGACGGGCGCGGTCACGCTCCTCATCTGCTCGGTCTCCCGCCACACCGTCTTCATCGACAGCGAGTCCTTGCCAACCGGAATGGTGATGTCGAGCGCGGGACACAGTTCGACGCCCACGGCGCGCACGGCATCGAACAGGGCCGCATCCTCGCCGGGATGACCCGCCGCTGCCATCCAGTTGGCCGACAGCACGACATCCGAGGTATCGCGGATCGCTGCGGCGGCGAGATTGGTCAAGGCCTCACCTACGGCCAGGCGTGCCGCCGCCGCGGCATCCACGAGCGCCGCAGGGGTGCGTTCGCCCAGTGCCATGGCCTCGCCGGTGTAGCCGGTGTAGCTGGTTGCCGTGATGGCGCAGTCGGCGACCGGCACCTGCCAGGGGCCGACCATCTGGTCACGCACGGTGAGTCCACCCACGCTGCGATCGCCGATGGTGATCAGGAAGGTCTTGTCAGCGATGGTGGGCAGGCGCAGCAGGCGTTCGGCGGCATCCGTGAGATCGACTCTGCGCAGGGCATCGTCCTCGCGCGTCCCGGTTAGCGGATCGGGCGCGCGACGGGCGACCTCGCGATGCATGCGCGGCGGTTTGCCCAGCAGCACCGACAGCGGCAGGTCGATGGGTTGGTTGCCGAAATGGGCATCGGTCAGCGTCAGGTCGGCGTTTTGGGTGGCCTCGCCGACCACGGCGTAGGGACAGGACTCGCGTTCGCACAGGGCGATGAAGGTGGGCAGGTGCGCCGGGTCGATGGCGAGCACATAGCGTTCCTGCGCTTCGTTACACCAGATCGCCATCGGCGACATGCCCGGATCATCGCTCGGGATCGCGCGCAGTTCGAAGCGGCCGCCGCGAGCGCTGTCGTGGACCAGTTCGGGCAGGGCGTTGGACAGCCCGCCGGCGCCGACATCGTGGATCGCCAGAATGGGATTGTCGGCCCCGCGCTGCCAGCATTGATCGATGACTTCTTGGCAGCGTCGCTCCATCTCCGGGTTTTCACGTTGCACGGAGGCAAAATCGAGCTCGGCATGGCTTTGGCCGCTGCTCATGCTGGACGCCGCACCGCCCCCGAGTCCCAGCAGCAGCGCTGGACCGCCGAGTACCACCAGCGGTGCCCGGGGCGGGATGGGCTGCTTTTCGACATGCATGCGGCGGATGTTGCCCATGCCGCCGGCCAGCATGATGGGTTTGTGGTAGCCACGGACCTCATCCGTGCCGCCGCGCACGATGCGCTGCTCATAGCTGCGGAAGAAGCCGGCGAGGTTGGGACGGCCGAACTCATTGTTGTAGGCTGCGCTGCCCAAGGGGCCCGCCAGCATGATGTCGCGCGCCGAGGCGATGGTCGCCGGCCGGCCGTGATCGACTTCCCACGGGCGGGGCATGCCCGGCAAGTGCAGATTGGAGACGGCGAAGCCGGTCAGGCCGGCTTTCGGATGGGCGCCGCGACCCGTCGCGCCTTCGTCGCGGATCTCCCCGCCGGCACCGGTGGCCGCGCCGGGGAAGGGGGCGATCGCAGTCGGGTGGTTGTGCGTTTCCACCTTCATCAACAGATCGACGGACTCGATCGTGGCGCCATATTCGCGCGTTGCGGGATCGGGGAAAAAGCGCGCCGCCTGCGGGCCTTCGATCACCGCCGAGTTGTCTTTGTAGGCCGAGAGAATGCCTGCACTTCGGTGGGCATAGGTATGGCGGATCATGCCGAACAGCGATTCGCGCTCGGCCTGCCCGTCGATGACCCAGCTCGCATTGAAGATCTTGTGCCGGCAGTGCTCGGAATTGGCCTGGGCGAACATCATCAGCTCGACGTCGGTGGGGTCCCGGCCCAGCGTCGCGAAACTGTCCAGCAGGTAGTCGATTTCATCGGCGGTGAGCGCCAGCCCCCAATCTCGGTTGGCGGCCTCCAAGGCGGCGCGCCCGCCGGTGCCGAGCGGAACCGTGCGCAGTGGCGCGGGTTCCGGGTGGCGAAACAGGAGCGCCTCGGCCGCCCCGATGTCATCGATCAGCGTCTGGGTTAGTCGGTCGTGCAGCAGGTCGCCCAGCGCCTCTTGCACTGAACAGCCTGCCGACACGCCGGTCAGATCCAGACGCAGGGCGCGCTCGATGCGCCGCACGGCCGCAAGGCCGCAGCCATGGGCGATGTCGGTGGCCTTGCTGCACCACGGCGACACCGTGCCGGCCCGCGGGATGACCCAGAGCCGTTGGCTCCCGTTGGCTGGCGCAGCCTCGGGAATCGCGTCGAGCAGTTGTGCGAGCCGGGCCTCGGCGGCCGCGTCCAGCGGTGCGGTGAGTTCCACCAGATAGTCATGGTGCGCCGCGATGGCCGTGACGGTGGGCATGCGCGTCTGGATCGTCTGCAGCAAGCGGGTCAGACGGAACGGGGACAGGGCCGTGGAGCCGTGGATGATGCGCATGCGAGGTCCTCGAGACATGGCGGGGGCTTAGCCGTGCCGCTTGAGTTCGTGCCAGCCCAGGCCTTCGTCCTGCGGTGCCAGCGTCATGCCTGCCGCCTCGGCTGGCAGACGGCTCGCCACGGTACGGCGGACGTGGGCAGGGGTGTTGTTCTTTTCGCTGATGTGCCCGGCGATCAGATGCTGCAGCGCCTGGCGGTCGATGCCTGCTAGCAATTCTACCGCCTGATGGTTGTTCAGGTGGCCCAGTTGTCCGCCGACGCGCGCCTGCAGTTCCGGTGGGTAGGGGCCGGACGCGAGCAGCTGCGGATCGTGGTTGAATTCGAGGATCAGGGCATCGAGCCGATTAAGGCAGCGGCGCATGTGGGGCGTCACATGGCCCGCATCGCTCAGCACGCCCAGACGCTGGTCGCCGTCGGAGAATACGAACTGGCAGGGCTCGCGCGCATCGTGTGGAACCGGGTAGGGCTGGATCGCCACATCCCCGATCGCGAACGCCTCGTGGGGGTTGAACAGCCGCACGTCCGGCAGTTTCGGTGCGCCACCGCCGCGATAGGTGCCGGCCGTCAGCCACACCGGCAGCTTGAAGCGCCGCGCCAGTCGCGCCACGCCACCCATGTGGTCGCCGTGTTCGTGGGTGACCACGATCGCTGAGAGATCCTCACCGGACAGGCCCAATGCGCCCAAGCGGCGCAGCGTCTCGTTGACGGCAAAGCCACAGTCCATCAGCACCACGGTCCGGCCACAGGCGATGACCGTGGCATTGCCGCGGCTGCCACTGCCGAGGGTGGCGAAGCGCAGGCGACGCATGAACCGCGGCGATCTCAGCGGCGACCCGGGCTGGTGCCCGGATGGTGGGCGTAGGTTCCGGGGAAGGGTGTGACGTTGCCTTCCAGCGGCGTGATGCGCGCGCTGCCGAGCTGCTCGACTTCGTCGACCCGGATCAGGGCATGCAGGGGGATGTGGCTGCGGCTGACACCGGCGAACTCGGCTTTCAGGCGTTCTTCGGATGGATCGATCACGAGGTCGGTCTGGGTGCCGAAGACCAGATCCTCGAGGGTGACGAAGCCGAACAAGAAATCTTGGGTGACGCTGCGGGCATAGACCTCGTAGACTTTGCCCTGGTTGATGAAACTCACCCGAAACAGCTTGTTTGCCATGTCGACTCCGCAGGTAAGGTCACCCGCCCGCCGGGCCACCCGTTCGATGGGGCGCTAGTGTAGCCTATGCGGTCGTGACCCGTCGCTTGGAGTCGTTGTGGACGACGCGCTGCACATCGAATCGCTGACCGGCGCGGCAATCCTGCCGTATCTTGACGCCCTGGCGCGTCTGCGCATCACCGTGTTCCGCGAGTTTCCCTACCTGTACGACGGCTCGCCGGCATACGAGGCCGACTATCTCGCGACCTATGGCGCCTGCCCGGAAAGTCTTTTCGTGCTGGCCCGCCGGGGCGAGACGATCATCGGAATGTCGACGGGCATCCCGCTCGCCGCCGAAACGACGGCTGTGAAAGCGCCTTTCGAAGCCTTCGGGTTGGCGCCGGAGAGGGTCTTTTATTTCGGCGAGTCGGTGCTGCTTGCGCCGTTTCGTGGGCAGGGCATCGGCGCGCGCTTTTTCGATGCGCGGGAAGCCTATGCCCGGCGGCTGGGTCGTTTCAGCCACACTGCTTTCTGTGCCGTCGAGCGTCCGGCCGACCATGCGCTCCGCCCGGCGGGCTACCGTTCGCTGGATGAGTTCTGGCAGCGCCGGGGTTATAGGCGCCAACCCGAGCTGCGAGCCGTCATGCGCTGGCAGGACATCGACCAGCCGGCCGAGACGGAGAAATCCATGGTGTTCTGGTTGCGGGCGCTGGGTGGCTGCGATCACGACCAACACGAGTCGCCTTCCGGCGGCGGCGATGCCGGCCAAGCGGCCAGGACAACGGAGAGTTGATCCATGAGGATGACCAGGGCTCGGATGATCGGATGGGCAATGCTGTCGCTGGGGCTGGCCGGACCGCTCACGGCGCAGCAGGCCGAAGTGTATCCACTCCCGGAGTCGGCTGCGCCGGAAGCCATACGCGTCGACGGCAACCGGGACGAAGACGAGGTCAACATTCCGCAATTGCCGGGAACGGCCGCCATGCAGCCACCCGCTGCACCGGCAGCACCGACCGGTTCGGAGGCAAACGACGCGCCGGCGGCAGCGGCTTCGGTTCTCCGCCCGATGGCGGGCATCGGCTTGGCAACAGACCTCAGCGCAGAGCAACTCGACCGCTTTGCGCGCAGTCATCGTGAGGTTGCAGCCATCCACGCCCGGTACACGCAGCTGTTCCCGGCGGCAGATGCCGAGGAACGGTTCAGCCTGGCCGAGAGTGGAAACGCCGAGATGAGGACCGCCATCGAGCGGAACGGCCTCAGTGTCGCCCAGTACAACGCCATTTCCTTGCGACGCTGGGAAGATCCCGAGTTCGCCAGGCGATTGTCCAGCGCGTTGGCGAGGGAGCCTTGAGGCGACCCTTCAGCGGTAAGGTCGACCCGAATTGCCGTAGGCCGTGACGCGCCCGTCCTGGAACAGGACGAAGCTTGGCCCCTCGCCGCGATCGGGATAATGCCAGCGCTCACCCGGTCCGTCGGCATCGACCCACCGCCCGATGCGGATGGGTGCTCCAAGCAGTTGCCGGACCTGATCACGGCTCATGCCGGCGACGATTTCGCGGCGTTGATAAGCTTGTTCGATGACCTGCTCCCGCGCATGGTCGGCCAGCCATTCCCGGTCCGCCTTGCGCAAGGCCGCGGTGGCGGCCGCGGACTCCCGCTCGTATTGTCGGATGCGTTCGGCTTGCGCTTGACGCCCCGCAGGGTCCAAGGCCCCGGCCGGATGCGGCGCCACGTGTTCGATACGGCCGCCCGCGCAGGGCTGGTCGGTGAGGACGGTTCGGCCCGCTTGTTCGCAGCGATAGATTTCCGCATGGAGTCCATCCATGTACAGGAGAAAGATGCACAGCGTAGCAGGGATCCGTCGCGGCTTGCCGGCCATGGGGCTCTCCGATGGCGAAGGGATATGCCCGCATGGCGGCGGCACGGCTCAAAGCTTGAGGTGATGTCTTTCGCGACGATAGAGTGCGGATGGCGATTCGCGCGAGCGGGGCGCGAATCGCCGCAGGACGTCGTTCAGGCGACCTGGCGCAGCGGGACGGGACGGCGTTCGGTACGCACCTCGGACCAGCGGATCAGCGAGATCTGACCCTGCGGATCTTCGGTCAGGGCGGTACAGCTTTCGACCCAGTCGCCGCAGTTGCAGTACTGCAGGTTGTGGATGCGCGAGATCTCGGCGTGGTGGATGTGGCCGCAGATGACGCCGTCGATGCCGTAGCGGGCGGCTTCTCGGGCCACCGCCTGTTCGTAATTGCCGATGTACTTCACGGCTTCCTTCACGCGGCTCTTGACGAAGGCGGATAGCGACCAGTAGGGCTGGCCCAGCATCTGCCGGACCACATTCACCGGGTGGTTGAGGCTCAACAACACGTCGTACATCTTGCTGCCGAACATGGCGGCGAGCTGCGAATACTGCACCACGCTGTCGAATTCATCGCCATGCAACACCAGAAAGCGCCGGCCGTCGGCGGTGGTGTGCATCGCGTGGCGATGAATCGCAATGCCGCCGAAATGCATCCCGGCATGATCGCGGAACAGGGCGTCATGATTGCCGGGGATGTAGATGACCTCGGTGCCCTCGCGCGAGACGCCGAGCAGGTAACGCAGCAGGTTGTTGTGTGCCTGCGGCCAGTAGATGCCACGCCGTAGCGCCCAGACATCGATGATGTCGCCCACCAGATAGAGCCGCTCACAGGGGTGCTGGCGCAGGAATTCCAGCAACTGTTCGGCCTGGCAGCCGCGACTGCCGAGATGGACGTCCGAGATCCAGATCGTGCGGTAGTCCTTGGGGCTGGACGGCATGTTCATGGCATCGCTCCAGTGGGTGAAAAACGTTTCAGGCAACGGCGACCGTCGGAACTTCGCCTTCGTCTTGCCGCCAGCGGACGGTGCTGGGAATCTTGCGCAGGTCGCAGCGCGCCGCGTAACGCCGGGCGATCTCGTGGACTTCCTGCATCAGCCCCGCGGACAGCGTCGTGGGCTTCAGCCCCAGTTCCTGCAGCCGGCGACCGTCGGCGCGCAGCTCGTTCTCGGGGGGCTCCCGGCGCGGGTTGGGCAGGAAACGCACGGTGGCGCCGGTCTGTTGGGCGACCAATGCGGCCAGATCGCGCACCCGGTGCGTCTCGGTGACCTGGTTCATGATGCGCACGCGCTCACCGCTGCGGGGTGGGCTCCTCAAGGCCAGCTCGATGCAGCGCACCGTGTCCTGGATGTGGATGAAGGCCCGGGTCTGCCCGCCGGTCCCGTGCACGGTCAGCGGATGCCCTACGGCCGCCTGCATGAGGAAGCGATTGAGGACCGTCCCATAGTCGCCGTCGTAGTCGAAGCGGTTGATGAGCCGCTCGTCGAGTTGCGTTTCCACGGTTTGCGTGCCCCACACGATGCCCTGGTGCAGGTCGGTGATGCGCAGCCCGTCGTTCTTGTTGTAGAAAGCGAACAGCAGCTGATCCTGGGCCTTGGTCATGTGATAGACGCTGCCCGGATCGGTGGGGTGCAGGATCTCGCGCTCGACCCATTGTCCCTCGGCATTGCTCACGCGGATCGGCAGGTAGCCCTCGGGAATCGGCGCGTCCGTGCTGCCATAGCCGTACACCCCCATCGTGCCCAGATGCACCACATGCGCATCGAGCCCGATTTCCACCAGCGCGCACAGGAGGTTGTGCGTCGCGGCCAGATTGTTCTGGACCGTATAGCGCTTGGTGGCCGGTGAGCGCATGGAGTAGGGCGCTGAGCGCTGTTCGGCGAAATGCACGATGGCATCCGGCGCCAGATGGGTGAGCAGGGTGCATAGCGACTCGTAGTCCTGGGCCAGATCGAGTTCGGTGAAATCGAGCGCGCGTCCACTCAGGGCCTGCCAGGTGGCGAGCCGCTCTTCCATCGAGGCGATGGGCGTGAGCGACGCCGCTCCGATCTGCCGTTCGATGCGGCGCCGGGAGAAGTTGTCGAGCAGGGCCACGTCCATGCCGCGCGCGCTGAGGTGCAGCGCCGTGGGCCAGCCGCAGAATCCGTCGCCGCCGAGCACCAGCACCCTCATGGCCGGTCTCCACCGAGTGGCAGTCCTTCGAAGAGCGTGAAAGGTAGCGGCACGCGCGCTGGCACCAGGTAGCTCAGAAATTCGGCGCAACTGCGATCGATCGACCACCCCAGGGCGCTGGCCCGGCAGGCCGCGGGATCGAGATCCAGGCATTTCATTGCGGCTTGCCCGAGGTCCTCGTCCAGCCAGCCGGTTTCGCCGTTCCGGACCACGGCGGTGGGACCGATCACCGGATAGGCGGCAACCGGCACGCCGCATGCCAGCGCTTCCATCATGACGAGGCCCAAGGTATCGGTGCGGCTGGGAAACACGAAGCAGTCGGCGCTGGACAGGTGGCGTACCAAGGCCTCGCCCGTCTGCAGTCCGGCGAACCGGACGCTCGGGTAGCGCGCCTCGAGTTCGGCGCGTGCCGGGCCGTCGCCCACGACATACTTGGTGCCCGGCAAGTCGAGTCGCAGGAAAGCATCGAGGTTCTTTTCCGGCGCGACGCGGCCCATGTAGAGGAAAATCGGCCGGGGGCCCGGCAGAAAGGTCTTGTCCAGCGGCCGAAACAGCTCCGTATCCACGCCGCGCTGCCACAGCACCAGGTTGCCGAAGCCGCGCCCGCGCAATTCCTCGATCAACTCGGGATTGCTGACCATGGTGCGCATCGCCCCACCGTGAAACCAACGCATCAATGCATAGCCGGGGCCCACAGGCAGGAACGGTGCCCGGGCGTTGACATACTCCGGAAAGCGCGTGTGAAACGAGGTCGTGAACTGAAGATTGCGCGCCGTGCAGTAGCGACGGGCGGCGAGCCCGAGCGGGCCTTCGGTGGCAATGTGGATGTGTTCGGGCTCAAAGGCCTCGAGCAGGCGTCGGAGCTTGCCGTCTGGCCAGATGGCCAGCCGGATCTCGGCATAGCCGGGCATGGGGATGGTGTGGAACAGGCCCGGCTGGATGACTTTGACCAGGTGGCCGAGGGCGCGAAGGCGGTTATCGAGGGTGGTCAGGGTGCGAACCACCCCGTTGACTTGGGGTTTCCATGCGTCGGTGATGAGCGCAATCCGCATGCATTGTCTCGCTGACAGCGGTTTCGTCGCATCCGGAATGGATTTCCGGGTGTCCGTTGCGGCGGATTATCGAAAGCCATCGTGACGATCCGATAACATGCGGATAACACTTTAGTGACGTTCGGGCTCTGCCCCCTTCAGCCGCTCCACGACTTCGTCGGATATCGAGCGCAGATGTATGTCGCGCTGTGGGAAGGGAATCTCGATGCCAGCCTCGCGCAGTCGGCGTTCCAGTTCCAGGAGCAGCTGATGCCGCACCGGAACCGAGTCTGACAAGTTCTTGACGAAGACCCGGAGCTCGAAGTTGAGCGAGTTGTCTCCGAAGCCGAGAAATAGAACGGCCGGTTCGGGATCCTTCAGGATGAGCGGATTGTCTTCAACGGTTTCACGCATGACGGTGAGTGCACGCTGCATATCGGTCCCGTAGGCGATGCCGACGGGGATGATGATGCGTGTCACGGGATCGCTCAGGGTCCAGTTGATGATGGCGTCGGTGATGACGTTCTTGTTGGGGACGATCATTTCCTTGCGATCCCAGTCCTGGATCGTCGTGGCGCGGATACGGATGCGGGTGACGGTCCCGGACACTCCTCCCACGGTCACCGTGTCCCCGATGCGGATCGGTCTTTCGAAGAGCAGGATGATACCCGACACGAAATTGGCCACGATCTCCTGCAGGCCGAAACCCAAGCCGACGGACAGCGCCGCCACCAGCCATTGCGCTTTGCTCCAATCGACGCCGAGCTGGTTGATGATCACCAGAAGGCCGATCAGGAAAATCGCGTAGCGGCTGAGCAGCGTGGCGGCATAACGCGTGCCCGCATCCACCCCCTGCCGCTGCAGCACCAGTACTTCCAGTAGCCCCGGGATGTTGCGCGCCGCACCCAGAGTCAGTGCGAGCGCAACCAAGGCCAGTCCGAGGCTCCCCAGTGTGATCACCTGTACCATGGCATCGGCGCCATCTGCGCCGGCTCGGCTGGTCGACCATAGGGTGATGCGATTCAACACCTTCAGGGCGCTGAAGGTATCGCCCCAGATCAGGTACAGCCCGCCCACCACTATCACACCTAGGGCCAGGTTGAACAGGGCGCGGACCTGCGCGTTCATGGTCTGCAGGTCCATGGCGGTATCGCGGCGGACGGGAGCCGGGTTCGCCGCACTTGTTGTATCCGAAGACTCTTCACCGACGGCGGCGCGCAATCTTTCGATCAATCGGCTGCCGACCTGCGCAACTTCGATGCGATGCAGGCTGGTTGAAAGCCCTCGTACCAAGAGGCTGACGAGCAGCGCGCTAGCAGCCAGCAGCCAGCCGGTAAAAAATGCCCGGGTCTGCAGATGTATTGCCGTGTAGGTGTAGCCGAATGCAGGCATTACAGCCAGAATGACGGCGCCGGCGAGCAGGAGCGCGTAGACCAAATTGTGAGTTCGCCACGCCCACTGTTCTGCCCCCCCTTCCAGCCAGCTGCTCAGGACTCCTTTGGCGGGATGGAAGATGCGTGCGATGAACAGGATCAGGGCCAGCGAAAAAGCGATGAACACCGCTCGACCCAGTACCGGCGTGCTCAAACCTTGCGGGTTCGCCGCTGCAAGGCGCATGAGTATCGTCGCGACAGCGGTGAGCAGTACCAGCCAGCGCAAGTTCCGATGCAGTAACTGGCGGGTGTTGGGACGCCAGTGGAAGTGGGCTTCTAGAACGCCGCCGCGCGTGCTCAGGCGACGGAAGGATTCAATTACCCAGCCGATCCAAGCGGCTTGTACCAACCCGTCCCCGAGTCCCCAGATGAATCGGTCGGCAGCAGTCTGCTGTTGTTGCAGCATCCAGCCCAGCAGCCCGGTCAGAAGCGGAAGAGGCAGGGCGAGAACGAAACTGGCTGCGATGGCGCTCACGGTCAACATGAAACGGTCCTGATTCGGATCGTTGACGGCAAGACCGGTATGCGCGACATGGCGACGCAGATGCGGGCGACTCCAGAGCGTGACGAAGAACAGAGCGAGCGCTATGGTGATACTGATCGGTCGCTCGGTGATCTGGACGGTGACCGATTCGACAACCCTGCCCCAGCGTGCAGGGTCGGAGAGGACGCGTATTTCCCCGCTGAGCTGGGCGAACCAATCGCTCCGGATGGGGGAGTCGCTGGCGATCCAGAGCAGGTTTTCATCGAGCAGACGGTTGTAGTCTGCCCCGATCTGGGTGAGCTTTTTCTGATTCAGATCGAGCAGGCTCAAGCGATCGATGAGGGTGAGATAGCTCTGGCTCAGGTGAGCAAGAAGGTCCTTCTGACTGTCCAGCAGGAGTTCGGCTTCGGCCAGCAGACGGTCTGGTGCGCGTGTATCCCACTGAATATCCGTTTCTGCATCCTGTAGAAGAGCCTTCGCGGTTTTCGAAGTGTCTTCGATCTCGCGGCGCTTTTCTTCGATCTGGAACTGGCGTAAGCGGGCCTCTGCGATTTGTTCGCTGCGGATGCGGGCCTGTTGCCGGTAGCTGCGTAGATCCGGGAGCCGCTTGCGCTGCTCATGAAGAACGCGATTCAATGCCCTCCCGACACCCGCGATTTCGATTTGGGTCTGCGCACTGCGGTACAGCGCCTCCACGTCCGCCAGCTCGCGGACGATGTTTTCGTTGTCGCGACTGACCTCGTCGAGCGCGCGCGCGAGGCTGGTCAATTCCTCGGCCAGCATGGAATTCTCGGTGGCAAGGGATTGAATCACCGGATGCTGCGAGTCGGTGCGCTGAATGGCGCGCAGTGTCTGGGCGGTGGCGCGATCAGCAGTTTGGGTACGGGTGTGTCCCAGGCGCTGGATCAAGAGATCGACGCGTGCTTGCAGGGAACGTTGCAGGTTTCGTAGGGCATCGCGCTCGGCGTTGAGCAGTGCCAGGCGTTTGGCATGGGTCTGCAATTCGGTCTGATGCAGGTCGATTTCTGCCTCGAGCGCATGGTAGCGCACGGCCTGGGCGAGCTGCGAAGGAGCAAGCGGTTCTGTCGGAGGTGGCGTCGGCCATGCCCGCAGGAGCGCGGCCCGCTCGATCTCCAGACGTGCGATGTCCTCGCGTGCTCGCGCCGGCTGCTGCGTCAACTCGATGATCGCGCTTTCCGTCAGGGACAATTGGGTTTGCGTTTCGGCAAGTCGCTGCTGGGTGCGATCCAGAGCCTTCTCCATCGCTTCCAGCGCGGTGCCGGGGAGGGGCAAAGGCTCGACAGCGGCTTTTTCGCGTTGCAACTTGTTGATGCGTGAGTCCGCCCGGCGCGCCGACTCACGCAGGGTGGCAGCTTCCGAGCTCAGCTGCTCGATCCGCTCGATGCTTTCCTTGATCGGCATGAGGGCAGGATCGTTTTCGTTCGCGGCTAGCGCTTGGCGGATCTCGCCGAGCGACGGGATGCCGACATCTGCAGCAGTCGCACAGGTCGCAAGAAAGTTGGCCAGAAGCAACAGGCTCAGAGCAAACCAGCGTCCGGTCTTCGTGGAGATACAACGCATTACGAAGTGTCACATGAAGGATGGTCGCGCGGTTTTACCCCAGCCCAATGTGCGCGTGCAAGCGGACGGCCCGGGACGTGTGCCCGGGCTCATCCGTATTTCTGTCATCCGTTCTGAATGGTCAGTTTCTGTTTGCGGGCGGGTTCTTTTTTCGGCAGGGTGATCTCGAGTAAACCGTCCTTGCAGCTTGCGCTGGCCTTATCGGCATCCACCGGAGCCGGTAGCGCAATCGTACGCACGAACTCCCGCGCGCTGATCTCGCGACGGTGATACTCCCCCTTTTCTTCTTCCGATTCCGTGCGCTTGTGTCCACGCAGGGTGAGGCTTTGCTCGGCAAGCGTGACGTCCAGATCCTCTGCAGTCATGCCTGGTACTTGGGCGCGTACCACCACCTCGGCATCCCGATCGATGACATCGACCGCCGGCAGCTCGAGCTCTGCCGAGCGGAACCATTCATCAAAGCGCGGCCATTCACGGGACAAGGGGAAGAATGGGCGACTGAAGAAACGTTCAAGGCGGTCCATCTCGCGCCAGGGATGCAGCCATCGTGAGCTGGCGGCGAATGGAGTTGCCGCTGATGGCGCCGATTCGGAAGAGGGTGTCACAGTCGTTTGAGTCGATTGCTCGGTGTCGCTCATGGTCGTTACCTCATTGCCGTCGAGTGATTGCCATATCGTGCCGATCGTGAAGATCGGCGGGGTTTTCCGTTGCCTTTTGAGCAAGGTGAATGTGGCGGGTTCAATCTGGCGCCGTCGATGCGGCCGTGCCTTGACCTAAATCAAGCACGCAGGGTCTGTCACGCAAGCCACACAGTGCTTCATTGGCCGGCCAGATCGGCTATGCTTTGCAATTCGTGCGGCAAACGGGAATGCCGCATCCACCGGGCCAGGGAGGCACGTCATGGGACCATTGCAAGGCATCAAGATCCTCGAAATCGCCAGCATCGGGCCGGGTCCGTTCTGCGGCATGATGCTGGCGGATATGGGCGCCGAAATCCTGCGCATCGACAAGAAGAACATCCCGGGTCTGTCCGGCAAGTTCGACGTGCTTGGCCGTGGCCGGCGTTCGGTCACCATGGACCTGAAAAAACCCGAAGGCGTCGAGGCGGTGCTACGTCTGGCCGAGCAGGCCGACGTGCTGATGGAAGGCTACCGGCCGGGCGTCATGGAGCGGCTCGGGCTGGGCCCGGAGGTGTGCCTGGCGCGCAATCCCAAGCTCGTCTATGCGCGCATGACTGGCTGGGGCCAGTACGGACCGCTGGCGCACGCGGCGGGGCATGACATGAACTACATCGCCATCAGCGGTGCGCTGCACGCCATCGGCCGGGCGGGTGAACGCCCCGTGCCACCGATCAACTTGGTCGGCGATTTCGGCGGCGGCGGCCTCTTGCAGGCTTACGGCATCGTCTGCGCGCTGCTCGAGCGGCAGCGCTCGGGCAAGGGTCAGGTGATCGACACGGCCATGACCGACGGTGCCGCGCTGCTGATGACCATGATGTACGGTTTCAAGGCCGCGGGTATGTGGAAGGACAGCCCGGAAAGCAATCTGCTCGATGGCGCCGCTCATTTCTACGACACCTACACCTGCAAGGATGGTCGCCATGTCGCCATTGGCTCCATCGAGCCGCAGTTCTACGCCCTGCTGCTGGAAAAGACGGGGCTCAAGGACGATCCCGAGTTTCGCAATCAGATGAATCAGCGCCAGTGGCCGGTACTCAAGGCCAAGCTGCAGGCGGTGTTCCTGACCCGGACGCGGGATGAGTGGGCAGAGATCATGGAAGGCACCGATGTCTGTTTCGCGCCGGTGCTGAGCATGGAGGAGGCGCCGCGCCATCCCCACAACGTCGCCCGGCAGACCTTCGTCACCCGCGACGGCGTGGTGCAGCCGGCGCCGGCGCCGCGCTTCAGCCGCACTGTGCCCGAACTGCCATCCGAGCCCCCCAAGGCCGGTCAGCACAATGACGAAGCCCTGGCGGACTGGGGTTTTACGGCCGCCGAAATCGCCGAGCTGAAAGAACGGAAAGTCGTCTGACCGTCTGCTGCGCCGCCGCGCACCATGCCCGGCGGCGCATTTTGAGGGGACGGCGAGGCTCAGCCCTTGCCGATGTCGGCCAGGCGATGTTGCAGCGCCATGCGGTCCAAGCTCGCCAAGGGCAGGGCGACGAACGCGCCGATGCGCCGCTCGAGGCGGCGATAGGTGTCGGCGAAGGCGAGTCCTTGTTCGGCCGGTGTGCCGGAGGTGGCAGCGGGATCCGGCAGGCCCCAGTGGGCGGTCACGGGTTGGCCGGGCCAGACGGGGCATGCCTCGCCGGCTGCCTGATCGCAGACGGTGAAGACGAAATCGAGCGGCGGCGCGTCGCTGGTGGCGAACTCGTCCCAGCTCTTGGAGCGCAGCGCTGCGGTCGGGTGGTTTTCCCGCTGCAGGAGATCCAGCGCCAGGGGATGCACCGCGCCCTTGGGGAAGCTGCCGGCGCTGTGGGCCTTGAAGCGGCCCGCTCCCAGGCGGTTCAGGATGGCTTCGGCGAGGATGCTGCGGGCGGAGTTGCCGGTGCAGAGAAACAGGACGTTGTAGGGCCGATCGGACATGTCGGGATCTCCGCAAGCAAGACGATGATGCAACACGCTCAGCGCTAGCAGGCGCAGCGCAAGGTTTCCATCAGCGGCGCGCAGATGGCGATGTCGCCCTGACAGCAGTCCGCCAGCAGATAAGTCAGCAAGGCCTGCATGCCGGCATGGTCGGCCCGGTAGCGGATGCTGCGGCCTTCCCGTGTGCCGTGGATCAGGCGCCCTTGTTCCAGGATGCGCAAATGGGCCGAGAGCGTGTTCTGCAGCACGTTTAGGCGCGCCGCGATCTCACCGGCCGGCAGGCCGTCGGGGCTCTCCCGGATCAGTAGCCGGAAGATGCCGAGGCGTGTGCCGTGCGCCAAAGCCGTGAGCGCATGCAGGGCGTCGGTTTCGTTCATGAATCCATATTTCCAGAAACCTCGAATTTTTTCAAGCCGCACGACGTCTCCCCATGACGGGGACCGTTCATGCTTGCCGTGATGGCACGTCGCCGTGTGGTATTTTGCAGATTGACGAGCTAAAACGACTCTCTCGACCTTTGAAACATTGCGCAAGCAAGCCTCTGATATTTCAAAAGGAGACGCACATGACGGATACGATCGGTGCAGTGGTTCCGGAAACAGCCGGGGAAGAACAGCCCATCGACCGCGCCATGCCGGTGACACGCCGCCACGTCCTCACGGCCATGGGCGCGATGGCGGCCCTGGGAGGCATGCCCTGGGTGGCAGGGGCGGAAGAGACCAAGGGCCACGTGCATGGCGCCGCTTCCGGCAAGCTTGGCGAGATGTTCAGTGCCGCGGCGGCCGATTGTGTGACCGTCGGCAACGCCTGCCTGGCGCATATTTTTCGGACATTCAAGACAGGAGAGACCAGTCTGGCGCAGTGCGGTATCTTGGTGGAGAACACGATCGCCGTGTGTGAGGCCGCGGTCAAACTCACGCTCAATGATTCCGCCCATGCCAAGGCCATGGCGGGCGTTTGCATGAAGGAATGCGAGGATTGCGCCGAGGAATGCCGCAAGCACGCGAAACAGCATGCTATTTGCGCGGACATGGCCAAGTCCTGCGAGGCGACGGCCGCTGCCGCGCGCAAGTTCATCGGCTGAGGTTCGGCACTGGACCGGCCGAGACGGATCAGGGTGTAAAAAAACCGGGCATTGCCCGGTTTTTTTACTGGATGCATGGCTCCCCGGGACGGGCTCGAACCGCCGACCCGGTGATTAACAGTCACCTGCTCTACCGACTGAGCTACCGGGGAACAACAAGCCGTAAATCCTAGCCGACGGCCCGGTACGCGTCAAGGAAAAGAACGCTTCGAACCCGCCGGTTGCGTTTGCACAGATCCGCAAGGGCATTGCGATGGCCAGAGGCAGTGCTTAGCGCAGAGCAACGCCGGCGCCCGGATGACGACTGCTAGCCTTGCCGACGACCGTCGCGCAGTCGGTTCACGACGGGTTGTCGAGATACCGCTCGGCATCCAGCGCGGCCATGCAGCCGGTGCCGGCCGAGGTGATCGCCTGGCGATACACGTGATCCATGACATCGCCGGCCGCGAACACGCCGGGGATGGATGTGGCCGTCGCATTGCCCTCGAGACCGCTCTTGACCTTGATGTAGCCGCCCTGCATCTCGAGCTGTCCCTCGAAGAGCTGGCTGTTGGGGGTGTGACCAATGGCGATGAACACGCCGGCGACAGCGATGTCTTGCGTCTCGCCGGTCGTGGCCCGCACTCGGATGCCCGTCACGCCGGAATCGTCGCCCAGCACCTCGTCGAGCTCATGATTCCACAGCAAGGTGACCTTGCCTTCGCGTTCGCGCGCGAACAGCTTGTCCTGCAGGATCTTTTCGGCTCGGAGGCGGTCGCGTCGATGGACGACCGTGACGTGGGACGCGATGTTGGACAGGTAAAGCGCTTCCTCGACCGCCGTGTTGCCGCCGCCGATCACGGCGACGCGCTGATTGCGATAGAAAAAGCCGTCGCAGGTGGCGCAGGCCGAAACGCCCTTGCCCATGAAAGCCTCTTCGGAGGGCAAGCCGAGATAACGGGCGCTGGCACCGGTCGCGATGATCAGCGCGTCACAGGTGTAGATGCCGCTGTCGCCTTCCAGCCTAAAGGGGCGCTGTTGGAGGTCTGCCGTGTGGATGTGGTCGAACACGATCTGCGTGTCGAAGCGCTCGGCATGGGCCTTCAGCTCTTCCATGAGGCCGGGACCTTGCAGCCCTTCGGCGCCGCCGGGCCAGTTGTCCACCTCGGTGGTGGTGGTCAACTGGCCGCCCATCTGGATGCCTGTGATCAGTACGGGCTTGAGATTGGCTCGCGCGGCATAGATGGCCGCCGTGTAGCCGGCCGGACCGGAACCGAGGATCAGCAAACGCGCGTGGGTGCTCTGGCCCATGGGGGAATTCCTCAAACCTGGATGAAAACGGGAGAAAAGGCCGGTGTATCGAGGGGTGAAGACGCCGGCCGAGCGGGCCGGCATCTCCTGAAGGCGATGGACCTTACAGCTCGCTGCTGTGGGACGCCAGATAACTGGCCACGCCCTCGGCAGTCGGCTTCATGCCGGGCTTGCCCTTGCGCCAGCCGGCCGGGCAGACCTCGCCGTGCTCTTCGGTGAACTGCAGCGCTTCGACCAGGCGCAGCATTTCGTCCACTTCGCGCCCCAGCGGCAGGTTGTTGACCACCTGGTGCTGCACGACGCCGTTCTTGTCGATCAGGAAGGACGCACGCAGCGCGACACCATCGGGATGCTCCACGCCGTAGGCGCGCACGATCTCATGGCGCACGTCGGCAACGATGGGGAACTGCACCGGGCCGATCCCGCCCTTTTCAATCGGGGTGTTGCGCCAAGCGTGATGGGTGAAGGGCGAGTCGATGGAGACGCCGATGACCTGCACGCCGAGTTCCTTGAACTTGGACACACGGTGGTCGTGGGCGATGATCTCGGAGGGGCACACGAAGGTGAAATCGAGCGGCCAGAAGAACAGGACGATGTACTGGCCCTTGTAGTCGGACAGGCGGAAGTTGTCCTTGATGCTGCCATCGGGCATGACGGCGGCGGCGGTGAAGTCAGGGGCGGCTTGGCTGACCAGAACGCTCATGGCTGAACTCCTTGTGGTGAAAGTCCGGGACGGGTTCATGTTATGAAATCCGGCCGGATAAATGAAATGAAAAAAACATTAACGGACGATTGGTTTTGGCTATCAAGAAGGACCGGCATGGCCTGTCCCTGCCCTCATCGACTCGCCCCGCTCATGCAGGTTCCGGGTAGTTTCGCACACGGTGATGGGGCCAATTGATTTCGTAGCCGCGCAGCATGATTTCCCAGTACAGGAAGGGTAGCAGACTGGTCTTGAGCCACCACATGCTGCGCCGCTCCACGTAGGGATTAAGCGGAAAGCTGGGCGTCACCACGCCGTCGTAGACGAATTCGGCCAGCATCACCCGGCCGTTCGCGGTCGTCAGCGGGCAGGTGCCGTAGCCGTCGTAGCGCGCCACCGCCTCCTTGCCGGCGATCTGTGCCAGGAGATTCTTGACCACCACCGGGGCTTGCTGGCGCACGGCGCCGGCCGTCTTGGAGTTCGGGGTCGAGGCCACATCCCCGAGGGCGTGGACGTTGGGGTATCGCACGTGCCGCAGGCTGAACTTGTCGACATCCACATAACCCGCCGCGTTGGCAAGAGGGCTGGTGCGAATGAAGTCGGCGGGCCGCTGGGGCGGGGTGACGTGCAGCAGGTCGAAGGGCTGCTCGATCCGGGTTTTCTGGCCGTCCGCGCTGGTTCGTTCGAAGGTCGCCACATGTCCGGGGCCGTCCACGGCGACCAGATTGTGCTGATAGTGCCGCTCGACGCCGTAGCGGTCGGCCACCTTTTCCAGCGCGCGCGCAAAGGGCGGCACCCCGAAGATCGTCGGGGTGACGCAATAGTAGTGCAGCGCGGCCGGTTGGCCCTTGCGTTGGAAGTGATCGGCGGCCAGATACAGGATCTTCTGCGGCGCGCCGGGGCACTTGATGGGCATGGGCGCCGCGGTAAAGACGGCATTGCCGCCCGTGAAGTCCTGGATGCACCGCCAGGTGTAGGGCGCTAGATCGTAGCGATAATTGCTGCACACGCCGTTCTGGCCCAGCGTGTCGGCGAGTCCCTCGATGGCGTTCCAATCGCAGACGATGCCGGAGCAGACGATCAGGTGTTCGTAGCCGATGGTCTGGCCGCCGGCGAGGATCAACTGGTTCTGGTCGGGCTCGATGCTCGCGACCGCGTCGCGGATCCAGGTGACACCCATCGGCATCAGGCCGGCCATCGACCGGCGCGTGTGCGTGTCGGCGAACACGCCGGCCCCGACCAGCGTCCAGCCCGGCTGATAGTAGTGAAACTCAGCCGGTTCGACGACGGCCACGTCCAGTCGGTTGTTCAGTCGCATCAGGCGCGCGGCGACGGCCAGTCCGGCGGCGCCGCCACCGATGATGACGATCTGGTGCGCCGTGAAGGAAAGCGGTGCTGTGGCCATGGCGATTCTCCGGAAGGGTTGCGCTACATCAATAATAGTAATAAGGATAACTGGAAGTGTTCAGCCGCGGTTTGTGTCACACGGCGTCTTCGTCACGAGCCATCGCCGCATCAGGACGCATCCGCGAGCAGTTGCTGCATGGGGATGGCGCCGGCGTAACGGGGGGCCCAGTAGCGCGCATCAATGGTATCGACTCGAACGGTCTTGCCCGAGGAGGGTGCGTGCACCATGCGCCCATCCCCCATGTAGATGCCGACGTGCGAGATCGTCCCGTCGATGCGGAAGAACAGCAGATCGCCCGGCTGCAGCGCCGTTGGCGGCAGCCTTCTGGCCCGTCCGGCCTGCTCGATGACGCGGCGTGGCAGGCGGAAGCCGGCCTGGGCATAAGCATAGGTGACCAGACCGCTGCAGTCGAAGCCGCCCGGCGCTGCACCCCCGGATCGGTAGGGTTGACCGGTCATGGCTAGGGCCTGGGAGACCACTTCCAGTCGCCGCGCCGGAAGATCACCGGCGCGGCCGGTCACGGTGAGGGGCTCCGGGGGTGGCGCAGGCGGCGGCGCGCAGGCGGCGAGCAGGACACAGATCATCAACGCCGTTGCCCGCGCCGCGAACCACGTCCCTACAGCGAGAGAACGCTGTTCCGCCTTCATTGCAGGAACACGCTCGCCAGCCCGAGGAAAATGAAGAACCCGCCGCTGTCGGTGGTTGCGGTGAGCAGCACGCTCGAGCCCAGCGCCGGATCGCGCCGCAGGCGGTGCATGGCGAGCGGGATCGACATCCCCGCTATGGCAGCCAGCAGCAGATTGAGCAGCATGGCCGCGCTCATGACGATGCCGAGTTTCACATTGCCGTACAGACCAAAAGCCACGGTGCCGATGATGGCGCCCCAGACCAGGCCATTGATGAGCGCGACGCGCAATTCCTTGGCGATCAGTCGACGGGTATTGCTGTCGTTCAGTTGATCGAGGGCGAGGGCGCGGATGATCAGGGCCGAGGTCTGGTTGCCGGTATTGCCGCCGATGCCGGCCACGATGGGCATCAGCGCCGCCAGCGCCACCAGCCGCTCGATGGTGCCCTCGAACAGGCCGATGACCCGCGAGGCGATCAGCGCGGTGACGAGATTCACGGCCAGCCACGGCCAGCGATTGCGGACGCTGGAGCCGACGCTTGCGAAAAGATCCTCGTCTTCGCGCAGACCGGCCCGCCCCAACATCTCGGCGTTGCGCAGCGCCTGCAGGTAATCGACCACTGCATCGATGGTCAGTCGGCCCACCACGCGGCGCCGCTCGTCGATCACCGGTGCCGAGACGAGGTCGTAGCGCTCGAACGCCTGCGCCGCCTCCTCCGCGTCGTCCCTTGGAGAGAAGGTCACCACATCGCGCGCCATCACTTCCGACACCCGCCGTGCCGGATCCTCGGTCACCAGCCGGCGCAGCAGGAGCACGCCGCAGAGTTGTCCCTGCCGATCGGTGACGAACAGCTTGTCGGTGTGGTCGGGCAACTCGCCCATGCGGCGCAGGTAGCGATAGACGACGTCGAGACTGATGTCCTCACGGATGATGACCGGCGCGTAGTCCATCAGCGCGCCCACGCTGTCGTCGGGGTAGGCCAGGGCGGCTTGCAGGTGGGCGCGGTTCTGCGCGTCCATGGCATCGAGGACGCGCTGCAATACGTCGCGCGGCAGGTCGGCTGCAAGGTCTGCCAGTTCGTCGGCATCCAGCTGTGAAGCGGCCGCCTGCAGTTCGGCCTGGTCCATGCGCGCGATGAGGGTTTCACGCACGGCATCTGACACCTCGAGCAGGATCTCGCCGTCGAGATCCGCGCGAACCAGATCCCAGACGGTGAGCCGGTCCTCGGGCGGCAGGGCTTCGAGGATGTGGGCGATGTCAGCCGGATGCAGTTGCCCGAGCTTGCGCTCCAACTCGGTCAGATGCTGGCGGTGCAGGAGCTGCTGTTCCAGTGCCGCCCGCGGTGTGGTGGTGCGCTCGAGGAGTTGCTCGACCAGATGCTGCTTGCGCAGCAACTCCGTCACCTCCCGCATCAGGGTTTGCAGCCGCGTGCTGTCGGCGGGGCGCGGGATCGGAGCCGGTTCCATGCAGACCTCGCGGTGTGTGGCGCTAGAGCCTTTTCAGGCAGTCGAGGTAACGGTTTTCGTCAGGCAGCTGTCCGGATCGCTGCGCCTCCCACAGCGCCTGCCCCAGGCAGTTCATCATCACATGCTCGGCCGCATGCGGCGAACCTTGACGGGCCGTCAGGCGCTTGTGGATGCGGCGGATGCCGGCTGGTCGATCGGTCGCCACCTGCTCGCGCAGCGCCATGTGCAGTCCCAAGTGCAGGAAAGGATTCTCCTGTCCGGTGTCCGGGAAAAACTCCCGCTGCAAGGCTCCGTCATCCTCGCCGAACAGGGCGTGGTATTCGGGATGATCCTCGATCAGGCTGGCCAGCGCCTGTTCCAGCGGACTGAGTGGCTCGCCGGCCCGCGCTTTGCGCCAGGCGGTTCCATACTGGGCGCGCAGTGTGGCGCGATCATGACCGAACATTCAATGGGCTCCGGATTCGGGTGCGACGGCCGGTGACGGCAGGCGTTTCGCGGGGGGTGGAAACCGCGCGGCACTGGCGCACAGGTCGCGGATGACGCAGCGGTCGCACAAGGGCCGGCGCGCCCGGCAGACATAGCGGCCATGCAGGATGAGCCAGTGATGCGCGTGCTTGCGGTAGGCGGGCGGTACGCAGCGCAGCAGCTGATCCTCGACTTCCCGCACCGTTTTTCCCGACGCGAGGCCTGTGCGGTTGGCGACGCGGAAGATGTGGGTGTCCACTGCTATGGTCGGTTCGCCGAACACCACATTGAGCACCACGTTGGCGGTCTTGCGACCCACGCCGGGCAGGGCTTCGAGTGCCTCGCGGCTGCGCGGCACCTGCCCGTCGTGGTGTTCGATCAGCATCCGGCTCATGGCCATGATGTGACGCGCCTTGGAGGGATACAGACCGATGCTGCGGATGGCCTGCCGCAGCCCTTCCTCGCCCAGCGCGAGCATGTCCTGCGGCGTGCGGACCTTTTCGAACAAGGGGCCGGTTGCCTTGTTCACGCCCGCATCGGTGGCTTGCGCCGACAGAATGACCGCCACCAGCAACTGATACGGGTTGTGATAGACGAGTTCGGTCCGGGGCTCGGGATTGGCGGCCGCCAGCCGGGCGAAGAGTTCTGCGCAGCGCTCCGGGGTCATCATGGCGCCGCTCCGCGCCGGGCCTCGAGCATCCGCCAGCCGGCGATCAGCAGGGCGAGGAGGATGAAGCCGCCGGCCGGCCAGATCGCGACCGGAAAGATCGGAATCTCGGGCACGGGAATGGGGCCGCCGGCCGTGTGCGGCACGCGACCGATGGACAGCGTAGCCCATCCCTCACGCAGGGCGCCGATCAGCGGCGGCAGTGCGGCGAGCAAGCCCAGGTCGCGCCAGTGGGCAATCCTTTCTATGGTGCGCGGCGTATTCGATGAGGATGCCGCTTCCAGCACCAGGACGGCCGCGACGGCGAGCGGTAGGGGGGCGGCCAGCGCGGGGTGCAGGCTGTGCAGATAGGTGTCGAGCAGCCGGTCGATGATGGCAGCGAGGCCGCTCAGGGCGAGGGCGGCCAGCACCAGGCGCAGCGGTGTATCGAGGTGGGCGGCGAGCAGCGCCCGGACCGCGTGCCACAACCCGTACAGGGTCGCGGTCGAAAGCCCGAGGGCCAGTCCGCCGAGGAGAGAGGTGCTGCCCACCGCCAGCGGGATGGCGGCCACCAGCGCGGTAGGGGTCGGCGGATCGGGAAGGCGTTTCATGGCGCCTCCAGCGGGGCGGGCGTGAACAATTGCTCGCGGTGGCGCATAGTGTATTGCAGCGCGGCGGCGACGGCATGGATCACGGCCCGCGGGGTGAGGGTCGCGCCGGTGATCTGGTCGAAATCGCCGCCGTCTTTGCGCACGTTCCAGCGCTCCTGTGCAGGATCGGTGAGGCTGCGGCCGTCGAACTGGGTGATCCAGGCCGACCGCGCCCGGTCGATGCGATCGCCGAGTCCGACCGTTTCACGATGGCGGGTGACGCGCACGCGCGTGACGCGACCGGCCTCGTCGATGCCGACCAGCAGCTCGATGCGCCCGCTGTAGCCGTCCGGGGCGACTACGGGCAGGATGACGCTCGCCACGCGGCCCTCGATCAGCAGTTGATAGGCCATGAAGGCGGTATTCTGGTGCAGTTCGCCCGCTGGCGGAAGCCGCAGGGGCCGCAGCGCGCCGGGCGGGTCTGCCTCGGGACCGGCGATTTCGCGCACCAAGGCCAGCGCGTCCCAGGCCCGGTTTTGCGCCATGCGCGGCTCGGTCCAGTACACGGTCGCCAGCACCAGTGCAAACACCCCGAGTGCCGCGCCGCCGAACAGCAGACCGGCCATGATCAATCCTTGGGAGGGAGTCTCCTCAGTCGTCTCGGGGGCTGCCATAGGGCCTCGGTATGGTCAGGCGGTCGATGAGCGGGACCGCGAGGTTCATGAGCAGCACGGCAAAGGCAAACCCGTCCGGGTAGGCGCCGAAGGTGCGGATCAGATAGGCCAGCGCGCCGACGCCGGCGCCATAGATCAGTCGCCCGCGCGGCGTCGTGCTGGCCGAGACCGGGTCGGTGGCGATGAAAAAGGCGCCCAGCATGGCCGCCCCCTGGCTCAGATGGAACAGCGCGGAAGGGTAGCGGTCGGCGTCCACGGCCTGAAAGCCCATGGCGCACAGGCCCAAGGCACCGAGCACGGCGACCGGGATCCGCCAGCCGATGATGCCGCGCGCCATGAGGTACGCACCGCCCAGGGCATAGGCGCTGTTCACGGCCCACCCGGTCGGCGCGCCGATGGGTCCGCCGTGGGCAGCGATTTCCGAGAGCGTATGCGTGAGCGTCAGGCGCGTGCGCACATCCCCGAGCGGCGTGGCGCTGGTCAGCCCGTCCAGCGCCGGCACCCCACCGGTCCACGCCTGCCAGGCCGCGCCCCAATCCCAGGCGGCCGCGGCTGCCGGCCAGCGCGTCATGGCGACCGGGAAACTCACCAGCAACAGGGCGTAGGCGGCCATGGCGGGGTTG
>DATLZY010000016.1:0-41758 GCA_035573755.1 Candidatus Acidiferrales bacterium
CGGGCCTGGTGCAGCACGTCGAATGCATGGCAGCGAACGTGGCGGACGTGATGCAGGTGCACAAGCTCCTGCACGGTGCAGAGCCCGCGGTGTCCGGCGACAGCGGGTATACCGGCGCCGGCAAGCGCCCGGAACTGCCAGCAGTGCCGGCCGGATTCCTGATCGCCGAGAAGCCTTCGACGCTGCGGGCGATGAAGCACCGGCGTGAGCGCACGTACGCCGAGCGCTGGGAGCGGTACACGGCCCGCGTGCGCGCCAAGGTCGAGCGCCCGTTCCGGGTGGTGCAGCGGCAGTTCGATCACATCAAGGTGCGCTACCGCGGCCTGGCCAAGAACGCCGCGCAGATGATCACGCTGTTCGCGCTGTCGAACCTGTGGATGGCGCGCCGGCATTCGATGCCGGCGACGGGGAGCACTGCGTCTGTAAGGCGGGCAAACCCGCCAAAAACCGCCCTGCGCAGGCAAATGCGGTTCAAAAGCGACGCCGGGCCGGCACCATAACGCCGAAATCCAGACGGCAGAGCGGGTTGTTCAGACCTTCCTTAATCGCCACTGCGCGCCAAACGCTTGCGCTCGTGTTCCTTTAAGAAGCGTTTGCGCACGCGGATGGCCTTGGGCGTGACCTCGACCAGCTCGTCGTCGTCGATGAATTCCAACGCCTGTTCCAGGGTGAGCCGGATGGGTGGGGTGAGGATGATGTTCTCATCGGAGCCGGCGGCGCGGATGTTGGTGAGCTGCTTGGCCTTGAGCGGGTTGACGACCAGATCGTTGTCGCGCGAATGGATGCCGATGATCATGCCTTCATAGACTTCCTCGCCGTGACCGATGAACAGCCGCCCGCGTTCTTGCAGGTTGAACAGCGCATAGGCGAGCGCCTTGCCAGAGCTGTTGGCGATCAGCACGCCGTTATTGCGCGCGGATAGCACGCCCTTGCGAATCGGCCCGTAGTGGTCGAAGACGTGGTAGATGAGGCCGGTGCCGCTGGTGGCGGTCATGAACTCGGTCTGAAAGCCGATCAGGCCGCGCGCCGGGATGAGGTAATCGAGCCGCACGCGCCCCTTGCCGTCCGGCACCATGTCGCGCAGCTCGCCGCCGCGCTCGCCCAGCTTTTCCATCACCCGGCCCTGGCTCGTCTCCTCGACGTCGACGGTCAGTGCCTCGAAGGGTTCGGATTTCTGACCATCGATTTCCTTGATGATGACCTCGGGGCGCGAAACGCCGAGTTCATAGCCTTCGCGGCGCATGTTTTCGATCAGGATCGACAGGTGCAGCTCGCCGCGACCGGACACCTTGAACTTGTCCGGGTCGTCGGTTTCCTCGACGCGCAGGGCGACGTTGTGCTTGAGCTCGCGCTGCAGCCGTTCGCGCAACTGGCGCGAGGTGACATACTTGCCCTCGCGGCCAGCGAAGGGCGAGGTGTTCACCAAGAAATTCATGCTCACTGTGGGCTCATCGACGGTCAGCGGCGGCAGCGCCTCGACCTGCGTGGGGTCGCACAGCGTGTCGGAGATGTTGAGCTGCTCCATGCCGGTGAAGGCGATGATGTCGCCCGCTGTGGCCTCGGGGAATTCGATGCGCTCCAGGCCCAGAAAGCCCAGGATCTGCAGCACCCGTCCCGGCCGGCGCTGGCCCTGGGTGTCGATCACCGTGACGGGGGTGTTGGTCTTGATGCGGCCGCGCTTGATGCGGCCGATGCCGATCAGGCCGACGTAGCTGTTGTAGTCCAGGCTGCTGATCTGCATCTGAAAAGGGCCGTTCAGATCGACGTCGGGCGGCGAGACCCGATCGACGATCATCTGGAACAAGGGCTCCATGGTGCCCTCGGTCACATCGGGCTCGAGGCCCGCGAAGCCCTTGAGGGCCGAGGCGTAGATGACCGGAAAGTCGAGCTGCTCCTCGGTCGCGCCCAGCCGGTCGAACAAGTCGAAGGTCTGGTCCAGCACCCAGTCCGGGCGCGCGCCGGGCCGGTCGATCTTGTTGATCACCACGATGGGCTTGAGGCCGAGGGCAAAGGCCTTTTGGGTCACGAAGCGGGTCTGCGGCATGGGACCGTCGACCGCATCGACCAGCAGCAGCACTGAATCCACCATGGACAGCACACGCTCGACCTCGCCGCCGAAGTCGGCATGGCCCGGGGTGTCGACGATGTTGATGCGATAGTCGCCCCAACGGATGGCCGTGTTCTTGGCCAGAATGGTGATGCCGCGTTCCTTTTCCAGGTCGTTGGAGTCCATCAGCCGCTCACCGCCGCCGACGCGCTCCTGCAGCGTGCCGGACTGGCGCAGCAACTGATCGACGAGGGTGGTCTTGCCATGGTCGACGTGGGCGATGATGGCGATATTGCGAAGTTTTTCGATCACGGAGGGCTCAGGAGCGGGCAGGGCCGCGAGACGGATGGGGGCGACAAGTATACGGGAAAGAGCGGGCGTCGGCAGCGGCCGTGTATGTCGGACAGGTTGCAGTCGCCGGCAGGCATCGGGCTGGACAGCGTCACGCCTGGCTCCGAGAATGGCCGCTCGTTCTCACGGTCGTGTCGCCATGCCTGATGTTCGCATTCCGCTCCTTCGCGGCCTTGCACTGCTTCCCTTGCCGCTGCTGCACGCGGCGGGCGCCGCGCTGGGAAGCGCGCTGGCGCTGTTTCCCTCGCGCCTGCGCACCATGATCGACATCAACCTCGGCCTGTGTTTCCCCGACCGGACCCCGGCTTGGCGCCGCGGCTTGCGACGGCGGTCCATGGCGCACCTGGGGCGGCTGCTGTTCGAGGCCGGCAAGGTGTGGTGCGCCGATCGTGCCGCCCTCTCCGCGCTGGTGCGGGACACCCGCGGCGAGCAGCACATCGCCGAGGCGCTGACGCGCGGGGGCGCCATCGTCGCCACCCCACATCTGGGCTGCTGGGAAATCGTCAGCCTGTATCTCGCGACGCGTTATCCGCTGACCGCGCTGTATCGCCCGCAAGAGGGCGCGCTCGATGCCTGGATCCGCGAACGCCGCCAGCACCTGGGCGCGCGACTGGAGCCGGCCGACCAGGGCGGGGTGCGTGCGCTCTTGGCCGCATTGCGGCGCGGCGAACTGGCTGGGCTGTTGCCGGATCAGGACCCCAAGGTGGGCGGCGTTTTCGTGCGTCACTTCGGCCTGCAGACCCACACACCCGTGCTTCTGGCCAGACTCGCGCACAAGGCCCGGGTGCCCGTGATCCTGTGTTTCGCCGAGCGCTTGCCATGGGGCCGCGGCTATCGCATCCATTTCGAACCGGTAGCGGCGGCTGTGGCAGACGCCGATCCGCAGGTGGGCACCCAGGTACTCAGCGATGCCGTCGAGGCCCTCATCCGGCGCTGCCCGGAACAGTACTTCTGGAATTACCGCCGCTTCCGCCGCCGTCCCGCTGGCGAGGCACCGATTTATCCCCGCCGTACCCGCCCCGTCCGCTCGTCCTGAGCAGTGCTGTCCATCGCAGGCCGCACAGGATGCGCTTCACCCGCGATACAGACGAGGCCGCCACGGCCGATGGCAAGGTAGACCCGATCGGCCGACGCGCAGAGCATCCGGGCGACCGGAGATCCGTCCGGCCTTGCCGATGCCCATCAGGGGTGCACCGTCACGCCCAACCACGGCAAAACCTCGATGGGCTTTGCCGGTCAGCCACCTAATCAGCCGGCCACCGTCCCGTAGACACCCAGCGTCAGGGCGGTGCAGCCCAGAACGGCGACGAGCCCGTGTCCGATGATCATGAATCTGGGCGCGCCGTCCCCGATGAATCGGCTGTACACCGTCAGGCTGCAACCACCCAGCGCAGCCAGCACATAAAGCCAGAACGCGACCCACAGAGAAGTCGCCTGCAGTCCGCTGGCAGCGAAGTAGAGCACCAGCAGCCCGACGATGCCGCCGGCCCCGTGACCCATCGCCAGCGTTAGGGGTGCCTCGCCTTCACTGAAATGCCGATAGGCCAGAATCAGCCCGCCGAGGAAAACGACGACGAAGATGATGAACGCCAGATACAACATGGATTCCCTTCCTTGTCATGGATGTCGTTGTTCAAACGCGATGATGCACACCTCGCACAGAAAGCGGGAGTGCCGCAAAGACGCGGATTTGATCTGGATCAAATCCGTGCGGAGGTGCGGTCACTTCCCATGCGGCGATGCCCAGCAATCGGCTGAGGGCAGGAACCGCCGCACCAGCGACACCAATGCGGGCAAATCCTCCACCACCGCATCGGGGCGATGGGGATGGCGGATGGTGCCTGGGAAGATCTTGTCGATCCAGGCCGCATCCCAGTGGGCCCCGTTGTAGAACACCGAGGTCACGCGCGCCTCCTTCGCCGCCACGACATCGGTAGTGCTGTCTCCCACGTACCAGCAGGCCGCTGACGGCTCGGCATCCAGGTCCTTCAATGCCTTGAGGATCACGTCCGGCGCGGGTTTGCGTCGCGGCACATCGTCGCCGCAGACCATGGTGGCGAACAGATCCGCGCAGCCGGTGCCGTCCACGACGGCGATCTCGTGGCTCATGAACTCGCGGCTGCGGTTGGAGATGACGCCGAGCGTGATGCCAAGCTCCCGCAGCGCTTCGAGGTTCTCGCGCATCGCTGGCTCCATGGGATGCACATCGCCATAGTGGTTGCGGTAACAGCGGTCAAAGGCTTGGTGGGCCATGCGCTTGGCTTCTTCATCTGGACCGAACAGCAATTCAAAGATGTCGGTGCGGGAAATCTTGCGGGCTGCCTTGATCTTGGGATGCAGCCGGCGATAGCGGCGGATGTAGCTCACCAGCTTGGCATCTTCCACGGTCTTGGACTGGCTGGGCTTGAGCACCCGCTCCAGCAGACCGAGTTCCTCCAGGTGCGGCAGCACATCGTCGACGGCGTGATACATCGCGTCCAGCGTATCGACCAGCGTGGCATGCCAGTCGAACAATATGATGCGGGGGCGTGCGTGCGGCAGGTGCAGGATGCTCATGGCAGCGATGGCCTGTATGGGAAGAGTCGACGGACGACATGATGCGGGCGCGCAGGCCCCAGTGAAAGAGGACGCGTCGATCAACGGCGCAACGCGTCCGGAAGATGCAATCCATCGGTAGGAGAGGGGAGCCCGGCTGGAAGCTGGACTCCCGGTTGGCAAGGGCCGATCGCGTCAGGCGGATGCTGCCGCGGCAGGCTTCACCGCTTCGCGGGCCGCATCCATCAGTTCCGGGATGCCGCTGCGCAGATTGGCCTGCCGCGCCAATTCCCGTTCACGGTCGCTGGCCCAGTGACGGTCCCATTCGATCAGCTTGGGCGTCATGATGCGGTGCCACAGCGGCGGAATCAGCGCGATCAGGAAAGCCGTGATGTAGCCGGTCGCGTACATGGGCGCATCCGGGTAGGGCTTGAGATTCCAGAACTCGACGCTGGCATCGGCATGATGGTGGGAATGCCGGCCGATCCCAACCGTGTACCAGTAGGTGGCGCGGTTGTTGGTATTCCAGGAATGCCGGGGTTGGACGGGATCGGCGGGATCGCGGACCAAACCGTAGTGCTCGGTATAGTTGGCCAATTCCAGGATGACATGCACCGCCAGCGCATTGATCAAAAACAACACGACCCCCAGGATCCCCGCGGCCCAGAACGCGAACAGCACGATGGCCGCTTCCATGGCGTAGCTGCGCACCAGACGGTTGCGCCAGCCATAGGGCGCCGCTCCGATCTTGCGGCAGCGCTCGGCTTCCAGATGCCAGCAGTTGCGATATTGCCCGATGATGGATCGCCAGACGAAATGGTAGAAGCTTTCGCCGCGCACCGCAGTGGCCGGATCGGCAGCGGTGGCGACCGTCGAGTGATGGCCATAGGGATGCTCGATGGAGAAATACGTCATCATGCTGAAGGCTTCTCCCAGCCGCCCCATGAAGAACGAGAAGGGCTGCTCGGTGCGATGGGTCAGCTCGTGGCCGATGACGATGGCGCCGTTGACCGTCGCGACGACCAGGGCAGCGGTCGCTCCCAGATAATCCAACAGGCCGTTGTCGGCATGGGCTGCGATCATATCGAAGCCAGTCAGATGCTGCACCAGGGCGGCAATACCGAGGAAGTCGCCCGGCATCGTGGCTTGGCGCACCACCCAACAGAACAGCACGAATGCCACGAGGATGATCGGTACCACCGAATACATCATGGCGTAGAAGATCTGCGGGTGGGCGTAGTGATATTCTCGATCGTCATCCCCGAGTATCAGATCGCCCAGGAAAAAAACCGCCAGAAACAGCAAGGTGACCTGCCACATGGCGGCGCCGCCCAGAATGAGCGCTCCGCAGGCCAAAAGACCCAATGCCGGAAGAATGTAAAAGCGGGCGTATGCCCAGAAGTGTCCCTCTTTGATCGCAGTCGTCATGGTGTTCATCCTCCTGAACGAATCACGGCCCGGCGCGGCTGCGCATGGCCAACCCTCGAGACCCTCTTCACGCTTGTTGTGATGTCCTGACGGCAGGATGAATCGCTCGAGGTATACCGCCTGCCTGGTAATGCCTCGATGGTGAAATGCGCTTGATCAAGCCTAGGGCCATTTGGTGCACGCAGGCATTGACGCGGGTCAAGCAGACAGCCCGGCCGGAGGGATCGCCGGCCGGATTGCATGGATCGGCTCGTGTCTCAGAGCGCCGGATAGTCGGTGTAGCCGTGAGCGTCCCCACCGTAGAAGGTGGCGGGATCGGGGGTATTGAGGGGGGCATCCTGTGCCAGCCGCGCCACCAAATCGGGATTGGCGATGTACAGCCGGCCGAAGGAGATGAGGTCGGCGCGATCCTCGGCCCGCGCTTGCAGGGCGCGCGCCCGGTCATAATGGCCGTTGGCGATGTATGATCCGCCGAAGCGCCGGCGCAGGGCTTGGAAATCAAAATCCGGCAGGGCTTCTTCATTCGGCGCCCACTCCACCGCGTGCAGATAGGCCAGGGCGTATCTGGACAGGCGCTCGGCGACGGCGTTGAACAGGGCCTGCGGATCGCTGTCGCTCATGTCGTTGACGGTGCTGGCGGGCGAGATGCGCACCCCGACGCGCTGCGCAGGAACAGCCTCGATGACGGCCTCAACCACTTCGGTCAGAAACCGCAGACGGTTCTCGATGGACCCACCGTAGGCGTCGGTGCGGCGATTGGTGCCGTCGCGCAGGAACTGATCGATCAGATAACCGTTGGCGCCGTGGATCTCCACGCCATCGAAGCCGGCCTGCAGCGCCCGGGCCGCCGCATCCCGGTATTGCGCGACGATGAGCGGGATTTCCTCGCGATCCAGCGCCCGCGGCGTGACGAAGGGCTTGGGGCCGGTCCAGGTGAAGGCATGGCCTTTGGGGCAGACGGCGGACGGCGCGACCGGCAGCGCGCCATCCGGCTGGTATTCCGGCAGCGAGATCCGGCCGACGTGCCAGATCTGCGCGAAGATGCGCCCGCCGGCTGCGTGCACGGCTGCCGTGATGGGCTGCCAGGCGCGCACGTGTTCATCGGTATAGAGCCCCGGCACGTTGGGATAGCCCACACCCTGCCGGCTGATGACCACGCCTTCGCTCACGATCAGGCCGGCGCTGGCGCGCTGGGCGTAATAGCGGGCGGCCAGCTCTCCCGGCGTGTTGTCCGGCTGGGCGCGGCTGCGCGTGAGCGGCGCCATCACGATGCGGTTGGGAAGGCTCAGGTCCCCGATGTGGACTGGGGCGAACAGATCTTCGGCAGCCATGAAAGCGCTCCTATGGTGGATGATGAGGGGGCGGCCCCGGTCGCGGTGGCGTCGTTCTGCAGCACGACCTCGTGCACGAACTGCAGCTTGGCGCGCACCGCTGGGGTCAGGACGAAGGGATAGGCGTCCTCGATCCCCATACTGCGGTTGAGCGCGTTGGTCAGGACGCTGAGGCTGAGCCACTGATCCATCAACGCCGCGAAATCCTCCCCCAGGGTGATGGTGAGCAGTTCGGGGTCTGGGGATGCGTCTCCCGGAATGCGGCGCAGGCGCACACCGAAGTCCGCCGCCGTGTCCATGGTGTCGATCATGTGCAGGTAGTGCGCCCAGGTTTCTGCCCAGTCCTCCCAGGGGTGCATGGTCGCGTAGGCACTGACGAAGCGCTCGGGCCAATCGGGCGGCGGGCCCTGCTCGTAGTGGCGGTTCAGCGCGGCGCCGTAGTCGGCCCGCTCGTCGCCGAAGGCGTCCCGGAATGCGGCCTCGTGGTCCGTGCCCGCGATGAGGCGATCCCAGTAGTAATGCCCCAGCTCGTGGCGGAAATGGCCGAGCAAGGTGCGGTAATCCTCGCCCAGATGACGGCGATGACGGGTGCGCGCTACTGGATCGGCCTCGGCCAGATTGAGGGTGATGAGGCCGTTGTCGTGACCGGTCAGCACCGGCTCCTGCCCGGGCAGCGGCTCGGTGAATTCGCTCTCCGGATCCTTGTCGGCCAGAAAATCGAAGGCGAGGCCCTGCTCCGGATCCTCGATCTTGCTGCGCACCGGCAGGCCCAGCCGCATCAGGGAATAGAGCGCATGACGCTTGGCCTGTTCGAGCGCGCGCCAGTAGTCCAGATTCTGGGGCACCGAGAGATCGGGGATGGTCTGCGTCAGGCGGCAGGACACGCAGAGTGCGCCGTCATCCTCGGGCGGCAGGAACCAGTTGCAAACCGCATGCTCCACCTGATTGGTGCAGGCGCGGTACACGCGTGTAGGATCATCGGCCGCGAGAAAGCCCGCATCGACGACCTCGAGCGCGGCCATCTGCAGCCGGTCGGGCAGAAAGCCCACCGTGCGTCCGCAGGCCGAACAGAAGGAATTTCGCAGGAACAGCGTGTTTCCACACGCACAATGGCCGACTTTCATGGTATATCCTCATCGACAAGGCCGAGCCGGTTAGAGCGGCTCCGCGCCGATTGGTGCCCTTGTCGATGCATATCAGCCCGTGGGCGGGTTGCGATAGCGGTCCTTGACGCGCACGTAATGCGCCGCCGAATAGGCCAGGAAATCACGTTCGTCCGGACGCAAGGGCCGCGCCGGGCGAGCCGGAGCTCCGACATAGAGCCAGCCGCCTTCCAGGTGCTTGCCCGGCGCCACCAGCGCGCCCGCGCCCAGCATGACCTCGGCATCGAGCACCGCCCCGTCCAGCACCAGCGCGCCCATGCCGATCAGGCAGCGTGGCCCGATGGTGCAGGCATGGAGCACCGCGCGGTGACCCACCGTCACCTCCTCCGCGATCACGAGCCCCGCGCCGCCGGGCGTGTAGGGCCCGTCATGCGTGACGTGGCACACCGCGCCATCCTGCACGTTGCTGCGTGCGCCGATCCGGATGCGCTCGACGTCGCCGCGCACGACGGCCCCCGGCCAGATGGACACGTCCTCCGCCAGCGCCACTTGCCCGATGACGGTCGCGTCCGGGTCGATGTAGACCCGTTCGCCGAGGGTGGGATGAATGCCGAGATAGGGGCGCACGGACATGGGAAGTATCTCTTCAGCGCAGGGTCACGACCTCTTCGGCCGTGGTGGGGTGGATGGCGATGGTGTGATCGAAATCGGCCTTGGTCGCGCCCATGCGGATGGCGACGGCAAAGCCCTGCAGCACCTCATCGACGCCGGGGCCGAGCATGTGCAGCCCGACGACGCGCTCCTCGGCGCCTGCCGTGATCAGCTTGATGAGCGTGCGCGGCTTGTCCTCGGTCATGGCGTGATAGAGCGGCACGAAGGCGCTCTCGTAGACGCGCACCGCGGCGCCGTGGCGCTCCCGTGCGCGCGCCTCGCTCAAGCCGACGCTGGCGAGCGGCGGGTGGGTGAACACCACGCTCGGCACCGTGTCCGGATCGATCGGGGGCGGGTCGCCATGGCCGAACAGTCGCTCCGCCAGACGACGACCGGCGGCGATCGCGACCGGCGTCAAGGCTGGCTCGCCGGTGACATCGCCGATCGCATGGACGCCGGGCACCGCCGTGTGCGAGGCGGCATCGACGCGCAGCACGCCTTGGTCATCGGGCGCAAGCCCCACGCGGTCGAGCCCGATCCCGGCGAGATTGGGCACGCGCCCGGTGGCCCAGAACAGGGCATCGAAGGCGGCGCGCGCGCCGTCCGTACCGATGACGGCGACTCGCCCGTCGGCCTGCTGCTCCAGTCCAGCCAGCGCGTGCCGAAACGCGATGCGGATACCTTGCCGCTCGAAGGCCGCGGCCAGCGCCATGCCCAGGCGATCGTCGAAGTGTTTGAGCAGCCGGTCGCCGCGCACGAACAGTGTGACCGCACTGCCCAGCGCCGCGAGCACGCTGGCCAGTTCCACGGCGATGTAACCGGCCCCGACCACCGCGGCGCGTGCTGGCAAGGCCGGCAGCGCAAAGAAATCATCCGAGGTGAGTCCCAGATCGGCGCCCGGCACATCCGGGCGGTAGGGCACACCGCCCGTGGCGATCACGACATCGGGCGCCTGCAGCACCTGCGCCCCGGCGCGCACCCGACCGTTGCCCAACAGTTCCCCGGCGGTAGGGATATGCACGATGCCGCGTTGTGCCAGTTGACCGGCGTAGACGCCGCGCAGCCGTTCGAGATAAGCCGCGCGCTTGCGGGCGAGGCCGCCCCAGTCGAAGGGCCCGGTCGCGGGTGCAGGCCAGCCGTAGTCGGCCGCGTGATGCAGATGCTGGGCCACTTCGGCGGCATTCCAGAGGATCTTCTTGGGCACGCAGCCACGATGAACGCAGGTGCCACCGAGCGCCGCCGGCTCGAGCAGGGCCACGCGGGCGCCGAGTTCTGCCGCGCGCTTGGCCATGGCCAAGCCGCCGCTGCCGCCACCCAGCACCACACAATCGAACGTTTGCAGTTGGCTCATGAGCGGTCTCTCGTCGGGATGGGCGTGGGGCGCGGGCCGATGCTAGAGTGACGCCAACCGCCCCCGTGACACCGTATCAGGAATCCGCCGCGCATGAATGACAATCCCCTGCTCGACTTCTCCGGACTGCCGCCGTTCTCCCGCATTCGTCCCGAACACGCCGAGCCGGCCGTGCGCCAACTCATCGAAACCAATCGCAAGGCACTGGCCGAACGGCTTGCCGCCGGCGCGCCCTACACCTGGGACAATCTGGTCGAGCCGATCGAGGCGCACGAGGATGCGCTGGAGCGGGCGTTCGCGCCGGTGAGCCATTTGAGCGCGGTCTGCGACAGCCCGGCCTGGCGCGCGGCCTACAACGCCTGCCTGCCCCTGCTCAGCGAGTATGCCACCGAGGTGGGGCAGAACGAAGCGCTCCACGCGGCCTACCAGTCGCTGTCCGCCCAGAGCGAGGCGCTCGGTCTGGACGCGACGCAGCGGCGCGTGATCGACAACGCCCTGCGCGATTTCCGCCTCGCTGGCGTGGCCCTGCCGCCAACGCAGAAGGCTCGCTTCAAGGAGATCATGCAGGCCCTGTCGCTGGCCTCCAACAAGTTCAGCGAGAACGTGCTCGACGCCACGAATGCCTGGACGCGACATTTCGAGGACGCAGCCGGGCTGGCCGGCCTGCCGCCCACGGCGCTCGAACAACTCGCCCAGAACGCGCGCCAGCAGGGACTCGACGGCTACCTGGTGACCCTGCAAGGGCCGTCCTATCTGGCGGTGATGACCTACGCCGACGACCGCGCGCTGCGCCGCGAGGTCTACACCGCCCACGCCACCCGTGCCTCCGATCAGGGCCCGCAAGCCGGGCGCTGGGACAATGCGCCGATCATGGAGCAGATCTTGGCCCTACGCCATGAAGCTGCCCAACTGATCGGTTTCGCCAACTACGCCGAGGAATCGCTGGCGACCAAGATGGCGCCCGATGTGGCCAGCGTCGAGCGCTTCCTGCTCGATCTCGCGGCCCGGGCCCGGCCGGTGGCCGTCGCCGAGCGCAACGAGCTCGCCCAGTTCGCCGCCACGCAGGGCGGCATCGACGCTCTGGAGCCCTGGGACATCGCCTATTGGAGCGAAAAGCTGCTGCAGGCGCGGCACCGCATTTCGCAGGAGGAATTGCGGCCCTACTTCCCGGCGCCGCGCGTCATCGACGGGCTGTTCAGGCTGATCGAGCGGCTGTTCGGCGTGCGCTTCGAGGTTGTCGACACCGAAGAGCGCTGGCATCCCGAGGTCAGGCTGTTCGCGCTGCGCGATGCAGAGGATCATCTGCGCGGTCATGTTTACCTGGATCTGTACGCCCGCGCCGAGAAGCGCGGCGGCGCCTGGATGGCCGATGCGGTGAGCCGGCGGCGGATCGGGGGCGAGGTGCAACGCCCCGTCGCCTTCATCGTCGGCAACTTCACCCCGCCTGTCGGCGATCGGCCTGCGCTCCTGACGCACGACGAGGTGCTGACCCTGTTCCACGAATTCGGCCACGGCCTGCATCACCTGCTGACCGCGGTCGACCATCTGCCGGTCTCGGGCATCCACGGGGTGGAATGGGACGCGGTCGAACTGCCCAGTCAATTCATGGAGAACTGGGCTTGGCAGCGGGAGGTGCTGGACCTCATCAGCGCACACGTCGACACCGGCGAACGGTTGCCGGATGAGCTGTTCGAGCGCCTGCGCGACGCGCGCAATTTCCAGATGGGGCTGCAGTTCGTGCGCCAGATCGAGTTCTCGCTGTTCGATCTGCGCCTGCATCGCGACTATGACCCCGCGACCGGCAGTCGGGTGCAGGAGATCCTGGAGCAGGTGCGCCGAGAGGTCGCCGTGATCCATCCACCGGCCTGGAACCGCTTTGCCAACAGCTTTTCGCACATCTTCGCGGGCGGCTACGCGGCGGGCTATTACAGCTACAAATGGGCCGAGGTGCTGTCGGCAGATGCCTTTGCCGCCTTCGAGGAAGCCGGGTTGTTCGATCCGGCCACGGGGCAGCGCTTCCTGCGGGAGATTCTGGAGGTCGGCGGCTCGCGGCCGGCCGGGGAGTCGTTCGCCGCGTTTCGTGGTCGGGAACCCTCCATCGACGCGCTGCTGCGACACAGCGGCATCGCGGCCTGAACGCGAGGCGGGGCGGCTCAGCGGTCCCGCGCGTCCCGCATCTCCTGCAGCAGCGCCTTGCGCCGGCTTTCGACGCGCTGGCGCTCGCCGGCGTCGAGATCAGGTTCCCTCAGCGCGTAGCTCATCTGGGCAATGGCCTCGCGCGTCTGCCCCTGCAGCGCCAGATACTCGCCCAGATGGGCATGGGATTCGCCCTTGCGGCCCAGTTGCTCGGCCGCCTGAGCCAGGAGACGCAGCCGGCGGGTCATGATTTCAGGCGCTGCCGGCAAACGCTCGAGCTGCGCATAGGCGGCCGCGGCATCGCCCTGGATCAGCAGCGTGCGCGCGTAGTCCAGCGACAGCACGCTGTCATCCGGGAACAGCGCCAGGGACTGCCGGTAGGTCGCCAGCGCTGCGTCAGTATCCTGACTGGCCTGCTGCGCCTCGGCCAGCCCCAGACGGTACTCCGGTACCTCCGGATGGGCCTTGATCAGGGCGGTGAACACCTCCAGCGCTGCCGGCCCTTGCGCCTTGCGCAGCAGAATCAGGCCGAGACCATAGCGCGCAGCCTCCTCGTCCAGTCCGTCGGCGCGATCGATTTCGCTCCGAAAGCCGGTTTCCTGTTCCACGAGGTCTTGGGCGGTGAGCGCGCGAACACGGCTGCGGGCGAGCACATAGGCACGTGAGGACGCCACGCTGGCCGGCCGGTTGGGCACCATGCGCGCGCGATCGGTGGCCTCGCTGATGCGTTCGGTGTTGAGCGGGTGCGAGCGCAAAAAGTCGCTATAAGCCGTTTCGTAATAGCGGCTCTGCTGTGCCATGAGCTCGAAGAAACTCGGCATGCCGGCGGGATCGAAGCCCGCATCGGCGAGCAGGTGCATCCCGATCCGGTCCGCCTCCTTCTCGTTCTGCAGCGTAAAGGAAATGGCATTTTGCACCGTTGCGGCCATGCCGGCCGAGATGGCCCCCTGAACCATCTGCCCGCTGCCCGCACTGGCACCGGCCAGGATGGCCGCCAGCGTCGCGGCGCCGGTCAGGATGTTGGCCTGGCGGCTGTCGGCCATGCGCCGCGCGATGTGACGCTGGGCCACGTGCGAGACTTCATGGGCCAACACGCCGGCCAGTTCACTCTCGTTGCGGGTGAGCACGATCAGTCCGGTGTTGACGCCGACATAGCCGCCCGGCAGGGCAAAGGCGTTCACCCGCCCGTCACGGACGGCGAAAAACAGGAAGGGATCGCCGGCAGCGCTGCTCTGTGACACCAGGCGCTGACCCAGCGACTGCAGGTAGCGATCGATCAGGGGGTCGTCCAGCAGCGCGTTCATGCCTCTGAGTTGCTGGATGACCTCGCGGCCCAGCCGCGCTTCGTCTGCGGGGGACAGCACCTCATCCACGCTGTTGCCCATGTCGGGCAAGGCATTGGCAGACCAGGCCGGTGCAGCAGCCAGGTTCAGGGCAAGCGAAATCAGACTGATGCAGCCCGAATATCGAACGAATCGCACGGACACAAAAACCTCATGGAACTTGAAATGCGGCGACGGAAGCCAAGATTAGACGAGCCCGGCCGATAAATCGTTCCGGACGCCTGGGATGTGGGAGGGGACACTAGCATGAGCGCTCAGAATCGGGAATTGGACGTATCCGGGGTACCCACGCCGCTTTACATCCTGCGTGTCAAACAGGCGCTGGAACAGCTTGGCGTCGGGCAGGTGCTCGCGGTGATCAGCGACGCGCCCCATGCCCCGCGCGAGATCCGTGCCTGGGTCGAACATGCCGGGCACCAGCTCATGTCCAGCGACGTTCGCGAGGGTCGGCATCGCTTCCTGATCCGGCGGCTGTAACCGTCGGGTTCGGATCAACCCGGTTTGGAGGTGGGTATGGAGGTGAACATACGATGCAGCAACTGTGACGAGAGCCAACCAGAGCTGCTAGATGCGAGCCTGGGCTATCTCTGTAATCGATGTGGCGCATGAGCATGTCACATCGATATCACCATCACGGAATGCTCAACGCGTCTGTGAGGTCTTTGGCACCCTCACGCCGAGTGGCATAACGACCCGCGCTGGGAGCGCCCATGGCAGTCGATCCAAACGGACTGGAACCTCTCTCCGAGCCATTCATGGACACGATGACCAAGTGTGCCATCTTCGCGTAGCAGCATCGCCTCTGCGGATGGTACGTTCAGGCATACCACTTGAAAGACGCGCTTGAAAAGCGCAGCACCCAATCTCGGGATTGCCCCACCAGCCATCAAAATGGCTATCAATAACGACCCGTGGTTGGCACTTCTGGCCAATTAGGCAAGACAAGCATGGGCAGCCAAATCGAGCAGGGAGCGAATATACGCCGAATATCGGAGCACCGTCCAGGTTTGATGTTCGCCCGCACGGCTGGATTCTGCAGCTCCCCGTCTCCCGTGGCTCCCAGTCCCTCGACGACTTGGATATCGCCCGAGCGACTGCGACCGCGTGGCGCAAAACGCTCGAAAGCTGGCGGCTGATTAGGCGACAGGCAGTTACCACAAGGCGTGTCAAGAGAACCGAGTGATCCAAGACGCAGCTCTCTGTCCATGCGCAACCAGCAAACGGTTTTTCACGAAGCGCTAGAGACGACCAGCAGGCTGCAAGGGAGCCGGTCGAGCAAGCGAACATCGCGCGCGCTCTGCAACCAGCGGCTCATGATCGTCGGATGATCATGGGCCACGATCACCAGATCGGCACCCATGTCATGGGCATGGGCCGCGATTTGCTCGGCCGGCGCACCGCGGCGGATGAAAGCCGACACCTCCAGTCCTTGCGCCTGAAGCGACGCCACCACCGGATCAATCGCCCGTTTCAGATCGGCCTTCTCACGTGCCCAGACATTCGGCGGTCCCACGGCCTCGGCGATCGCCATGGCGCCGGTGGTGGTGACGATGCCCACGATCTGCAGATGCGCCTGGCACAGCTGCGCCAGCTCGGCAGATCGGTGAAGCAATGCGGGACTGAATGTCGAACAATCGTAGACAAGCAGAATTTTCCGATACATCGAAACGACTTCCTGTCGTTGGGATATCGACACCTCGGCGCGCCGAGCGCACCCGGCTCATCGGCTGTCGGCCATTGCAAACGCCGCCCTGCCCTCTGAGATTCGCCGCTCGCTTTGGCGTCGCCCCGCCTGTCAGGCCACAGCGGCCGGCATGTTCAGCGGCGGCGCGCCCCAGGCAGCCGCGCGCTCAGGCTCGGCGCCGGACCAAATGTGCCGGTGCAGCCAGCTCAGGCTGGCGCTATCCCCCAGCAGGAGGCGGCGTTCGTTGGCATTCAGGGCTGCCGGCCCCTGCTCCCAAGCGCGATCGCGCAGATCGGGCCGACGCGGCCGGCGCGTGCCGTGCGGATCGCGCAACAGACTCAAATGCAGGAAATGCACCTGCGGATCGACCACGGCGGCAAGAAAACCGGAGCCGACGGCCGGCTCGATGCGCGGCTCCTCGCGGCTGGCACGCACCACAGCGGGCGGCTCCAACTCGCCCGGCACCTGAAACAGTCCGCGCCGCCGCAGCCAGCTGCCTAGGCTAGCCCGGCTGGAGTAGACCGAGATCGGGATGGACAGCACCAGCCCCGCCATCACCGGCGACAGCCACAGGAAGAACACCGGCTCCACTGCCCAGGCCACGCCGGCCCAGGTGAGCCCGAGCAGGGTGCCGAAGCCGTGATGGCGCAGCGCCGTGCCCCAGGAAGTGCCTTCGTCGCCGCGGTTCTGCCCTGCCCAGCGCACGCTCTGGCCGAACAGCGTATAGAGCACGAAGCGCGTGTGGAACACCATGCGGATGGGCGCCATGAGCACCGATCCGCCCAGTTCGGCCAAGAGCCCCGCAAAGACCCGTCGGGCACCGCCGAAGGCCTCGCGGGTCGAGCGGCGGCTGATGGCGAGAACCGCGCCCAGCGTCTTGGGCAGGAACAGCATCACCAGCGTGGCGATCATGAGGGTGATGGCCTCGGAGGTTCGTGCCACCGGCCAGACCGGGAACAGGCCGCCGCCGGGGGTGAAATACTGATGTCCCGTGAATGCGGCCACGGCAGTGAGCACCGTGCCCAGAAACAGGAAAGCGAACCAGAACAGGGCCGAGACATAGCCCATGGCGCCGTGGAAAAACATCCCGCGATGCAAGGGATGAAAGCCGCTGGCGCGCAGCAGACGCAAGTGCTGCAGGTTGCCCTGGCACCAGCGCCGGTCACGCTGCAGTTCATCGAGCAGGGTGGGCGGCGTTTCCTCGTAGCTGCCCTGCAGGTCGTAGGCCAACCATACTTCCCAGCCGCCGCGCACCATGCAGGCCGCCTCGACGAAATCGTGGCTCAGGATGTCGCCACCCAAGGGCGGCGCGCCCGGCAGCCGCGGCAGGCCGCAATGGGCCATGAACGGCGCCACGCGGATGATCGCGTTGTGCCCCCAATAGGTGGCGTGGCCCATCATCCAGAAGTTGAGTCCGGCGGTGAACATGGGGCCGCACAGACGTTGCACGAACTGCTGCATGCGCGCCAGCGGCGTGGTGGCGTTCACGATCAGCGGAATGGCCTGCAGGATGCCGATGCGCGGATGGGCTTCCATGCGCCGCACGAGCTGGATCAGCGTGTCGCCGTCCATCAAGCTGTCGGCGTCGAGCACCACCATGTAGCGGTAATCGCGTCCCCAGCGACGGCAGAAATCAGCCACGTTGCCGCTCTTGCGCTTGAGGTTGACGCGACGGCGGCGGTAATGGATGCGCCCTTCGGCGCCCAGTTCGCGCACGGCCTGGGCCCAGGCGCGCTCTTCCTCGACCAGCACGTCCGGCTCGCGCGTGTCGCTGAGCACGAAAAACGCGAACTGCTCCCCTTGCCCCGTGGCCTGCAGCGACAGCCAGGTCGCGCGCAAGCGGGCGAACACCCGCTGCGGGTCTTCGTTGCACACCGGCATCAACAGAGCTGTGCGGGCCTCGCGTGACAGCGGTTGCGCCGGATCGGCCCGCACCAGAAAGCGGTCGCGGCCCGTGAGCAGCGCGATGAAGCCGAAGATGGCGGTCCAGAAGCCCATCGCAATCCAGGCGAACAGGATCATGAAAATCGCCAGCAGCGACAGACGCAGGAAGAATTCCTGCGGTCCCGGCAACACACGCGCCATGACATAGGCTGCTGGGAAGGTGGGCGCCGCCACCAGCAGTGTCAGAAACACGCGGCGCCAGCGCGCGACCCGGCGCCAGTCGCCAAGCGTCGCGTCATGTGGCGCGGACGATGCAGTCTGTCTCATGATCGGTCCCGGATCGTGGCTTCGGCGGCCGTGGCGGTCGTGTCATCTCCTCCAGGCGTCGCATGGCGCAACAGCGCGCCCCAAGGGAGCGGCTTAAGTGACCGCGACAGCATTGCGCCGCGGTGGATGGCCGGCATATCGATGGGAGCCCGATGGTGCGCCGCAAGCCAGCCCTGCACTGCCTGAATCAACAGCGGCAAGGCGGCTTCATCGCCGCGAGCCGACTGCGATCCCAGCGCCAGAGCAACTCCGATCAGGAGAGCGGCATGTTCGCTCACGGGCACGGACGTCGCGGTGAGATAGCGCCTCAGGACGGCTTCGAGCGTCGGGGACCAGTGTTCGAAGCGCAGCGGCTCACTCACGATCAAGGCTCCAGCAGATAGCTCCACGTCTCGGTCAGAAAGTCGTTGCCGTTCTTGACATAGGCGCGAAGCTCCAGCGGCGCGTTGCCGCCAGAGGGGACCGTGAACTCGGCCCACCAGCCGCCATCATACGGGTTCCGCCGCACCTGCAAGTCGGAGACTCCGCGGCCGTCGCCCACCGTCACCACGGCTTCCGGCCGAGCCTTGGGGTCGAGCGCGGCCATCGCCGGACCGGTGAAGCTGACCACGAAACGGCGCCCGCCGTTGGAGAGGGTGCGCATGCGCGTATCCGAAGCGATGCCGGTGGGGTGGAAGGCAGTCGGATCGACGAACCAGTGCATCCGGTAGCGCATGCGCACCTGATCGCCGGCACTCGGGGCGCGATCCGGCACCCAATAGGCGACGATGTTGTCGTTCTGGTCGGAATCAGTCGGAATCTGCACCAATTCCACCCGGCCCTTACCCCAGTCTTCGAGCGGTTCCACCCACAGGCTCGGCCGACGTTCGTATTCGTGCCTGAGATCGCGATAGCTGGCGAAGTCGCGATCGCGTTGCATGAGGCCGAAACCGCGCGGCGACTGGGTCGCGAAGGAACTCACCAGCAACCGCTGAGGATTGGTCAGCGGTCGGTAGATCCACTCACCGCCACTGGTAAGGATCGCCAATCCATCGGAATCGTGCACCTCCGGATAGAAAGCAGCCCCGCCCGGCTGGCGCTCTCGAGGGGTGTTCTCACCGTAGAAGAACATGCTGGTCAGCGGTGCAATGCCCACCTTGCCGACCGCACCGCGGAAGAACAGCGCGACCTCACAATCGACCAGCGTGGTGTCGCCGGGCCGGACGACGAAGCGATGCGCGCCGACCATGCGCCGACTTTCGGACAGCGCGAACACCTCGATGGTCTCCGCATTGGCCGCGGGCTTGACCAGCCAGAACTCGGTGAAATGCGGGAATTCCTCACCACCCGGTTCGGCGGTGTCCAGGGCCACGCCACGGGCCGACAGGCCATAGTGCTGGCCCTTGCCGAGCGCACGGAAATAGGTGCCGCCCAGAAAGGCGATGAGGTCGTCGTACCGGCCCGGCACGTTCAGGGGGCTGTGGATGCGTACCCCGGCGTAGCCGAACGCGGGTGGCACGGCGTCGCGCAGCACGGGATCAAGGTACTGGAACAGCTCCCGGTCGAAGGGCAGTTGCCGCACGCCCTTTTCATCGATGACGTTCACCTTCACCAGGCGGGTGAAGTAGTGGCCCGGATGAAACAGTTGGACCTGGAACGGCAGCCCGGCATCCGCCCACAGCGCCTTCTCCGGCCGGAAGTGGATGCGGCCGTAGTAGTTCTGGAAGTCCAGCTCGCTCAGGGGCCGGGGCACGTTCGAGGGCAGCTCGGCGTAAGGCTGGGCGACACGTCGCCGGGCAATCTCCACCGCATGCTCGAAGCCGAAGAACTGGCCTGCAAAGGCATCGACATTGAGTATCGCCATCATCGCCAAACCGAGCAGCAGTCGGGCCCAAACCGAGCGGGCACGCCGGAGCGTTGGGAATCGAGCATCATGCATGGGCAGTATCCAGAAATGAGGACTTTTTGAAATCGGATTCATTCAGGCGCGACCCAGAGGGACCGGAAAAGGCGCCGGCAAGTTCCGTCGATCTGGGAAGATGAGCGCGAAAGCTCAGGTTTTCACGCGGCCAATCATGCACGGGACGCCGTTTTTTTTCCATGCTCGGGCGACCCTGCCTCGCCGTCCGGGCGAATCCTCATTCATTTCATTTAGTGCCGTTCGGTCAACGACCGAAGGGCACGCCAGCGAGCAGTGCACCGGACCGTAGCTGCGGATCAGTATGGATAAGATAAGATGATCGCCCTTGCCTCTCGCACTCCAGGACGCGCCATGCACGTGTATCGCCGGCTTGCTCTCGTTCTTCTGGCCGCCTTCGCCGTGACGGCGACTGGCTGTCGCACGCTGGTCGAACAGACGCTCGAGCGCCCCTCGATCAGCCTGCGTGAAGTGCGCCTGATGGAGTTGGGCCTGTTGAGCCAGCGCACGCAACTGGTGCTGCATGTCGCCAATCCCAACCCGGTGCCCTTGCCGGTCAAGGCGGTGCGCTACAAGATCGCATTGGCCGGCCTGAACGTGGCCGAGGGCGAAACCGACGAGGCCTTCACGGTGCCCGCCAAGGGCGCCACCGACATCAAGCTGCAGGTACGCACCAACGCACTGGAACTCGCCGGCCAGGCTGCCAACATGCTCACCAACTTCAACGGGCGCGTGGACTACGAAATCAGCGGCGAGGTGGAACCCAACCTGCCCATGACCGGGCCCTTCCCGTTTGCCCGCAAGGGCGAGGTGGCCTTGAATCGGGCGCGCTGAGCCCCCACTTTGGCCCGAATTCACCAGGAGGGTCGTCCAGATGGATCTGGATCACGATGAAACTCACGCCCCCACCGCGCCGACACCGGCTCGGCCCGGGCTGCGCAACCGCCTCAAGCAGTGGGCCGTCCGGCTGCTGCGCCGCTGGGTCCAGACGCCGGAAATCTCCGTCACCGGCCTGAAGCTGCGGCAGATGAGCCTGATGGAGCAGCGCGGCCAGCTCGCCATCCGCCTGCACAATCCCAACCGCATCGCGCTGGGGGTGCGGGCCTTCCGCTATCGCGTGGAGCTGTCCGGCCAGCGCTTTGCCAAGGGCCAGACCGCCGAGCCCTTCCGCATCCCCGCGCGCGATGCCACCACCTTCGATGTCGACGTGCGCCTGTCGATGCTGAAGCTGGCCGGGTCCCTGGTCAGCGCGCTGCTGGCGCCGCGCCCCACGCTGGCGTATCGCATCACGGGCGAAATCGAGCTGGCTCTGCCGTGGCTGCCGCCGATTCCTTTCAGCTACACGGGCCAAGTCGATCTGGAGCGGCTGGGTGAACGACGCTGAACCCATGGTGCGCCTCGCGGGCGTGCGTCACGGCTATGCGGAACCCGGCGGCTGGCACGCCGTGCTGGACGATGCGGCGCTCACCATCCCGGCCGGCGAAGCGGTGGCACTGGTGGGCCGCAGCGGCTCGGGTAAGTCCACCTTGCTCAATCTCATCAGCGGCATCGACCGACCCCAGGCTGGTACCGTCAGCGTGGGCGGCGTCGATATCACGGCCTTGAGCGAACGCGAGCGCACCTTGCTGCGCCGGCGGCGCATCGGCTTCGTGTTCCAGTTCTTCAACCTCCTGCCCACGCTGACGGTGGCCGAGAACCTGCGCCTGCCACTGCAATTGCTCGGGCGCGGCGGGGCGACGGCCGATCGTGCCGTGGCCGACTTGCTGGAGGCGGTCGGTCTCGCCGGCTATGGCCCGCGCTTTCCCGACACGCTCTCGGGCGGCGAACAGCAGCGCGTGGCCGTCGCGCGCGCCTTGATCCACGAGCCGGACCTGATCCTGGCCGACGAACCGACCGGCAACCTGGACCCAGCGACCGGCAATCGGGTGGCCGAGCTGCTGGACCGACTGGTGCGGCAGTTCGGCAAGACGCTGATCCTGGTCACGCACAGCCCCGATCTCGCGCGCCACGCCGACCGCATCCTGCGCCTGCAGGACGGCCGGCTGGTGGCGGAAGCGCCGCGCGCCGCATGATCCCGCTCCATATCCGGGCCGGCTGGCGCCACCTGATCCGGCACCGCTGGCTCACGCTGCTGTCCGTCGTCGGCATCGCGCTCGGCGTGGGCGTGGTCGTCGCCGTGGATCTGGCCAGCACCAGCGCCCGGCTGGCCCTGAAAACCTCCATGGCGGCCGTGGTCGGCGAGGCGACGCACCAGATTCTGGCCGGCCCCGAGGGCTTGCCCGAAACGGTTTATCGCGACCTGCGGCTCGGCGGCGCGCGTGTGCCGCTGGCGCCCGTCATCGAGGCAACCGTCAGCGTGGCCGACCGGCCTGGCCACAGCTTCCGTTTGTTGGGCATCGACGGCACTGCCGAGTTCGCTTTCGGCCGGGGGCAGATGGGGCCTGCAGGCGGCAGCCCCGGCGCGGACGGCGGCGGCCTGCTCGGTGCCATTCGTGGCGTGACGCAGCCTGGCCAGGCGTGGATTTCCGCGCAGGCCGCCGCGGCGCTCAAGGTGACGCCCGGCGACCGGCTGGTGCTGCGCCTGCCGCTGGGTCAGGGCACGGTCACCGTGGCGGGCGTCCTCCCGGACCGGGGCACGGACCGCGACCTGTCCGGACTGATGCTGATGGACATCGCCGCGGCGCAGGAACTGCTGGCCATGCCGGGGCGCATCAGCCGCATCGATGTGCGCCTGCCCGAAGGCGCCGCCGGCGAGGCGGCGCTGGCGACCCTGCAGGCGCGCCTGCCGTCCGGCTTGCGGGTGGAAACCACGGGCAGCCGCGTGCGCGCGATGGAGGGCATGACCCGCGCTTTCGAGTTCAACTTGATGGCGATGAGCCTGCTCGCGCTCGTGGTCGGCCTCTATCTCATCTACAACACGCTGAGCTTCGCGGTGGTGCAGCGCCGGCCGCTCCTGGGCGTGCTGCGCACCCTCGGCGTCACCCGCGCGCAGGTGTTCCGCGCCATCCTCGTCGAAGCCCTGCTGCTGGGCGCGGCGGGAACGCTGCTGGGCCTGCTGCTCGGCACGGCGCTGGCCCAGTTCCTGGTGGGACTGGTGGGGCGCACCATCAACGACATCTATTACACGCTGCAGATTTCCCAGCTCGCCCTGAGTCCGTGGGGACTGGCCAAGGGCGTGTTGCTCGGACTGAGCGGCAGCGTCCTCGCCGCCCTGCCGGCGGCCTGGGAGGCCGCGCGCACCCCGCCGCGCCGGGTGCTCAACCGCTCGGATCTGGAAGTGCGCATGCGCCGTCTGGTGCCGCGTCTCGCCGCCTTCGGCCTGCTGCTGGCTGCGGTCGTTCTGCCGGCGCTGCTGGTGTGGCCGAGCCGCTCGCTGCTGCCGGTCTACGCGGGACTGGTGGCGCTGGTCTTGGCCGCGAGCCTCGTCGTCCCGGCCCTCACCGTGGGCCTCATGGCGCTGCTGACGCACATGCTGCCCGCGGGGCGGGGGCTGCTGCTGCGCATGGCGGCGCGCGGCGTGGTGCGTTCCTTGAGTCGCACGGGGCTGGCCATCGCGGCGCTCACCGTGGCGCTGTCCACCGCCGTCGGAGTGGGCACCATGATCCACAGCTTCCGCGACAGCGTGAGCACCTGGCTGGAACGCACCCTGAGCGCGCAGATCTACGTCTCGCCCGGCGGCGGCGCGCCGCGCGGCGCGCGCCTGCCCGACAGCCTGTTGCCGACCCTCGCGGCCCTGCCGGGCATGGCCGAGGTCGTCGGCATCCGCGCGGCACCCATCGACACGCCCGACGGCCCCGTCGGCGTCTCGGCGGCCACCTTCCGGCCCTCGCTGCGCGGCGCGCTGCAACTGCTGGGCGGCGATCCGGCGCGCGCCTTTGCCGCGCTCGCCGATGCGGCGCGCGAGGTCCCCGCCGTTCTCGCCAGCGAGCCGCTGGCCTGGCACCGCCAACTGAAAGTCGGCGACCGGCTGCAACTGGCCACGGATCGCGGCTGGCGCGCCTTCGAAGTGGTCGGGATCTATCAGGATTTCGGTTCGGATCAGGGCCATCTGCTGATGGACGAGCGCGTGTTCCAGCAGCATTGGCAGCGGCCGGGGGTCACCGGCATCGGGCTCTATCTCACCCCCGGCGCCGATGAAGCGGCGCTGGTGTCGCAGATTCAGGCGCTGGCCACGCCCGACATGCCGCTCTCGGTTATGCGCACCGCCGGCATCCTGGCGTTTTCGCTGCAGATCTTCGACCGCACCTTCGCCGTGACCGGCGTGCTGCGCCTGCTCACCCTGATCGTGAGCCTGGTCGGCGTCACCAGCGCACTGATGGCCCTGCAACTGGAACGCACACGCGAATGCGCCGTGCTGCGCGCGTTGGGGATGACGCCCGGGCAGGTGCGGCGCTGGGTAACCTTGCAAACGGCGCTGATGGGCGCGGCGGCCGGCCTGCTCGCCGTGCCGGTCGGCCTGGCGCTGGCCGCGGTGCTCACCGGCGCGGTGAACCAGCGCGCCTTCGGCTGGACCATCGCTTTCAAGGTGGCACCGGAGCTGCTGGTGCAGGCGCTGGTTCTCGCCGTGCTGGCGGCGCTCATCGCCGGCGCCTATCCGGCCTGGCGCATGGGGCGCACGCCGCCGGCCCTGGCCTTGCGGGAGGATTGAGATGCGCCGCGCGCGGGTTGGTCTGGTGCTGCTCCTGCTGGGACTCGTTCTCGCCCTGATCTGGCACCGCCCCGCGCCGCCGCCCGCGCCGGGCGGGCAGATCGACCTCAACCGCGCCTTCGTGCAGGCGACTGCGGGCTTTGCGCGAGCCGAGGCACCGCGCACCTTCCGCTTTCCGGAGGATCACGGCCCGCATCCGGACACCGCCAGCGAATGGTGGTACGTCACCGGCCACCTGCGCACCGCGCAAGGCCGGCGCTTCGGCTATGAGCTGACCTTTTTTCGCGTGGCGCTCGCCCCCGACATGCCCGCGCGCCCATCGGCCTGGGCCACGCGGCAGATCTACATGGCCCATCTGGCGCTCACCGACCCGGAAGGCCGGCGCTTTCACGCCTTCGAGCGCTTCAACCGCGCGGCCCTGGACATGGCCGGCGCCAGCGCCGCGCCGCTGCGCATCTGGCTGGACGACTGGACGCTCGCCGCCCGGCCCGACGCCGACCCGACGCTTGCGACCCCGCCGCTGCTGCTGCGCGCTGCAGAGGGGCCGGTGGCGCTTACCCTCGAGCTGGACGCGGGCAAGCCGCCCGTGCTGCAAGGCGAGGCCGGCCTCAGCCGCAAGGGGCCGGAGCCCGGCGATGCGTCCTATTACTACAGCCTGACCCGATTGCCCACGCGCGGCACGCTCGAGCTGAACGGCGAGCGCTTCGCGGTCGAGGGCGAATCGTGGATGGACCGGGAATGGGGCACCTCCGCCCTGGGGCCGGAACGCAGCGGCTGGGACTGGTTCGGGCTGCAGCTCGACGACGGCAGCGAGCTCATGTTCTGCCGCATCCGCCGCCGCGACGGCGCGCCGAATCCCTTCGACTACGGCATCTGGGTCGAACCGGACGGAACAAGCCAACCGCTCGCCGCGAGCGACGTCCGGCTCCGCGAGACGGGCCACTGGCGCAGCCCGCACACCGGCATCCGCTATCCCGCCGGCTGGGAGCTGTCGCTGCCGGCTCGCAACCTACGGCTCGAACTGCAGCCGATCCTCGCCGATCAGGAACTGAATCTCGCCGTGCGCTACTGGGAAGGCGCTGTCAGTGCCCGCGGCGAGCAGCACGGCCGCCCCATCGCCGGGCAGGGTTACGTCGAACTCACCGGCTACGGCAGCGCGCCATGAAAACGCCGCCCGACGCTATCGCAAGCGCGCCGAATCCGCTATATTAGTCCGTTCATTTGGGGCGGTAGCTCAGCTGGGAGAGCGTCGCGTTCGCAATGCGAAGGTCGGGAGTTCGATCCTCCTCCGCTCCACCAAATCGAAAGGCTCGGATCACCTCTGGGCCTTTTTTATTGCCCGATTCAATCGCTACACACTTAGTCTCCGGCCCCAAACGCCCCAAGGCCTATACCACGACGACCGCATCGATCAGACGTGGTGCGCCAGGAAACAGAATCCCTTCATTCCCCCGACTCGAACTCGGCGTTCTTGAACTTCAGCGCGTTGCAGTTCTCCTTCACCGCGCGCTGAAGGCCATCGTCGAAGCCGGTGGTCGCTTCAGCCTGGATCTCGACGGCGATCCGCACCTTCACGCCGGGGCGCAGGATGAACTGCTGCACAACCTCGTCCACCAGATCGGCGAATTGTTTCTTGGCGAGAAACGGGTCGAGCTCGATGCTGCCGTAGAACTGCTTCTTGACCGCCTGCTGCGCAGTGCCGCCGCCTGTGGCATAGCCACCCTTGGCCGAGTCCTGCGCGCGGGGCGTGCCGCCACCGGCGGCAACGGTCGTCGTTGCCGCACTGCCACCGGCCTCGGCGGCCTCTGCACGTGCGGCCGCCTCGGCGGCACGTTGCGCTTCGGCATACGCCGCTGCAGTTACCGGCTCGATCAGCAGCAGCGACGCGTCCATGATCGGTGAGGTGCGCTTGCCGTAGCTGAAGCCGATGTAGCGGCCGTCTTCCTTGCCTTGCGCGAAGCCGAAGAACTCGCGACTTTCCGCGCCCGCGGCCATCGTAGTCCGGAAGACCGTGTCGTCCTTCAGGCGCGGCAGGTAGAGCTGCTGGCAGGTCTGTTGCCAGACGTTGAGGGCGCTGGTTTCCTTGGCATCATCCTTCCAGAACCAGTCGCGCAAAACCTTCGCCAGATGAATCGGTGCCCATTCGCTGATGAGCAGCTCGTTCTCCTTGAGCACGCGCTCGATTTCCTGCGACCAGTTCGGCGCGCTCGGGTTGAGCGGGAAATGTTCCCACATCACGTCGGACAGGCCCTTGCCGGGCCGCGCCTCCTGCAGCGGCGTCAAGAGCCACTTGTAGGCCTCGCGGATCATGCGCCGCACGGTTTCCTCGGCCTGTTCCAGGCTCGCGTTCGCCTGCCTGGCCATCAGGTTGTCGAGGACGATACGGTTGTCCTTGTAGTCGGCCACGATGCTGCGCCATGCCAGGAACGAGCGCACGTGGTCCTTCAACCGACTCACGCTGTCGTAGTCGGCAGCCAGGAAGATCAGCCGGTTCTGCTTGAAACGGGGCTGCTCGCCGCGCTTCTTCAGGATCTCGCTGGCGCGGTCGATGGCAAGACTCTGGCCGCTCTTGCTAAAGGCCGCATCCGGCGGCAGCACCACCAAGCGTAGCGCCCAGTCGTCGGGCACGTCGCCGCTGTCGGTGAACACATGGATGCCACCGAACACGCCGCTGGCGAAGCTGCGCTGCACGCGCTCGCGGACGGTCGGGAACACGTCCTCCTTGTCCTGGAAGCGACGTTTGCGCTCTTCCATCTCGCGCCGCAGGTTAGGCCGCGTGTCGAGCCAAAAGCGGTTGTTGGCGTGGTTGAGGTAGTGCAGCCGGTCGGAGAGGCGCCGCAGGGCGTCCTTGAACAAGCCGATCGGCTGTCCCGGCTGGACAACGCCCAGCAGCACGCGTTCCAGTTCCAGGCCCCGCACCAGTTGGTTCGTGGTGCTGGGCGCGCTGCCCAGGAACACCGCGCGCGCCGCACGGCGGCAGGCTTGCACGCTGCCGAAGCGGGTGTCCCGGTTCTCGATCTCGGTGGTCTCGGCGCGCTCGCCGTCCACATCGCGCTCGATCACCGGGTCCCAGCCCTGGGGCAGGTAGTAGATGACCTCGTTGCGCACATCGGCGTCGTACAGCGGCAGGCTGCCCGGCAGGATCAGCAGGTCGTTGTTGCCGTCCTTCCACAGCCGGTGGATGACCTTGGCCATCAGCTTCAGCACGCCGCGCGTGCGCTGAAAGCCGTCCAGCGTGGACCAGTCTTCATACAGCCGGTCGAACACCTCGGGGTGGATCGGGTAGGCGTGCATCAGCCGCTCGACGTAGCGGCTCTCCTGCGTTTCTTGCGGGAAGTCGTCGCGGTTGGCGGTGTAGAAGTCGGCGAAGGCACGGCACACCGACTCCATCGCCAGCTTGTCGTTGATCGAGGCGAACAGCCGCCGCCGCACGATCTCGAACGCCTCCTCGGTGGCCACCGGCTTCCACAGCGCCTGCACGCGGCCGAAGTAGTGCGCCAGCGCCTCCAGCGCCTTCACGCCGCGCTGGCTGCCGGCTTCCTTGTCGGACTCCGGCAGCGATGCCAGCAGCACCGCCGTGGGGACTGCCTTCAGCGCTTCGGTCAGCGCCTGCACGAACGACAGGTTGGAGTCGAACGTCCCGCCGGTGAGCGTCTTGCCTTCCTCGAACTGGCGCACGTAGGCCACCAGCTCATCGATCAGGATCACGCACGGCGCACAACGCGCAAGCAAGGTTTCAAGCACCGCCTTGCCCGGCGAGGTGCCCGAGGCGTCCGCATCGGCCACCAGCGCATAGCCTTCCGCGCCGCCCAGCTGCCAGGCCAGATCGCCCCACAGCGTGCGGATCGTTTGCCCGTCGCGCACCACCGGCTGGTTGGGCGAGGACTTGATGCCATCGAGCACCGCGATGCGCGCCTTGGGCAATTCGGTCACCCCTGCCGCATCGAGGATGGCCGGCACTCCCGGCAAATCACTGGTCACCGCCTCGCCCTTGGCGAGGTGATAGACCGCCAGCAGGGTATGCGTTTTGCCGCCGCCGAAGGCGGTTTGCAGTTGGATGACCGGGTCGCCGCCCTTGCCGGCCAGGCGCTTGACCACCGAATCGAGCAGCAGGCGCATCCCTTCGGTGATGAACGTGCGCTGGAAGAACAGCGCCGGGTCCTGATACTCGGCTGTGGCGGTGCCCGCATGCACGCGCGACAGATCGGCCGCGAACTCGGCCTGCTGGAACGTGCCCTTGAGCACGTCTTCGTGGGGGACGGCGATTTCGCGCCAGGGTTTGAGTGTCATTCTTGTTCCTCCGCGCGAGCGGCATAGATCGTCAGTACCAGCTCGCTGTCATCGATCAAGCGGTATTCAGGGCGTTTGCCGGACAGCTCCTCACTGCGCCGCAGAATGATGGGCACTCCCTCACCGCGCTTGTCCATGATATGGCTGCGATAGCTCGCAAGCTCGACGTCGCCGATGGGACAGCGCGCTAGCAGCGAGGTCACTGCTTCATTGCGTGACACTTGCCGGTAAGGCATGCTCTCAGGCGTCATCGTGTTGGGCAGCATCCCGGGCGAATACAGCTCCAGCCTGTCAGCGAACAGGCGCAGTCGCACTTTGGCGCCGGCCATCGAATAGTCACGATGGGCAACAGCGTTGGTGACCGCTTCGAATACTGCCGTCAGGTCGTACTGCGGCACATCTACCCGGCCGCCCTCGGCACGCTTGTACGCTGCTATCCGCATGTTCTTGCGCACGAAGGCACAAGCGGTGCGTATCTGCTCATCCAGGGGGCCGGTGATGTCTTGCGCATCCCGTTGGTAAATCCCCTCGCCTGCGGGCACGACCTCTGTGCCCTCGTAAGCCACGGCCTGCACGATGGCACCCGACAGGTAGTGCTCTGGGTGACGGCTTGCCATGAGCAGACCGGCAACCGTCGGACGCCACACGCCATGCTCGTCTCGAGCGGCCATCGCAAGCTTGGATAACGACACCTCCGGTGACTCAGCGCTTCGCGTCGGTACGAACCGTCGCCACAACGCCTCTTCCAGGTCGGCAAAGGTTGCCTGCGGCACGGGTGTTTCGTCGAAGTGAATCAACCGCGACTGGCTGCGCTGCTGGAACAGACGTGCCAAATAGTCAGGCGGCATCGGGCGCTTGGATGAGCCCACGCGGTGTAGATAGCCGCCGGGGCTTTGATGCACGAACAAGCTGCGGGTCACTTCTACCCGCACCACGGGACGCTCTACGCCACTGAAATCAGGTAACGTGATGCGCTCGATGATGGGCGCCAACGGCGGTTTGATCGAGTCTTCACAGGCGTTTCGCACCAGTGCTTCTACGGCATTTAGCTGCTCAACGGGAATCCCCACCACTTCCCGCGATTTGTCGTCGACGCCAAGCAACAGCACGCCGCCCGCACTGTTGGCAAAAGCTGCCAGCTCGTCGGCCAGGTCTTCCTGTGTTGGCCCACGGACTTTGCCGCCGGCAAATTTCACCTCTTTCAGTTCGAGAAAACTGTCTTCCCCCAGGCGAATTTTTTCCAACAACTCCGTGCGGCTTGCGAGCATGTCAAACCTCTTTTCCCAAACGCTTCCAGCGACGGGCAAACGCCTCGCGCCCACCTTCCATCACCTGGCAGACCTCTTCGCGCACGGCCTGATCCTGCAAGGCGCCGCGTTGCTGAACGAAGCATTGGCCGCGCCCGAACGCCATCACATGCACCAGTTCGGTGTCACCATTGACGACCACATTGGGGTTGTGGGTGACGACGATGAGCTGCCGGCGCAGCTTGTTCTCGCGAATCTGGCGCACGATCAGGTCGTAAATCAGGTGGTTGTCCAGATCGTCTTCGGGCTGATCGAGCACAATAGGTTCTTCACCGAAAGCGAGCAAAAAGGCCAGCAACGCCGCCGAGCGCTGACCTTGCGAGCCTTCGCTGATGGCGTACCAGCTGTTGTCGCGCTGATACTCGATACGGAGATCGTCCTCCGGATACCAGACGAGCACGTGGTCGGCCCACTCCGGTTTTTCCCAGCGCTTGTTCAAGAAATTGCGGAACTTGCCATGAAAGCTCTTGTCGGGCTCGAGCAGTCGGTCCCGTACCTGACGGATGGCCGCGATCTTGTCACTGGCGCCTGCCACATCCACGGCGAGACCTTTGTCCGGTCCCCCATCGCGGGCCTCCCAAATATCTTCAGCAAAGCGGTCGTCCGCGACATCGATCAACTCTCGCAAGCTGCGCTCGATCACCAACGGGTCGAAGCCAAACGGCACAACGTTCATGCGCACATGAGGGTTCTGGGCGAGCCGCTCTTGAAGGAACGCTTGCCGCCGCTGCGTGATGGACTGACGGCGTTGCAGCACCAGCGCCTGCTGCGCTTCGATCTGTTGCGCCAGCGTCGCCCGATCCGCCTGCATCTGCTTGAGCGTCTTGAGTTGCGCTTCCAATTGCTGGCGTTCGTTCGTCAGTCGTGCAAAGGCCTGCGGATCGGCCACGCCCTGGGTGGCGAGCTGCGCCTGCAAGTTCCGGTGTCGCTCGCGAGCCACCTCGGCGCGAGCACGCCAGGCCGCCAAGCGCGCATCGCCCAAGAGCTTGGCAATGCCTTCATCGAGCGCTGCCGCCTCCTGCTCCAGCCGCTGTCGCGCCTTCGCCATCAAGCCATCGGCCTCAGCCCGCCAAGTCAGCAAGTCAGCGTCGGCCTCGGTGAAATGCTGCGGCAACCAGTCATCGAGCAGCAGGCGCCCGGCGGCGTCGCGCAACACACTCACGCCCTCGCGCAGTTGAGTCAGCGTCTCGTCCACCGCACGCTGCTGCTGCTGCGCGCGCGCATAGGCTTGCAGCACCGCGGCGTGATCGGCTTGCGACAGGGCCTTGAGCTTGACTTCCACCTCCTGCAGGCGCCGACCGACTTCCGGCAGCGCGCCGAGCTTGCCGTCGAGCTCTCGCAGCCGTGCGCGCTGAGCAAAGAACGCACGCCTCGCCTCCTCGTAAGCCTGCTTGAGCGGCTCTACGTCAGCTGCCTCGTCGATGATCGTCAGCAGCGATTGACGCCCTCCACCCGCCATTGCCGCGATCTGGCCCTGGGAGAAAATGCGCAAGGGGAAACGGGTCGCATTGACGCTCTGGCTAACGGAAGGCTGCCACTGCCCATCGCGCCACTCCTCGACGTCAACAGTTTTCCCTCCGTCGCGCCAGCACAATCGCAGCCGTGTCGCCTCGTGCTGCCATTCGACACGGATGATCGTGTCTGGCTTCAGCGCCCCTCGGTCATCGCGGCCCTTCGCGATGGCGCGAAAGGCCTCAAAGCGCTCGCGTGGCTCGCTTTTTTCAGGCAGCGCCATGATCTCCGCGTCGCGTAGCGTAGCCAAACGCAAGGCGTGCACCACGGTGGATTTACCGGTGCCACGCCCGCCGACGATGGCATTGAAAAAGGGCGAAAATTCCAGCCGCTCGGCCTTGCCATTGCCCATCACCCGCGCCTTGTCGATCTCAATGGCGCGAATCAAATGCGCTGGGGTTCGAAATGGGTCAAAGCGTCCTTCATCGCTGCGCCGGATGGACACGCCATTGCCATCGAGCAGTGCCAATCGCAACCCTTCCAGCGTGGGGCTCACCATCTTGACCCACGTGAACTGGCTGGCTGGGGTGTTCTGGCCCTCAAAGCCATGGCAGTCGCTGCCTAACACGCGCGCCAGTGGCCGGGCGAGCTTCTCCACGGCTTGCGGATATGGTCTGTTCAAGTCGCACCATTCGATTGCCAACAGGCCATCGACTTCAAGCGCTTGCTTGACGGTGTTCGCCGATAGCGCACATTGCCGTGTGCCAGGCACACAACGCAGCAAGCCCTTGTCCGCATCGGCATGGGCTGGAATGGGAATTGCGCCTGTATTCAGCACGGCAGCGATGACTTCAGCCACGGATTTGCTCGTCTCGCCATCGCTATCGCCCTTGGTGCCGGTGTAGCCCACCGCGCCCAAGAGAGAGTCAATATCGCTCGTCGTCGCCAATGGATCGAAAATCGCCAGCACATGCACACCGCCATTGGCCGAAATCTCGACGCCGGGAAAGATTGTCAGCGCGCGAAAGCCTTGCGGTGGCTGGCCTTGATCCGCCTGCGCTTTCATTTCAGCATAGGCATCCTTGAGCTTATCGATCCACGCGCCGCTGTTGTGGTCGGTCACGGCCACACAGTCGATCCCCGCCGCCATGTATTTCAGCAGCCAGTCTTGCGGAGTCAACGACACGCCATCCTGCGCCCAATAAGTGTCCTTGGACGCTGGCGTATGCGTGTGAAAGTCAAACTTCCACCAGCGCGAACCCGGGTAAGGCCATGAGGTTCCCGACATGATGTGCCCCCTCAAATATCCAATTGCGCTTGCGAGCCGACTACGCCCGCTTCGCTGGCCGCTTGCTCGATGGCGCTCCAAGCGGTGACGAGTTCGTTGTAGGCGCGGGCCTCCTCGGCCCAGCCTTTGCGTTCGCACAGCGTGTACAGGCGGTAGGCCAGCGCGCGCACCGGCTCGGCGCGGGTGGGCATGCGCGCAAGCAGCGCGCCGGCGGCGGACTCGCCCTGCTGGTTGAGGGCGCGGATCAACTGATGCAGCGCCTCCCACACCGGCGTGCGGGCGTCTGCCTCGGGCGACCAATCGGGCGGCAGCTCGGCCCACTTGAGCAGGCGCAGCAGGCCCTTGCCCGATTCCACCACCCCCGCCGCTTGCAGCCCGGCCACGCTGGTGCCCTTGGCGCGGGCCAGCACGTCGGCCTCGCCGAACTTGCCCGTGGCCCAGCCCTGCTGCTCGAACCAGTGCAGGCAGAACTGGGTGTCGTGGTCGAAGTCGTCTTCAGCGAGGAACCGATTGATTAGCTGAAGCGCTGTCTTCACACGCATCGGTGTGCCATCAGCTTCCAAGACGGCAGCGTACTGGCTGAAGATCGCCATGCCGGGGCCGATGATGGCCTGCGACAAATCAACAGGCGCGACAGGCGAGTTCACGCCACCTCGAGTCATTTCATCCATAGCGTCTGGCAACGCTGCATTTAGTTCACGGATGAACTCCCTTCGCGAGACAGAGGGTGCCTGCGCGGAACGCCTTCGGCATACAAGAACGATGCTGGAAGCAAGTGCGTTAGTGCCGGAGCCGATCATCCGTTGGGACATCTCTGTCCGAATTGGCCACGTACCGCAAATCGCGAACCCGGCGGACAGAACAGCCTCCAGGAATGTCTCCCAGCCTGTGCTAGAGGTACCAACTGCATCTTTGGTCTCGGACTGCTTGAACGCGTAGTAAATCGTGACCGGGAATGCAGGATGGGCGTATTCACTCAGGCTGCGCATCGTGCGTGTCATGCCGTCAAGGAAGAAGGCCTCCGCTTCATCCTTTCCTCCGTGACGATATTGCGCAGCGACTAGTTCCTCCGCCTTGGGGACAGCGAGAGTCGCGAACAAGTTTGGGTAAACCTCGCGCAAGTTCCGCCGCATCCAAACATAGAAGAAGTCAGATAGGTCGGCATACCCGATATTGTCGTAATAGGGAGGGTCGGTAGAGACAACCTTCCCCTGACTGATCGTCTGCGTCTGAGCATCTGCCTGATAAGCAGATCCGGGAGACCAATGGCCGAGATGCTGAATCGATTGAATGGTCCAATCGAATAGATTTTCAAAGCTGCCACCTTTCCCGCTGAACGGATTCGCCTCTGGGTAGTCCCACATCATCGGAATCGCTTGCCGAGCAAACAAATTGCTAAGCTGTTGATTGACGTGCTGCCAGCGACCGAGGTTCGAGTAGTAATCGGCTAGCCTGTCTACTGCAAAGGCCAGATAGGTGCTAACCGCCTGGGCGTAGGCGGTGGCGCCGGTGCCGCCGGCCTCCAGTCCCAGGCCGTCGTCGGGCATGCCAGCGGCCAGCGCATCCTGCCGGCAGCGTTCGATGGCTTCGCCCACCAGATCGGAGAAGGTGGTGAGCGCCACCAGTTGGCGGGGGGTGAAGAGGTCGGCCCACGTGAAAAAGCCATATCCACGCCCGCTGACCAAATCGCGGCTATCTCGATTCATCGGCTGATCTGGCTTCCAAGTCGGCTGCGCCTGCCTGGCTATGGCTTCATGTTGTGGATCGGGGGCCAAATAGATGCGGCCGTGACGGCCTTCGGCAACAATCGCCATCAGGCGCGCCCCCATGCGCCCGGCCATGCTTTCAGCCTTGATGTAACGGTCGGATATAGGCGCCTTGGAAAGCAGGCATTCGAAACTTGCCCCCCGCGCCAGCTTGGTGCCGTTCTTCGCACTTTCCGGCGGCTTGCCCACCTTCACCGTGAAGCGGTAGCTGTCACCTTCGATCACGGGCTCCACATAGGCCTCTTTGCCGGGCTTGCTGGATAGCACGAAGGTAGAGGCGAGCGGCACGTCCACGTGGCTGAACGCGGGGTTGGGGCTTTTCACCGTGCGCGCCCACAGCCAGGCGATGACGGTGAGCTTCTGGCCAACCAGCGGCTGCAAGTCCGGCCGCTCTTGGGCCATGTCTGCGGTGATTTCGATCCGCGGGTACAGGTGGCCGATGCGCTTCTCGGCTTCGTCGCGCATCCAAGCGCCGTAGCGGCGCACGTCTTCGGCCAGACCCCGGGCGCCGCGCCAGTCCTCGTGCAGCTTGGCCTGCTTCTCGCCTGCGGGGATCGGCCCAACCGGCGGGCGGCCGGCAAAGCGCGGCGGGATCTCGATCATCGCCTTGTTGATCGTCACCGCAACCGGGTTCAGGTCCGACGCGTAGCTTTCCAGCCCCAGGCGCTGCGCCTCCAGCGGGATCGCGCCGCCGCCGGCGAAGGGGTCGTGGAAGGCGGGCAGGCGTTCGGGGTTGAACAGTTCGGCGGCCTGCGGGTGGTTCTTGTTGAGCTCGCAGGTCTCGCGCCAGCTTTTCCAAATCTCTTCGCGCGCGCGTTCCAGGACTTCCTCGTTGTTGGTGTTCTCCCACTGCACCAGGTCTTCGATGATCTTGAACAGGCGCTCGCGTTCGGCGGCGGCCTTTTGCTTGTTCACCCCGCGGCCCAGGTGGCGTTCGTAGCCGGGGTCGTTGACCATCTGCGCGAAGAGCACCGCGCGCGCCGCCGCCAGGGGCCGGCGCGCCCACCACAGGTGCAGGGTGCTGGGGTGACCGTGGCGGATGGATTTTTCGCGCGCAGCCGCTTCGTTGATGGCATCGAGCGGCAGTGCCACTTCGATGAGCTTTTTGGGGGCTTTGATGGGGGTCATGGCGCGGCCCCGAACAAGGCCGCGAGCGCATTGTGGACGCGGGTTTGATCCGGCAGCGCCAGTCGCCCCAGTTCGCCGCGGACGAGGCGATGATCGAGAGTGAACAGCTTGAAGCGCACCTTGGAAGGTGACGGCAAGCCCGCCGCCGCCAGGTTTTCCAGCTCACAATCCAGCGGCCAAGGGGCATTGCTGGCCGAGGTGATCATCGCCATGACGGAATGCCCGGCGAGGGTGTTGAACAGGGTCGCACTGGATAGGATCAGCGCGGGCCGGTTTTTTGCGGCCTCCCGGTCCGTGAACGGAAACGGGACGCGCACGACGGTGAATTGCTCAAAGCCCACGGTAAGCTTCCTCGTCGGCTTCGCCCGCCCATTCCGATAAAGTCCCTTCGAGGGCGCGCAGATACTCGATATCCAGCGGCTGTACCCGGCGGACGCGGGCGCTGCCGTCTTCGGCCATTTCCCAGGCGATAAGGTCGCCCGGCTGGACGCGTAGAGCGGTGCGAATATCCTGGGGGATGGTGGTCTGGCCCTTGGCGGTGATCTTGGCTATGGCAGTCATGGGGTCCTCCGGTAAGGATCGCATTACGTCCTTACTTTATGGCGACCCGTCGGCCTTTTCAAGAAGCTGGGCCAGATCGAGGTTGATGCTGGTCACCGCCCAGTCCGGCTCCTGCGTGAAGGGTCGGCGCACGTAAAACGGCCCCTCGACCTGTTCGCCGTCGACGAGCACGATGGCCAGGATGAACTTATCCGCCTGGTTGAGGCCGTAGAGGATTTCGTTGCGGGTGACGGTGATCGTGGTCTGCCCCTTGGCGCGGCCTTTGACTTCGATGTGGCGCGCGGGTGGCAGGCGGCCGTCCACCGGCTTGGGCAGGCTGGTAATGTCCCAGCCGCATTTTTGCGCCGAGACGTCGATGACTTCGTGCCCCAGGGCGCGTTCGGCGTCAATCACCGCCTGCATGGCGATGCGCTCGATGCGGGCGCGCGCATCAGCATCCGCCGTCCAACCGGGCTGACCCCTGCGTTGCAGCAACAGGCCTTTGGGGATGACGAGCGCGCCGCCGAGGATCACCGGCGTGGCGGAGATGACGTGGCGCATGGCCAGCAATTCTTTCTCGCGCGACTGGCGGCGTACCGTCAGGTCGTCGATGGTGCGGCGCACGTTCTCGAGCGTCAGGCGCACGTCCTTGCCGGCGGCGATGTCGTCCTGCAGCTTGATGTAGCGGTCGGACCAGAAGTTGATTTCCTTGACCAGGCGCTCGTGGACGGCGGCCAAGGTCTTGTCGACGGTCTTCTCGCGCCGCGACCGCACTTCGTCGAAGTGCTCGGGCACGAGGTGGGCCGATGCGTGGGCCAGCGCCACCTGCTCCAGATCCTGGGCGATCCACGCTGCGGCCAGCACGTCCTCGATCAGCGCCATGTCGGCAGGCGCCAGCGGTTCCAAATCCAGATGGGGTGCCCAGCCGGCGTTGGTGGCGTGGCCTTCAGGGTCGATCTCGACGAACTGCAGGCGGCGCGAGACGGTGCGGGCGGGATCGGCACCTTCCTTGACCGAGTGGTCGATGATGAACATGACCTTCGGGGTGAGGCCCGTATCGCTCGGGTCCACCAACACCGCGCCTTGCTTGAGCGTGCTGCGGTACTGCTCCAGCACGATGTCGGTGACCGCCTGCATCAGCGGGTGGCCCGGATGCAGCAGGCTGGCCATTGGCGCGCCGACGCGATCCGTCAGGCGGACGAACTGCTTTTCGAAGCAGACGCGCTCGTAACGGCGCAGCACCGGGTCGGCATTGCGCCGGTCGCGGCCGGTGATTTGCCGGTCACGCTCACGGATGATGGCGGGGACGTGGGTGATCTCGTAGCGCCCTGGCTCGCGGGGCCGCAGCTCGCCGCCCAATTGCTGGAAGGCCTGGGTAAAGAACGAGCGGACGAAGAAGGGCTGCAGCTTGCGGGCCTCGGCCTTTTCCATCTCCTCCTTGACGGCGAAGAGGCGCTTTTCGTCCATCACCTCTTCGCACAGGGCGTTGCGCTTGATGATGGTTTCGAGGTGCTGGGTATCCAGCGCGCCCTCGACCTTCTTGAGCAGGCGGGCGCGCACCTCGGGGTCGGCCCCATAGCGGATGGCTTCGATCAGCAGGTCTTTGAGGCTCTTTTCCTCGAACACTTCGCCGAGGATGTCGAACACGCGCCCGCCGAGCGCTTGGCGTTGGGCTTCGAGCTTTTCGAACAGGCGCTGGAAGACGTCGCCCTCGCGCGTCTCGGCGGCCACCATGTTCCACAGGTGGCAGACCTCGGTCTGGCCAATGCGGTGGATGCGGCCGAAGCGTTGTTCGATCCGGTTGGGGTTCCACGGCAGGTCGTAGTTGACCATCAGGTTGGCGTTTTGCAGGTTGACGCCTTCGCCGGCCGCGTCGGTGGCGACGAGCACGCGCACCGCAGGATCGTTGCGGAACAGCTCTTGCACCTTGCGGCGCTCTTCGCGCTTGACGCCGCCGTGGATCGTCACCACGGCTTCCGCGCTGCCGATCAATCCGCGGATCTTGGTGGCCAGGTAGTTCAGCGTGTCGCGGTGCTCGGTGAAGAGGATGAGCTTGCGCTGGCGCCCATCGGCGTCGCGCATCTCCGGCGTGTCTTGCAGCAGGCGGGAGAGTTCGTCCCACTTGCGATCCTGGCCGGAATGGACGACTTCACGAGCCTGCGCTTCCAGGGCTTCGAGGATGATGATCTCGGCTTCGAGTTCCTGGATGGTCTGGGCGGCGGTGGCCTGATCGACCACGGCCTCCTCGAAGTTTTCATAGTCTTCAGGCGACAAGGCGTCGGCCGATTCCCAAATGTCGTCGGGCACGCCGTTGGTGCCGGGATCAGCCAGTGTCTCGGCCAGGGCCTTGCCGCGCTGGCCCAGCTTTTCTTCCTCGACGCGGCGCTTGAGCTTGTTGCGGCGGCGCTTGAGGGATTGGTAGATGGCCTCGGGGCTGGAGGCGAGACGCCGTTGCAGCGCGGTGAGCGCGAAGCCCACCGTGCCCTTGCGTCCGCCATCGGCCAGCTGGTCGGCCTTGTTGAACTGCTCCTTGACGTAATCGGTGACAGCGGCGTAGAGCGCGGCTTCCGGGTCGGAGAGCCGGTAATTGACGGTGTAGGCCCGGCGCTCGGGGAACAGCGGGGTGCCGTCGAACTTGAGCAGGTCTTCCTTGACCATGCGGCGCATCAAATCGGTGACGTCGACCTTGTGCGCGCCGTCGCGGAACTTGCCGTAGAAGCGGTCGGCGTCCAGCAGCGACAGGAAGAGTTGAAAATCCTCCTCCTTGCCGTTGTGCGGTGTGGCCGTCATCAGCAGGAAGTGCCGCGTGATCGAGCCCAGCAGCTCGCCGAGCTGAAAGCGCTTGGTCTTGTTGACCTTGTTGCCGAAATAGCTGGCCGAGAGCTTGTGCGCTTCGTCCACCACCACCAGGTCCCAGCGCGACTGGCGCAGCTTCTCCAGCAGGTCATCCGCGCGGGCCAGTTGATCGACACGGGCGATGAGCAAGTCGTGGTCGTCGAAGGGGTTACCGCTGCGGGATTGTTCGACTTGCTCGCGCGAGAACAGCGTGAATGACAGGCCGAACTTCTCGAACATCTCGTCCTGCCACTGCTCGACCAGGCTGCCGGGGGCGACGATCAGCACCCGCTTGGCATCGGCGCGCATCAGCAGCTCGCGGATGAAGAGACCTGCCATGATGGTCTTGCCGGCGCCAGGGTCGTCGGCCAGCACGAAGCGCAGCGGCTGGCGCGGCAGCATGGATTCGTAGACTGCGGTGATCTGGTGCGGCAGCGGCTCCACGTTCGAGGTGTGCACCGCCATCATCGGATCGAACAGATAGGCAAGGTCGATGCGCAATGCCTCGGTCGCGAGTTTGAACGCCTCGCCCGGCGCATCGAAGGCCCAGGGGCGGCCGGCTTCGGCCAGCGACAGCGCGGCCTCGTCGGTGCGGAACAGCATCCGCTCGCGTAAGCCACCGTCGGCAGTCTTGTAGTAGACGGTGAGGGCGTTGTCGCCGACCGGCTCGGTCGTGACGATGCGCACCACCTGCCCCGGCTCCAGCCCCGCAATGGCCGCGTTCTTCTGGATCTGTTCGAGCTTCAGCACGGTGCCGCCCCTTGTTCTTGTTGGTGGCCCGCCCTCAGGGCTTGCGCCGGTTGTAGGGCGACTGGTTGGTGGGCTTGAGGGAGACGTCGGTTTCGCTCGCCTTGGAGCGGATCGAGTCTTCAGTCCGCCCCATCTTGTGAGCGATCAGGCCAGTCGGCGTGTTTCCCTTGGCGAGCTGCTTGAGTTGCTGGATGTCGGCAGGGGTCCATTGCTTGCCGTGGTTGGTGGGGGTCTTAGCCATGGTCGGGCTCCTTTCGGTCGTGGCGGTCGGCGGGGTTGCAGGTGTGGGTGATCGACATGCCGGTCACCATTCCTTGCTCGGTTCGCCGTAGCCCGGTGCGAGCACCAGGTTCGTGACGCCATACAGCGCCTGGCGATTGCGCAGCCACAGGTGGTACTCGCTCCCCTTGAGGCTGTGGTCTGCGGTGCAGTCCACATTCCAGCGGCGCAGCAGGTAGCCGGCCATCGCCGCGCGGGCACGGACCTTCAGCACACCGCCATCCATGCCGTACTCGGCCTCGATGGTGTCGGGGTGCTGCACGTTGGCCGGATGCGGCACGAGCTCGAGCTCGGTGATCCGGTTCCACTGGATGTCTTGATCGGGCTTCTCGTGGTCGGCCACAGGGCCGTCCAGGATGCGCGCCGCTTCGAGGCGGCCCAGCACGAAGTCGCGGAACTCGCCGCTCTTGCGGTCGAAGGCGCGGACGTGCCAGCGCAGGCCGCTGTCGGCCAACGCGAACGGCACGATCTCGCGGGTGGTCAGCCCGCTGGACAGCGCGCGGTAGACGATCTCAACGGCTGCACCTCGATGGATGGCGCGCGTCAGAACGGACAGCAGTTCCAGATCGATCTTGCCCGGCAGGCTGGTGCCTTCCTGTGCCACAACACCCTTCCAGCGGATCGGCTCGCCGTCGCCATAGCCCTGGGACAGCCAGGTCAGCACGCGCTCGGCAGGGAAATCGAACAGGGGCCGGAACCAGGAGCCGCGGACGTACGCCTTGCCCTTGGTGTCGTACGCCATGTTGCGCGGCGCCATCGCCTTGTACTGGGCGATGTCCCGCGTGGCCGCGGCGGCCTGGATGCCAAAGCGCGTCACCAGGTCCTGCCGGCGGATCTCGCCGACGAACCGCAGGCGCAGCTCGACGAACGCAAGCCGGTCGCGTTGCGCCTGGGTCATCTCCGGGAGTCGGTCGTTGGACATGTTCGTGTGCTGGCTTCCGCAGCTTTTTCGAAAGCATACGGATATGAAAAACGAACATCAAGCAATCGCAAAAAGCGACTATATGCAGCGCAAAATGATTAGCACATACGAAATAGGTCAGCGGCAGCCCGAGTGGGTGTCGCTTCAGGTCACGACTTGCCCCCCCCTCGTTGCTCTCATCACGCACATCGCGTCTGCTTCTTAGCAGACGCTCTGGCCTTGCGGCTGGAGCTCTAATTCCGAGGCCCGTACGAAAGTGCGAGCTTTCGCGTTTCTGGGGATCAGTATGCTTCACTACATCGCATACCTGGATGAATTCGGCCACATCGGTCCTTTTGTGAGTCCGACGTCCCCCCACTTTTGAGTAGCACCGCGGTTTGGAGTCCAATCCCCCAACCGAAGGAGATTGGACGTGAAGAAGCGCTTTTCCGAAGAACAGATCATCGGCTTCCTGCGTGAGGCGGATGCCGGCCTGCCGATCAAGG
>DATLZY010000017.1:0-23241 GCA_035573755.1 Candidatus Acidiferrales bacterium
GCATCCATGCCACATCATCGAGAACTGCTTTGGGTTGCGGAAGCAGCGCTACCGGGGTTTGGCCAAGAACACGGCGCAACCGTTCTCGCTGCTGGGTCTGGCCGATCTGCTGCTTGCCAAGCGACGATTGTTGGCACTTCAGGGCCAAACTGCGTCCTGAGGGTGAGAAAAACGGGGCAATCGACCGCCAGCGGGCGAATGATCGGCCAAACAACCCGCAATCGAGCCAAAAATCAGCCCGAATCGCTCGCGGATCGCTTCGCAGCGAGTTCGGTCACCGACAGGCCCATTGCCTTGCGATATTGATGTTCAGTGTGTCCTTAATGGGATTTCAGGATCATTGAGCCGCGGGTCCGGTCCGCCGCGACGCCGGCGGATGCGGGTCTCAATGCCCGGTTCAGCTTTCTTTGCGTCAGGGCGGCCGTCACCGCGGAACAACCGCCCGCCCAGCCTGCCGGATCACGGCGCTACACAATCGGATTGTGCACCGTCACCAGCTTGGTGCCGTCCGGGAAGGTGGCTTCCACCTGCACCTCGGGCAGCATCTCGGGGATGCCCTCCATGACCTGATCGCGGGTCAATAGCTGGCGTCCTGCGTCCATCAGTTCGGCCACCGTGCGTCCGTCGCGGGCGCCTTCCAGAATCGCCGCACTGATGTAGGCCACCGCCTCGGGATAGTTCAGCTTGACGCCGCGGGCGAGCCGGCGCTCGGCCACGAGCGCGGCGGTGAAGAGCAGCAGCTTGTCTTTTTCGCGCGGGGTGAGTTCCATGACATCTCCGGTCGGTCAGGCCAAAAAGCAGATTCCGCGATGCTCGCCGAAGCCGCGCCGGCCGGCAAGTCCGCGGTTCAGGTCGCCCAGATGCGTGGCGGCCGGGCTTCCCGGCCCAGCACCGACGGCCGCGCCAGCGTCCAGGCCTGGATGAACAGGGCGCGCGCCTCGGCGGCGCTCGGACCCCGATAACGCAGCACGAGCACGCGTGGCAGGCGACTGAGGCCCCAATGCCCCGGGTCCGCCGACTGGGCCAGCGCTGCGCGGAGCTCTCTGGTCAGCTCCGCCGGCGGATCGAGCGCCAGCCAGGTGCCCGCGACGGGATGCCCCGCCAGTCCCCACGGCGCGGTCAACAGCGCCCCGCCACCGGCATACCGGCTGCGCTCAATGAAGATCGGCTCGCCTGCTTCCCACAGCTCCAGCGCGATCGTGCCCGCGCCGGTCTCGAAGCGTTCGGCGCAATGCGGCCGGCCGAGGCAGGCGATTTCCCAGCCCAGAAAGCGCGCGCCGGGCGCGAGGTCGACGCGTGTGCAGGAATGCAGGCGCGCGCCCGAGTACAGGATCGTTTCCTGCGGCAACCATTCCAGCGCGGCGCCCGCGGCGATCTGCAAATCCTGCTGCTGCGCCGCGACGGGCCCGGCGCTGCGATAGACCTTGGCGGCGGCCGGGGTCGTGATCAGCGCCTGCGCGCCAGGCGCGAGGGTGGCGGTGAGGTGCAGGCGATCGCCGCCCACCACGCCGCCGGGCGGGTGCAGCAGGGTGACCTGACAGACTGCCGGGCCTTCGGGGTAGAAGGGCCGCTGAACGGTGAGGGGGCCACGGTGCCGGCGCATGGCCAGCACGCTCGCCACGCCACGCCGCTCGAAGCCGAGCGACAGTTCGCCCAGCCAGCCGCTGGCATCCCCTCGCTCGGCCGCGATGGGATCGGGTCGCTCCAGCGGCAGCGCCTGGATCACGCGCCGCCCCGCAGCCAGACGACGCCCAGCGTCATCGCCGCCAGTGCCAGCACGACGCGCACGACCAGCACTGCCCGCGGCCGGCGGGTCTGCAGTGCGCTTAGGCCGCTGCCCAGTAAGCCGCCGAACACCAGCATGGCCGCCAGCACGCCCACACCGAAGGTCAGCAGATAGCCGAGCCCCGACCACGGGCTCGTCGCGCCGGTTAGCGGGACCAAGGCCAGCAGGGACGCCGAGCCCGCCGTGCCATGCAACAGGCCCACCGCCACCGCGCTGCGCCCGTGGTGCGCGGGCAGGCCGGCCACATGCAGATGCCCCGGGCCGTCGTGCCGATGCCAGCGGATCGGGGCCTCGCCGGCCAGGGCCGACCACAGCGTGCCCGCGCCGAGCACGATCAGCACCCAGCCGACGGCGTACTCGGCCCAACCGGACAGCGATTCGGGGATGGCCATGCCGCCCACGAGCACCAGCGCACCGATGACGAGCACCGCTGCGCCGTGGCCCAGCGCCCAGCGCGCGCAGAAGCCCAGCCTCGCCCACCGGCTCGCGCCCGGTCGATCACGCCCGAGATTAGCCACCGCCAGCACATGATCGGGATCCAGCGCGTGCAGCAGCCCCAGGCCGAAGCCCGTGGCGAGCAGTAGGGGGAAAGACGTGCTCATGGCGAACTCCTCAGGCGCCCCAGCCGCGGATGATGGACCGGTGCGAGCCGAGTTTGCCATAAGCAACGAGCGTGCCCAGCACATCGACGATGGCGCGCGTGGCGAGCAGCGCGGTGATCTCGCAACAATCGCCGGGTCAGTGACATCCGCCTATCGGGCATTTGCATCGGCGCGCCCGATCGTTGGGACGGCGGCCGCAGGGGTCTGCGGCCGCCGGGTGGGAATGGTGTGCGCGGGTTTCAGAGAATGTCGGCGGCGTGATCGGCCAGCCGCGAACGCTCACCGCGCACCAGCGTGATGTGTCCGCTGTGCGCCCAGTTGCGGAAGCGGTCGACCACATGGGTGAGCCCCGAGCTGGTTTCGGTGAGATAGGGTGTGTCGATCTGGGCGATGTTGCCCAGACAGACGATCTTGGTGCCGGGTCCGGCGCGCGTGATCAGGGTTTTCATCTGCTTGGCGGTGAGGTTCTGCGCTTCGTCGATGATGAGATAGCGATTGAGGAAGGTCCGGCCGCGCATGAAATTGAGCGAGCGGATCTTGATGCGATGGGCCAAAAGGTCCTGCGTCGCCGCCCGGCCCCAGTCGCCGCCTTCCTCGCTATGGGTCAGCACCTCGAGGTTGTCCATCAGCGCGCCCATCCAGGGCGTCATCTTTTCCTCTTCCGTGCCGGGCAGAAAGCCGATGTCCTCGCCGACGGGGATGGTGACCCGCGTCATCAGAATTTCCCGGTAGCGGTTCATCTCCAGACACTGGGTGAGACCGGCGGCCAGCGCGAGCAGTGTCTTGCCGGTGCCGGCGCCGCCCAGCAGGGTGACGAAATCGATGTCAGGGTCCATCAAGAGGTTCAGGGCGAAGCTCTGCTCCCGGTTGCGCGCCCGCACGCCCCAGACGGCATTCTCGCGGTAGTTGCGCAGGATTTCGATGCGCGCGGCGCCCTGGGTGACTTCCCGTACGATGCCCTCGAACTGACCATCGGGCGTGTAGATGCAGAGATTGGGTGTCCAGTCGGCGACCTTGGGACCGATCACCCGGTAGAAGGTGCGGCCCTTCTCGTTCCACGAGGCCATGTCCTTGCTGTGGGTGTTCCAGAAATCCTCAGGCAGTTCCTCCCAGCCGCGGTAGAGCAGGTCGGCGTCGTCGAGCACCTGGTCGTTGAAGTAGTCCTCCGCGCACAGGCCCATGATGCTGGCTTTGATGCGCAGATTGATGTCTTTCGACACCAGCACCACCTCACGATCGGGGTGGCGCGACTGCAGGGCCATCACGGTGGCGAGCAGGCTGTTGTCGGGTTTGAGGCCCGGCAGGCTTACGGGCATGGCGGCGGTCGGCAGCGGTTCGGTCTGGAAGAACAGCCGTCCGCCGCGATTCTGAACCGGCGCATCGGGTGTAGCGGCACGCGCCAGCGGCAGTCCCTCGATGACGGACTGACGGTCGGCGTCCCGCATCAGTTCGTCCAGGAAACGGCTGACCTGTCGCACGTTGCGGGCGACCTCGGATGTGCCCTTCTTGGCGGCGTCGAGTTCCTCCAGCACCACCATGGGGATGAAGACCGCGTGCTCCTCGAAGCGGAACAATGACGTCGGGTCGTGCATCAAGACGTTGGTGTCGAGCACGTACAGGCGCGTGCGGGCAATCTCCGGAAGGGCCGATTCGGCCAATTCCTCGCCGCGGATGCGCCGGCGGCGGGCCATGCTGACCGGCGGCGTCATGCGTCACCTTCCTGGCGCAGCGCCTTGACCGCGTCCAGCACCTCGGGCACGTGCCCCTCCACCTTCACCTTGCGCCAGACTCGTGCTACGCGGCCCGTCGCGTCGATGAGAAAGGTGCTGCGCTCGATACCCATCACTTTGCGGCCGTACATGTTCTTTTCCTTGAGCACCCCGAACAGATTGCAAAGCGCCTCGTCGCCGTCGGAGATCAAGGGGAAGGGGAGGTTGTATTTGGTGCAGAATTTTTCATGCGAGGCCAAAGAGTCGCGACTGATGCCGACCACCTGTGCACCCTGTTCCTGAAACGCGGTCAGGTGATCGCGAAAGTCCTGGCCTTCAGTGGTACAGCCGGGGGTGTCGTCCTTGGGATAGAAATACAGCACGGTAATCCGGCCTTGCAGGTCCTTGTCCGAGAAGGCAAGACCCTGGGTGGCCATGGCGGTGAAGGGAGGGATCAGATCACCTGGTTCAGGGAAGGGCATGGTGTCTACTCCAAGATGCAGTGGCGAGGCTGTTGTCGGTCTGGGCATGAGCGCTGGAGGTGGCCCACCTCTTTGGGCCTGTGCGCTTGTTGCCGTGCACGGTGAGGGGTAACATCACAAATTTTCGCCATGGAGCCGTTCATGATCACGGGCAGTCTGGTGGCTTTGGCCACGCCCATGCACCCCGATGGAGCGATCGATTGGGACGCATTCACCCGGCTGATCGAATTCCATGTCGAAGAAGGCACCGATGCGCTGGTGGTGGCGGGGACGACCGGCGAGGCGTCCACGCTCAGCTTTGCCGAACATTGCGAGCTGCTGCGCACGGCGGTGGTTCAGGTGCGCGGCCGCATTCCGGTGATTGCCGGGACCGGCGCCAACGCCACCTCGGAGGCCATCGAACTCACCCGGGCGGCCAAGGAAGCCGGCGTCGATGCCTGCCTGCTGGTCAGTCCCTATTACGTCAAGCCGACGCAGGAAGGACTGTATCGTCATCACAGGGCCATTGCCGAAGCGGTCGCCATTCCCCAGATTCTCTATAACGTGCCCGGTCGAACGGGCGTGGATCTCAAGCCGGATACAGCCGTTCGCCTTGCATCAGTGCCGCACATCGTGGGCCTCAAGGAGGCAACCGGCGATCTCGACCGCATGCGGACCGTGCTGCAGTCCTGCCCGTCCGATTTTGCCGTATATTCCGGTGACGATGCCACTGCCTGCGAGGCAATTCTGATGGGCGCCAAGGGCGATATCTCCGTCACGGCCAATGTCGCGCCCCGGGCCATGCATGCCATGTGTCGCGCGGCGCTGGCCGGGGACGCCGAGACGGCGCGGGCGATCGATGCGGGTCTCGCACGCCTGCATCGCGATCTGTTCGTCGAGAGCAACCCAATTCCGACCAAATGGGCGCTGATGCGGATGGGCCTGATCGGCCCCGGCATCCGCCTGCCCATGACTCCCCTTGATCCATCATATTACGCCGTCGTTACCGAAGCGCTCGCACAGGCAGGAATTACCCTATGATCACCCCGCTGCACCGGCTCTTGCTCGTCGCCCCGGTCGTGTTGCTCGCCGCATGTGCCTCCAAACCGTCCTGCGACAAGAAGGAACCCCATCTGGCAGCCCGGCCCGGCCCGGAAGTCCAGCTTCCCGGCGCTAGCGGCCGCAGCGCCTGGACCATTCCGGCCGGCGGCGCGACCGAATCTGGGCGCGACATGCGCCGGCGATCGGACGGCAGCTGCCTCGACGTCCCACCGCCTTTCGTGCCGCCGGCCAACGCCGCGCAGTGATTGCAGGGGACGGCAGGCTGGGGTAACCTTCGCGCCTGCCCGAGACCGGGCACACGTCGATTCCGGAGAGATGGCCGAGTGGTCGAAGGCGCACGACTGGAAATCGTGTATACGGCAACGTATCGAGGGTTCGAATCCCTCTCTCTCCGCCACTTGCGTCGGCTGACCGGTGAGTCCGATCCCTGATTGGCATACCGCGTCGATCCGGCTGCGCCAGCCTAATATCGTTCAGCTCGGCCAGCTGCACCATGTCCTCCGCATGATTGCAAAGTCGAACACAGCGATATTCTTGCGGTTTGGCCCGTTTGGGGCAGCGGACGGTCCCGCACCGCAAATTCCTGTGAGTCAGGGCTGGGTCCGGTAAAAGATCAGCCGCTACATTCAACGCAGCGGCTGATTCCGTACGTTTCGCTCAGCCCAGATCGAACCGATCGGCGTTCATCACCTTGACCCAGGCGGCGACGAAGTCGCGAACGAACTTATCGGCCGCATCGTCGCTGGCATAGACCTCGGCGATGGCCCGCAGCTCGGCGTTCGCGCCGAACACCAGATCCGCCCGCGTGCCGCTCCACTTGACCGCGCCGCTGGCGCGGTCGTGCGCCTCGTAGAGGCCTGCGCCGGCCGCTTTCCACTCCACGCTCATATCGAGCAGGTTGACGAAGAAGTCATTGGTCAAGACGCCGGGGCGCGTGGTGAGCACGCCGTGCTTGGCGCCACCGTAAACGGCACCAAGCGCGCGCAGACCGCCGACCAGCACGGTCATCTCCGGCGCGGTCAGCGTGAGCAGTTGCGCGCGGTCGAGCAGCAGCTCCTCGGCTGGGGTGGTGACACCGGCTTTCTGATAGTTGCGGAAGCCGTCCGCGACCGGCTCCAGCACGGCGAAGGACTCGATGTCGGTCTGCTCGGCCGTGGCATCGCCGCGACCCGGCGCGAACGGCACCGTGATATCGAACCCAGCTGCCTTCGCTGCCTGCTCGATACCGACGCAGCCGCCGAGCACGATCAGATCGGCCACGCTCACGCCCGTCTCGGCGGCGATGGCTTCGAGCACGCCCAGCACCCGCGCCAGCCGCGCCGGCTCGTTGGCTTCCCACTCCTTCTGAGGCGCGAGACGAATGCGCGCGCCGTTGGCACCGCCGCGCTTGTCCGAACCGCGGAAGGTGCGCGCGCTGTCCCAGGCGGTGGCGACCAGCTCACTCACGCCAAGGCCGCTTCCGGCGATCCGCGCCTTCACCGCGGCCACATCGTAATCGCGCCGGCCTACGGGCACCGGGTCCTGCCAGATCAGCACCTCGCTCGGCACCTCGGGGCCGAGATAGCGGGCGCGCGGGCCCATGTCGCGGTGCGTCAGCTTGAACCAGGCGCGGGCAAAGGCATCGGCGAACTGATCCGGGTTCTGCCAGAAGCGGCGGGCGATCGGCTCGTAGATCGGATCGAAGCGCAGCGACAGATCGGCCGTCGTCATCATCGGCGGGTGCTTTTTCGACGGATCGTGCGCGTCCGGGATCAGGTGCTCGGGCTTGCAGTGCTTCGGCCGCCACTGGTGCGCACCGGCGGGGCTCTTGGTCAGCTCCCACTCGTAGCCGAACAGCATGTCAAAGTAGCCGTTGTCCCAGCGCGTCGGATTCGGCTTCCAGGCACCCTCGATGCCGCTGGTGGTGGTATCGCTGCCCTTGCCGGTGCCGAAAGCGTTCTTCCAGCCAAGGCCCATCTGTTCGATCGGCGCCGCTTCGGGCTCCGGCCCGACCAGATTGGGATCACCCGCGCCGTGCGCCTTGCCGAAGGTGTGGCCGCCGGCGACCAGCGCGACGGTCTCCTCATCATTCATCGCCATGCGGGCGAAGGTCTCGCGCACGTCACGGCCGGAGGCGACCGGATCGGGCTTGCCGTCCGGGCCTTCCGGGTTCACGTAGATGAGGCCCATCTGCACCGCCGCCAGCGGGTTTTGCAACTCGCGGTCACCCGAGTAGCGGCTGTTCGGCTTGTCGGAGGTGGCAAGCCACTCGGTTTCGGCGCCCCAGTAGATGTCTTCTTCGGGTTCCCAGATGTCCTCGCGGCCGCCGCCGAAGCCGAAGGTCTTGAAGCCCATCGACTCCAGTGCCACGTTGCCGGCGAGGATCATCAGGTCGGCCCAGGAGATGCGCCGGCCGTACTTGCGTTTGATCGGCCAGAGCAGCCGGCGCGCCTTGTCGAGGTTGCCGTTGTCCGGCCAACTGTTCAGCGGCGCGAAACGCTGGTTGCCCGTGCCGGCGCCGCCGCGGCCGTCGGCGATGCGGTAGGTGCCGGCGCTGTGCCAGGCCATGCGGATGAACAGCCCGCCGTAGTGGCCCCAGTCGGCCGGCCACCAGTCCTGCGAGTCGGTCATCAATGCGTGCAGGTCGGCCTTCAGCGCCGCGTAGTCGAGCTTCTTGAACTCGGCGGCGTAGTTGAATTCGGCGCCCATCGGGTTGCGTGGCGACGTATGTTGGCTGAGGATGCCGAGGTTCAGCCGCTTCGGCCACCAATTGCTGTTGGACTGCGCGGCCGCGGTGGTGCGGCTGCCGTGGAAGGGGCATTTGGGCTCTGTAAACATGGGCGGCTCCAGGGTGGTGCGGGGACTGGCTTGAATCTAGCGCGTTTTGTCCGATCGATAAAATTCATTGTTTCTATGTTTCAAATTTGATTATGTAATCGACCGGCATGCTTGGCCGCCGCGGCCGCCAAGGCGTGCGTCTGAAGCGAATTGAACGAAGAGTATGGTAGATTCGGGCCAGGCGCTGGCGGTTACGGCCGACCGGCGCGGGCATCAGCCGACTATACAACGAGGAGACACGACATGGCTGTCATCGATCTATTGCACCAATCCGTCCAGAAAAAACCCGATAAGAAGGCGGTCGTCGCCCAGGATGGCGAGGTCACCTTCCGCGAACTCGATGCCGCGAGCAGCCGCATCGCCAGCCGGCTGCATGCCGCCGGGGTGCGTCGCGGGGACAAGGTGGCGATGGTGCTGGCCAACGACCAAGCCGTGTTGTTCAACGCCAGCTATTTCGGTATCCATAAGCTGGGCGCGGTGCCGGTGCCCATCAACACGCGCTGGGCGCCGCCCGAGAAATACTATGTGCTGGAGCACAGCGATGCGGTGGCGCTGATCAGCGGTCCGGCACATCTGGATACGCTCGCGCCGCTTACCGAAGGCAAGCCCGTCGACATCGAAGGCCGGCCGGGCCGCTTCAATCTCAAGCATTTCTTCGTGACCGGCCGCGAGGCCATCGACGGCTTCACGCCGCTGGGCGACGTGCTGCGTGAGGGATCCACCGATTTCCCGCCACTCGATCCGCCGCCGACCGGCCGCGATCCGGCCGATCTGCTCTACACCTCCGGCACCACGGGGATGCCCAAGGGCGTGCTGGTGCCCGAGGGGAATCTGGCCGATCAGCCCGGCCAACAGAATCTGGCGCAGCTGCTTTCGGCGCTGTTCGGCGAAAGCCTGCTGCACGCCGTGCCGCTGTTCGGGTTCACTGGCTGCCATGGGCTGATGCTGATGAGTATCCGCGCCGGCATCACGCAGATCGTCCTGCCGCGCTTCGATCCGGAGCAGCTGCTGGCCTCGATCGAGCGGTACCGCGCGACCTCCATCATGGGCGTGCCGACCATGCTGAATCTGGCTATGAAGCACCCCAAGGTGAAGGACTACGACTACAGTTCGCTCAAGTTCGTGTTCTTCGGCGCCGCACCGATCCAGCCGGACACGGTGCGCAAGATGCTCGAGATCTGGCCCAAGGTGATGATGCTCAACGGCTACGGGTTGACCGAAGGCGGCGCCGGTGCGGCCTGCATGCTGGGGCCCAATCCGCGCGACATCCTCGATCATCCGGGCTCGGTCGGTAAGCCCGTGGGCTGCGAGGTGGTGATCGTCGATGACGACGGCAACGCCCTGCCGCAGGGCGAGGTGGGCGAGATCTGTTTCAGGTCCGGGATCGAGCGGCGCAGCTATTACAAGGGCGAGAAAAACACCCAGGAACTCTGGCGCGGCGAGCTGCTGCATACCGGCGATGTGGGCTACATCGCGCCCGACGGCTATGTGTACCTCACTGATCGCAAGAAGGACATGGTGCTGCGCGGCGGTTACAACATCTTCGCCATCGAGGTGGAGCGGGTGCTGCTGGAGATGCCGGAGATTCTCGAGGCTGCGGTCATTGCGGTGCCGCATCCCGATCTCGGCGAAGACGTGCTGGCCGTGGTGGTGCCCAAGCCGGGCTTCAAGGGCGGTGAGGGGAACTTGACCCCCGAAGCAATCAACGCCTTCTGTCGCCAGCATCTGGCCGACTACAAGTGCCCGCGCCATGTGGTATTTTTGGACGAACTGCCCAAGAACGCCATGGCCAAGATTCTGAAGGCGGATCTGCGCCAGCGCTACCGGGATTACGTGCTGAACCTGAAGGCACAGGAGGCCTGAACGGTAGCGGCATCCCCGACTCATCGTTCAGGGGGCGAGTAGCCCCCTTGACCGAATCCGGGGTCGCGGCGCAAGCTGATCCCGGTGAATAAAAAACGGTTTCGTCCCGGAAGGCGAAACCAGGAGGAGGACAACATGGACGGCTTTATGGCGCCCGCGCGTTCGGTGTGGGCTTATCTGCGGTTTTTCGTTCCCATCGCCCTGTCCCTGGGCGTCATCTACGCACTCATCGTGGGGCCGGCGAATGTGCTGTTCGGCGTGCTCGCCGTGTTCTTGGGCCTGTCCCTGGCCGAGCGGCTATCCGGCAATGACGAGCAGACCCGCGCCTACAGCCATCCGCGCATCTTCGTCTGGATGCTCTGGACCTATTTCCCTGTCAGCCTTGTCGCGTTCTGGGCCTTCATCTGGATGCTGGCGCATGGCCACAACGGCGGTGACCTCTTCGGTCTGGCAGCGTTGGTGCAGTCGCTGAGCGGTTTCGACATGATTGCCGCGCATGCGGGCGACGGATGGGGCAGCTATCTCATCGGTACGCTGTTGTTTTCGCAGATCGCCTCGATCGGTTCGGTATCCATCGGGCATGAGCTGTCGCATCGCACTTGGGAGCCCTATTCGGTTTTCAGTTCGCGTGCCTGCTCGCTGTTCGGCCTGTTTACCTATTACGCCATCGAGCATCCCTACGGCCATCACTTCACCGTCGGGACGCCAGCCGACTCCAGCACCGCTCTGCGCGGCGAGAGCGTCTATCGCTACTTCCTGCGCACGGCGCCGCAGGATTACCAGACGGCCTGGGCCATCGAGAAGGATCGCCTGGACAAGCTGGGACTGCCGACGATGACTTGGCGCAATCGCCTGCTGCAGGGCTGGGCGGCGGAGGCGGCGTTGGTGCTGTTCGTTTTTGCGGTGAGCGGCCTGATGGGGCTGTTCTGGTTCTTGCTGGCGGTGTTCAACGCCCACTTCGGCTACAAGCTCGGCACCTACAGCCAGCACTACGGCATCGTCCGGGTGCCCGGTTCGGAGATCAAGGCGCACCATTCCTGGGATTCCTTCAACCGGGTCACCAACTGGTTCGTCGATAACATCGGCCGGCATTCCCAGCATCATCTGGACCCCCAGCGCGAGTTCTGGCGGCTCGAGGATGTGCATGCGCCGCGTCTGCCGCACAACATGGGCTATTTCCAGGCCATTGGTCTCGCCATCATCCCAGCGCTGTGGCACCGCACCTGGTCGCCGGCGCTGCTCGAGTGGGATCGGCTTTACGCCTCCCCGGAGGAGCGCCGGCTGGCACACGAGGCCAATCTGCGCAGCGGGCGGCCCGAACTGATGGCTGCCGCTGCGCAAGCACAGGCGAGTGCGGCCGTCACCTGAGGCGGCATCGGAACCCGCGCCGCCGGCCATGCGGTCGGCGGTTTTTTTGCGCCGCCGCCACCGAGTCGACAATCATCATTGGGGTCGGAAAGCGGTCAAGCGGGTGATGCGCGAAGGTGTTCGATGAATGGCCGGGCGCGGCGCCAGATGCGCCAGCGGTTGCCCGGTGCGGCACGATAGGCATAGCCTGCAAGCGGGCGGAAATCCAGGTCCGCACTGGCCAGATGCGTTTTCAGCGCGGTCGCGAGCGCATCTTCCAGATCCCGTAGTGCGGCCAGCCAGGCTTCCCAGTCGCCCCACTGGGCGGGCCGCAGCAGCGCGTCCATGACCCACAGAATGCGACGCGCTGGAGTGGGCACCGACGTTTCGCGAACCGGCCAGTCGACGCACCAGGCCGCGCCGCTTGCGAGCGCCAGGCCTCGGGCCAATGCATCGCCCCCCACGATGAGATCGAACGGTGCGTGGCCGTCGGCAGGCAGGGCGCCTTCCCCCCACAGCCACAGGCTGTTGACGGGCAGTTGGCCTAGGCGCTCGCGGGCGGTGTTGACCGGATGGTCGTGCAGCAGCATCTGCAGCTCGGTCAGGAGCCCCTTGAAGCGGGTGGCATCGGGTCCCCGAGGCGCCCAGAGCGAGGCGCCCAGGGCCAGACCGTGACTCAGCGGCTGGGTCGCGATCTCGGGCGCGGCAGGCAAATGGAGATACCAGCGGCCCGGTGTGGGTGCCTCCAGGGCCATGCCGTCGGTCTGCAACAGCGCATTCAGGCTAGCCAAGAGCGCGGCGCTTTCCTCGGCGTCGAGATGCAGGCGCGCCTGATCGAAGTGCACATGATGCTGGGTGCCGGCCTGCAGGTGCAGGGGATCGGCCCGCAGCAGCGGACCCGCAGGTGGTGCGCCGGTATCACCCCAGTAGGAAAGCGCTGCCCAAGGCGCCAGGTCCGCCTCGCAAAAATCGCGAAGGAGCACCCGTTCGAACACCGTTTCCGGATCGGGGGCCGCGCTTGCCCGTGCAAAGGATCTGTCGAGCGTTGGTGTCGGGGGGAAATCGACGACATCGCGGGGCGGCGCGGCCAGTCCCGGCACCAGCAGGGTGACCGAGCGGCGCGCCATGCGTGATCAGCCCAGATGCGGCATCAGCGCCTGTTCCACGGCCAGCCGCTCGGCCGCCACCCGCACCACTGGCCCCTGCATGCGCGCGATGGCCAGATCCGGGTCCTTGAGGCCGTGGCCGGTGAGCGTACAGACGATGGTGCTGCCGCGCGCAATGCGACCGGCCCGGATGTCTGCGAGCGCGCCGGCCAGCGACACGGCCGAGGCCGGTTCGCAGAACACGCCTTCGCGGCGCGCCAGATATTTCTGCGTCTCCACGATCTCATCGTCGGTGAAGGCCGCAAACCAGCCGCCCGATTCCTGCTGCGCGGCCAGCGCGCCGGACCAGCTTTGCGGATTGCCGATGCGGATCGCGGTGGCGACGGTTTCGGGATGCTCGACCGGCCCGCCCTTGAGGAAGGGCGCGGCGCCGGCGGCCTGATAGCCGAGCATGCGGGGGCGCGCCGCGATGACGGGCGCGCGTGGATAGGGGCACTCGCCGCCGCAATGGCTGCAAGCGGCAGTGGTCGTCGCGCCGCTGCCAGTGGCCAGCTCCGAATAGCCGATCCAGTAGGCCGTGATGTTGCCGGCGTTACCGACCGGCAGGCAGTGGTAGTCGGGTGCGCGCCCGAGGGCCTCGACGATTTCGAAGGCGGCGGTTTTCTGTCCCTGCAGGCGGAAGGGGTTGATCGAGTTCACGACGGTGATGGGTGCCTCGGCGGCGACTTCTCGCACCAGGCGCATGCCGTCGTCGAAGTTGCCCTGGATCTGCAGCACCACCGCGCCGTGGGCCATGGCCTGGGCCAGTTTGCCCAGCGCGATCTTGCCCTCGGGAATGAGCACGAAGGCGGTCAGGCCGGCGCGGGCCGCATAGGCGGCCGCCGAGGCCGAGGTGTTGCCCGTGGAGGCGCAGATGATGGCGCGGCTGCCCTCGGCCACGGCCTGGGTCACCGCCACCGTCATGCCACGGTCCTTGAAGGAACCGGTGGGGTTCAGCCCCTCGAACTTGGCGTAGATCGCAAGATCACCGCCCAGATCGCGCTCGATATTGGCCAGACGGATCAGAGGCGTCTGGCCTTCGCACAGGCTGACCGCTGGCACATCGGCCGGCAGCGGCAGCCGGTCGCGGTATTTGTCGATCAATCCGGTGTAGAGCGAAGCGGAAGCCATGGCGATCTCGTGTTCAAAGGAAAGGGGTTAGCACGCGCCATCGGTGTGAACCCGGATGCGCGTGATGGGCCCGCGCACACTGGGCAACTGCGCGATGGCGTCGAGCGCCTGATCCATGGCGCGCTCCCACACCCTGTGGGTGAGCAGGATGATGGGCACGGTGTCCGGGCGCGCGGGATCCGGGCGCTGCAGCATGGCCTCGATGCTGATTGCGTGATCGGCGAGGATACGGGTGATGTCCGCCACGACGCCGGGGTGATCCTCGACGCCGAGGCGCAGGTAATAGGCCGAGTGGATCGCCGCCAGGGGGCGCGTCGGCAGATCGGTCACGGCGCCCGGCCGCACGCCGAGGTAAGGCACACGGTGGTCGGGGTCGGCCGACAGCAGGCGCAGCACGTCGACCAGGTCGGCGACGACGGAGGATGCCGTGGGCAGGGCGCCGGCGCCCGCACCATACAACAAGGACTCGCCGACGGCGTCACCCTCCACCAGGATGGCGTTCATGACGCCATCGACACGGGCGAGCAGATGGCGCTGCGGGATCAGGGTGGGATGCACGCGCAGTTCGACCGCATCGGCATCCCGGCGCGCGATGGCCAGATGCTTGATGCTGTAGCCGAGCGTATCGGCGTAGTGGATGTCTTCGGCACTGATGGCGTCGATGCCCTCGATCGCCACATGGGGAAAGCTCAGCGGCGTGCCGAAGGCAATGGCGGCGAGGATGGCCAGCTTGTGGGCCGCGTCGATGCCGCCGACATCGAAGCTGGGGTCGGCCTCGGCATAGCCCAGCGCCTGGGCCTCGGCCAGGGCCGCATCGAAGTCCAGCCCGCGGTCGCGCATCTCGGTCAGGATGTAGTTGGTGGTACCGTTGACGATGCCGGCGACCGAGCGGATGTCGTTGCCGGCGAGCGCCTCGCGGATGGTCTTGATGATGGGGATGCCACCGCCCACGGCTGCTTCGAAGGCGACGATGACGCCGTGCTTCTCGGCGGCGGCGAAGATCTCGTTGCCGTGCTGGGCGATCAGCGCCTTGTTGGCGGTGATGACGTGCTTGCCGCCGGCGATGGCACGCAGGACCCACTCGCGAGCCGGGTCGCAGCCGCCCATGAGTTCGGCCACGATGTGGATGGACGCATCGTTCAGGATGTCGTCGATCGCCGTCGTGATCGCGACACCTTCCGCCTCGGCGGGACGCGCCTTGGCCGGGTCGCGCACCAGCGCGCGGCGCACCTGTACCCGCCGGCCGGTGCGCCGTTCGATCGCATCGGCATGACGCCTGAGGATCTGCAGCGTGCCGCCCCCGACCGTGCCGAGTCCCAGAAGCGCGATGTTGACCGTTTCCATGGCGCGCTCCTCAGGATGCCGTGGACCGGAACAGACGACGCATTTCCCGCACGGCCTGGCGGGTGCGATGTTCGTTTTCGATCAGGCCGAAGCGCACGTGATCATCGCCGTACTCGCCAAAGCCGATGCCCGGCGATACGGCGACCTTGGCCTCGGTGAGCAGCAGCTTGCTGAATTCGATCGAGCCCATGTCGCGGTAGCGCTCGGGGATGCGCGCCCAGACGAACATCGTGCCGCGCGGTTTTTCCACCTCCCAGCCCAGACGGTTCAGTCCTTCGCACAGAACGTCGCGCCGGATCTCGTAGGTGCGACGGATTTCCTCCACGCAGTCCTGAGGGCCCTCCAGCGCGCTGATGGCGGCGACCTGGATGGGCGTGAAGATGCCGTAGTCGAGATAGGACTTCATCTTGGCCAGCGCGGCGACCAAGGTGGGATTGCCGCACATGAAGCCGACGCGCCAGCCTGGCATGTTGTAGCTCTTGGACAGGGTGTAGAACTCCACCGCCACGTCCTTCGCGCCCGGCACCTGCAGGATGGACGGGGCAACGTAGCCGTCGAAGACGAGATCGGCGTAGGCGAGATCGTGGATCACCCAAATCTCATGCTCACGCGCGATGGCGACCACCTTCTCGAAGAAATCGAGTTCCACGCATTGCGCAGTCGGGTTGCCCGGGAAGTTGAGCACCAGCATCTTGGGTTTGGGCCAGGAATTGCGGATTGCCTGGTCGAGTTCGGCAAAGAAATCGATACCCGGCACCAGTGGCACATGGCGGATGTCGGCGCCGGCAATGACGAAGCCGTAAGGGTGGATGGGATAGGCCGGGTTGGGCACGAGCACCGAATCGCCGGGGCCGACCGTGGCGAGCGCAAGGTGCGCCAGACCTTCCTTGGAGCCGATGGTGACGATGACCTCGTCCTGTGGGTCGAGCTGCACGTCGTAGCGGCGCTGGTACCAGTTGGCCATCGCACGGCGCAGGCGCGGAATGCCGCGCGACTGCGAGTAGCGATGGGTGTCGCCGCGCTGCACGGCTTCCACGAGCTTGTCGACGATGTGCTGCGGGGTAGGCTGGTCGGGATTGCCCATGCCGAAGTCGATGATATCCTCGCCCCGGGCGCGCGCGGCATTTTTCAGTTCCGTCACGATGGCGAAAACGTAGGGCGGCAGCCGTTGGATGCGGGGGAAGTCTTCGATCACTGGGGTGGTCCACTTGGGCGCCCGGGCACCGGGCGCAGGCCATTTTGTAAAATCGTCAAACGTAAAGATTGCGCGCGGCGCTGTCAATCGCCTGCAGTGCGAGGAGAAGACCGTGAAGCTGCATCGGGACAATCCCTATACCCAGAACCGCATTCGCGGCTACGGCCCCGGCGAGATCCGGATCAACGACACGAGCCATCACCAAAGCCTGATCGTCGGTCCGCAGGTCGTGGAATTTGAGGATCTCCCGGCAGGTCCAGCGGCGCTGGAAGCGCGCCATCTCGACCGCTTGCTCGCCCACGCACCGGAAATCATCCTGTTGGGGACGGGGTCGAGACTGGTGTTTCCGCCGCGCGACCTCATGCTTTCGGTGCAGGCGCGCGGTGTGGGAATGGAAGTCATGGACACCGGCGCGGCCTGCCGGACCTTCAATGTGTTGCTGGCCGAAGACCGGATGGTGCTGGCCTTGTTGTTGCTCGACGGCTGATCGATCCGGTGCACTGCCACTGCGGCTATGCGAGTCCCGCGGCACGCAGCCGCGCCCGCAGCCGATCCATTTCCTCGAGCAGATCGGCGACCAGCGCAGCCAGTTCCGGCTCCGCGTCGAAATCGCGCTCGATCTGCCGCATGCGGCGCACCCGGGCGAGTATCGCCGGCGTCAGCTGCCACTCGCCCCCTGCAGGATGCGCGGGCGCTACCAGACCCCGTTCGAGGTGTGCCACCAGCCAGTTGCGCTCGACGCGACAGATGACGGCCACTTGCTCGAGGCTCAATACATCTGGCACCACCAGATCGTCCCCCGGCGTGTTCGGGTCCATCATGAATCAACTCCTCAGTTGGCGCGGATCGAAGGGAAGTTCCCGTGCCATGGTTTCGTACAGCTCGCGGGCGCGCGGCGTATCGGCGGGCGGCGTCATGATGCGGATGTTGAGCAACAGATCTCCCGGCGGATCCCCGGGCAGACCCTTGCCGCGCACCCGGAGTTGCCGACCGCTCTGCGCGCCGGCTGGGATGCGCACCTTGACTGATCCGGACGGCAGTTCGACGGGGATGACGGCGCCCAACGCGGCTTCCCACGGCGTCACCGGCAAATCGGTATGCAGATCGCGCCCATCGACATGAAACCGAGGGTGTGGCCTGAAATGCACCTCCAGCAGCAGGTCTCCGGCGGGGGCGCCGCCCATACCCGGATCGCCCTGTCCTGCCAGACGGATCAATTGCCCATCGCGCACACCCTTGGGAATCCGGACGCTCAGGGTGCGGGTCTCGAGGCTGCTCCGGCCTTGCGCGTCGACCTTGGGTACGCGCAGGGTGATCTCCCGCACGGTGCCTGCGAAGCTGTCCTCGAGGTCCAGCAAGACCTTGGCATGATGGTCCTGGCCGCGGGTGCGACCTCTGGCACGCCCCTGATGGCCACGACCACCCATTCGTCCGAACAGCTCTGCGAAGAAATCGGAAAAGTCGGCCGTTTCGCGGGCATTGAAGCTGCCACCGGAGAATTCGAAGCCTTCGTCCCAGCCCGGTGGAGGGCGGAAATCCCGGCCAGCCTGAGCGTCGGCGCCAAGTTGATCATAGACCGCGCGTTTCTCGGGATCGGACAGCACGGCGTAGGCCTCGTTGATCTCTTTCATGCGGGCTTCGGCATCTGCTTCCTTGGAGATGTCCGGATGGTACTTGCGCGCCAGCTTGCGGAAGGCTTTCTTGATCTCTGCCGCCGGAGCGTCCCGCGGCACGCCGAGAACACGGTAGTAATCCTGATATTGCATGCGTCGACTCCAAGCGATCCGTGACGCGGATATGGGTATGGGGCTGGATGATATCAAGGGCTTGAAACGCTGCGCTGAGCACCCATCTTGGGTTCGTAACGGCCGGCACGACCCCGGCCTTCTGACGAGGAGAGGAGCCATGATCTACCGCAGTCTTTTGCCCCGAGACTTTTTTGCCGAGCTCGAGCGTCTGCAGAACGAATTGGACAGGACCATCGGTTTTTCACCCAGCATCCGCGGTGCCGCGCAGCGCTATCCGGCCCTGAACGTGGGCAGCACGCCGGCGGCGGTCGAGATTTACGCCTTTGCGCCCGGCATGGACCCCGATCGGCTCGAGGTGCAAATCGAAAAAGGCGTACTCACCCTGAGCGGCGAACGCGCCGTAGCGCCCTCGCCGGAGCAGGCCGTGATGCACATCGGCGAGCGGTTCGCGGGCCGGTTCCGGCGCGTTGTCAGCCTGCCAGACGACATCGACGCGGGCGCGGTCACAGCGCAATACCGTGACGGTGTATTGCACGTCCGGGTGCCGCGGCGGGAGGCCGCCCAGCCCCGACGCATCGCCATTCAATAAGCGTGGAGGAAACCATCATGAACGATCAAGTTGCGAACCCGCAGGCTCCGTCACAGGCGGAAGCCGCCGCATTGCGGCCAGCCGTGGACGTCATCGAGGATGCCGGTGGCATCACGCTGCTGGCGGATCTGCCGGGCGTACCCAAAGAAGCGCTGGATATCCGAGTCGATGGCGATACCCTGACGCTGGAGGCGCAGATCAGCCTGCCCCTGCCCGAAGGGATGGAGCCGCATCACGTCGAGGTGGAACTGCCGTGCTATCGGCGGCGGTTCGGGCTGTCCAAGGAACTCGACGCCGAGAAGATCACGGCCGAGCTGACCCACGGTGTCCTGAAAGTGCGCATTCCCAAAGCCGAGCACGCGCAGCCGCGCAAGATCGCGGTCGCGGTCGCCTGAAGGTCCGGAGGGCGGTGGAGGTGCCCGCCGCCCTCCGCTGGCACCAGGATCGGATTGCAGGACGTTTAGTCGAACAGGGCCTCGCCATTCAATCCTTCGCTTTCCACGATGCGACGCAGATGAGCGAGCGCCTCGACCTGAATTTGGCGCACGCGCTCGCGGGTGAGGCCGATATCGCGCCCTACCTGCTCCAGTGTGGCGCGCTCATGGCCGTTGAGCCCGAAGCGCCGCTCGATCACCTCGCGCTGCTTGGCAGACAAGCGCGCAAGCCAGCCCTTGAGGCCGTGCTGAAGATCTGTTTCCTGCACGCATACTGCCGGGTCGAGACTATTTTCGTCGGCCAATGTGTCTAGTGGGGAGCGATCATCCGTGCTGCCGAGGTAGCCGCTCACGGTGGTGCGGTCGTTCAATCCCAGCAGTCTTTCCACTTCCTGCACCGGGCATTCCATTTCGCGCGCGATTTCGTCGATGGACGCCGCGCGCTGGCTGGATTGGCTCAACTGACGACTGGTGCGCAGATAGCCGTTGATGCGCTTGATGACGTGGATGGGCAGGCGCACGGTGCGGGTCTGGTTCATCAGCGCCCGTTCGATGGTCTGCCGGATCCACCAAGTGGCGTAGGTGGAAAATCGGTAGCCGAGTTCCGGGTTGAACTTGCCTACTGCGTGAATGAGTCCCAGGTTGCCTTCCTCGATGAGATCGAGCAGCGGCAGGCCGCGATTGAGATAGCGGCGGGCAATCTTGACCACCAGGCGCAGATTGCTCTCGATCATGCGTGCTCGTGAGCGGGCGCAGCCCTGCTGAGCCCTGCGGGTGTAGAAGATTTCTTCTTCCGCGGTGAGCAACGGCGAGTGGCCGATTTCGTTCAGGTAGAGCCGTGTGAGGTCGAGGGCGGGGCTGTCGTCGGTCTCCCAGGTTTCGGGCGCGTTAGCGCCATCCTCTGCGGCTTGGGGCAGGGCGAGGACGGGGGGGGCGTCCTCATCGTCGCGGAAGTCCGCTTCCGCGGACTCATAGGCAAGGGTATCGGCCTCTGGCCAATGGCTTGCGGCGGTCTCGACATCATCCATGATCGTCCTCCTCGACTCCTGGTTTCACGCAACCCGAGACGCGAAGGAGGATGTCGCGAGCGGTCAACGCGCCGGCAGGTACCGCAAGGGGTCCACCGGCTGACCATTCTGGCGAATCTCGAAATGCAAACTGGCCCGCCGGTCGGGTCCCTCACCCATCTCGGCGATCGTCTGGCCGGCCTGCACCAAGTCTCCTTCCTTCACATACAACGTCCTGTTGTATGCGTACGCGCTCAGGAAATTATTGTTGTGCTTGATGATGATAAGCTCGCCATAACCTTTCAGTCCACTTCCCGCATAGGCCACCCGACCGTCCCCGGCAGCGGCGATTTTAGCGCCCACGGCGCCGCCGATGTCGATACCCTTGCTGCCGTTTTCGCCCTCAAAGAGCGTGAGCAAGGTGCCTTGCACCGGCCACTGCCAAGCCACACCTGAGGCGGGTCCGTCGCTGCCCTGCAATCCTGTGGGCAGTTCGCGGGTCGGGATGCGGATGCGCTGGCCGACATGGATGAGGTTGGGGTTCTCAATGCGATTCCAGCGCGCGAGCTCTTCCGGACTGACGCCATAGCGTGCGGCGATGATATTCAATGTTTCGCCAGCCTTGACGGTATGGGTGCGCCAATAGGTCGGACCGGTTGCAGGGGGCGGAGTAGCGGGCCGTGCGGCCGGTGTCGGGGCCGGTTCGGGCCAGTTGCGGGCGCCGCCGCAGCCAGTGAGCGCGAGGGCGGCCGCCAGCATCAGGGCGAAGCCGGTACGCGGCTGTATCGTCGCTGCGAACGGGATGATCATGAGCAGCCTAGAACACCCAATACAAAGCCACAGTAATGGCCACCAGGCCCCAGCCGACCCATTCCATCGACTGGCGCACGCGGTCCTGCAGGCGGGGTCCAAGCCGTGATACCAGCAGTGCCTCGAGGTAGAACCGGCCGCCCCGGCCGATGAGGGAAGCAACGACGAAGGGCAACAACGGCAAGGCCATGAAACCCGAGGCGATGGTGAAGAGCTTGTAGGGAATCGGCGAAAAGCCCGCCACGAACACGATCCATACTCCCCACTCAAGGTACATCGACTGGACCTGCTGCCAGGTTTCCGCATAGCCTGCGCGTTCGATCAGCGGTACCACCGCGTCGATGGCGAAATAACCCAAGGCATAGCCCAGCACGCCGCCCAGTACGGAACAGAGCGTGGTGAGTGTCGCCAGATGCCAGGCTCGATGCGGCTTGGCCAGCACCATGGGCATCAGCATCACATCGGGTGGAATCGGAAAGAACGAGGATTCGGCCAAGCTGACGGCGCCGAGATACCACGGTGCATGACGATGCTGCGCGGCGACGAGCATGCGGTCGTAGAGTGCGGTGAACAGTTTCATCCGACGCCTTCCTTCAAAGGCACAAAATGCACGGTTTCCAGTGTTTCTTCCACATAGCCGTGCGCCGTGCGGGTGTAACGCATCAAGCGTTGCTGCAGGCCGTTTCCGATCGGGATCACCAGCGCGCCGCCCACCTTGAGTTGATCGATGAGCGATTCGGGTAGCTCATTCGGCGCGGCCGCCACCAGGATCGCATCATAGGGCGCATGCTCAGGCCAGCCCCAGTGGCCGTCGCTGTGGTGGAAGGTCACGTTGCCGATGCGCATGCGCGCAAGCCGCCGACTCGCTCGGGCAAGCAGCGGCGCGATGCGTTCTACGCTGTAGACCTGCGGCACCAGACTGGCCAGTAGCGCCGTTTGATAACCAGAGCCTGTACCCACTTCCAGTACTCGCTCGGGAAGATCGTTCTCCACCAGGGCGGCAGTCATACGTGCCACCATGTACGGTCGAGAAATGGTCTGTCCGTGGCCGATGGGCAGCGCCAGATCCTCGTAAGCCCGACTGGCCAGCGCCTCCTCCACGAACAGATGTCGCGGCATGCGTGCCATGAGCGCCAGCACCCGCTCATCGTTGATGCCGCGCGCAGCAAGCCGCTCGACCATGCGCTTGCGGGTGCGCAAGGAGGTCATGCCGCTCCCGCGCAGCACCGCTTCGCTCATGGGGCAAGTTCACCGAGCCAGCGGCCCACGGTGTCGATGCCCGTGTATTGGGTGAGGTCGACCTGAACGGGGGTGATCGAGACCCGACGGTTGGCCACGGCGTGAAAATCCGTTCCGGGTCCGGCATCGGCTTCACTTCCTGCTGGTCCGATCCAGTAGACGGGTCGACCGCGCGGATCCTGTGCACAAATGACGCCTTCGGCCCGATGGCGACGGCCCAGTCGGGTGGCCTCGAAGCCTTGCAACGCATCGAACGGCACATCGGGAACGTTCACGTTGAGGATGGTGTCGGCCGGCAAGGGCGTGTGCGCCAGACGCTCGACCAAGATCCGCGCGACCCGCGCCGCGCTGTCGTAGTGGTGGCATTCCTCACCCACCAACGACACGGCCATGGCGGGATAACCCAGCGAGCGGCCTTCGATGGCTGCGGCGACCGTGCCTGAATAGAGGACGTCGTCGCCCATGTTGGCGCCGTTATTGATACCCGAAACCACCATGTCGGGCGTGTGCTCGAGCAAGCCGGTGATGGCCAGATGCACCGAATCGGTAGGCGTGCCGTCGACGCAGTACACAGGTTCGTCACCATGGCGGGCCACGCGCAGCGGACGGCTCAGGGTGAGGGAGTGGCTGGCGCCGCTGCGGTTACGGTCTGGGGCGACCACGACCACCTCGGCGCACTGAGCCAGCTCCCGGTGCAGGGCTCGCAGGCCGGGCGCCTGGCAGCCGTCGTCATTGCTGATCAGGATGCGCACGATCGATCTTCTCAGGTAGGGGGCAACAGTCGGTCCAGTCGACGACCCGCGGCTTCGGAAACGAGGACAACAACTATACTGGAAGCGCTGTTTCAGCCGGTAGACATCCCTCCCGGAGATCCGTGATGCGCCCTTCTCCAGATGCCACCTCGCCAGACGACGAAGTGGCCCTGTTCCGCGAAGCCATGGCGGGCGTCGCG
>DATLZY010000018.1:0-10936 GCA_035573755.1 Candidatus Acidiferrales bacterium
GTGCGGCGCGGCAAAGCTCAGCGCACCACCATGGCCGATCCCAAGGCGCCATGCCCGCTTGATCGCGTCAACCGGCAGTTCCGGGCTGAGCGCCCCAACCCGCTCTGGGTCTCGGACTTCACCGACGTCTCGACCTGGCAAGGCGGGGTCTATGTGGCCTTCGTCATTGACGTGTTCAGCCGCCGCATCGTGGGCTGGCGCCAGAGCAGTTCCATGCACACCGACTTCGTGCTCGATGCGCTGGAGCAGGCCTTGTATGACCGCAAGCCGTCCGAGGAAGATGGCCTGATCCATCATTCCGACAGGGGCTCGCAATACCTGTCAATTCGCTACAGCGAACGGCTGGCCGAGGCCGGTATTGAGCCCTCTGTGAGTTCTAACAGGAAGTTGAAAAAGTATTCATCAAAGCCGCTCCGACCCTGTCGGTAGTCGATTTCGAGCGAGCCAGTGCAGTTTTTGGGTTCATGACGGCCCTTTTCTTGGCCAATTGCAGGCCATTTCGCCCATTTCGGGCGCACGGATGCCGTGATTCACGCATGATGCGCGTCCCACCAGCCGCCCAGACTACCCAGGCGCACCAGGTTGTACGCGGCAAAGCACATCAGCGCCTGCCCGGCCAGCTTGGCCTGCCCGATGAGTTTGGTCTTGGCCAGACCACCCACCGACTTCATCCAGCCAAAGGCCTCTTCAATGCGCTGGCGCACTTTCAGGCTGGCCTTGTAGCCTTCGTGCCGTTGGGTGCGCCCATCGATGGCCGAGTGCTGCGCTTTGGCTGCTACATGCGGGGTCACTTTGCGTGCGTGGCAGCCTTTGACAAAGGGCTTGCAGTCGTAGCCCTTGTCTGCCCCTACGGTGACCCGCTGGTTGCTGCGCTCTCGCCTTGCCAGCATGGCCAAGGCCGCCTTGCGTTCGGCGCTGCCGCTGGCCTGGCTCACTTGCACGTCCACAATCAGACCATTGCGGTTCTCCATCAGGATGTGACCCATATCGCACAGACGGGGCTTGTCACCCAGGGCTTTCTTGTAGGCGTGGGTGTCGTTGGCGCGGGGCTCGCCCTTGAAGTCGATCTCGGGGTTGCGTCCTTGGGGCCGCGTGCTGTCGTCGTCTTTGCGCTTGAAGCGCTTGGGCGAGGCCCAGGCCTCGATCAGCGTGCCGTCCACGCTGAAGTGTTCGTCGCTGGTCAGCGTCCCCCACTCGGCAGTGTGCTTGACGCGCTCGAAGAATACGCGGGCCAGGTCTTCGTTGAACAGGCGTTCGCGCCTGGCGCTGAAGGTGGAATGATCCCAGACCTTGTCTTCCAGATTCAGGCCAACGAACCAGCGGTATAGCAGGTTGTCGTCGATGGCCTCCACCAACGGACGTTCGCTGCGGATGGAAAACAGGATTTGCAGCAGCAAGGCTTGCAACAACATCTCGGGCGGCACCGAGGGGCGGCCACGGCGGGCGTACACCGCTTCGAACTCGCTGTTCATCGTCGCCAGTAGCGCATCGACCACTGCGCGCAGCTGGCGCAAGGGGTGTTTCGGTAAAACCCCTCTTCCAGGCTGATGGTGCTGAACATCGCCCCCTGAACGTTCTGTGTGCCTCGAATCTTGGGTGTCGTTTGCGTCTGGGTTTCGGTAGCTCACATCGTAACTGCCGCAGACCAGCTTGCGGGGGATTTTTTCAACGGCCTGTTAAAAGCAGGGGGACGTCGGGAAGAGCTTACACATCCTGCGATCCGCCCATAGCAAACCGATGTGGTTGCTCCAACCCCTCGCATACAATTATTCCAACTTCGATTCGAGGAGATTCACGCACAACCACCCCCTATTCAGCACCGCGCCGATCGACAGAGGAAGCGATTTCGATGATCAGGGATGATGACCGACACGCCGTGCAATTGACGCTGCTGCGCCATGGCGAACCGCAGGGCGGGGCGCTCTATCGGGGGCGCCGCGACGACCCGCTGAGTCCCGCGGGCTGGGACCAACTGCGTGGCGCGACCGCCGAACCCACGCCCTGGCGTGGCATCGTCACCTCGCCCCTGCAGCGCTGCGCCGCCTTTGCGCACTGGCTGGGGGAAACGCGCGACATTCCGGTCCATGTCGAAGCGCGCTTACAGGAACTCGACTTCGGCGCCTGGGAGGGCCGTACGGTCGATGCCATTCTGGACGAGGATCGGCAAGCGCTGCTGGCGTTCTGGGACGATCCGGTCCGCCACCCGCCCCCGCAGGGCGAGACCCTGACGGATTTCGCGGCCCGCATCGATGCCGCCCACGCCGAGTGGCAGGAACGCATGACGGCGGGGCCTTGGTTGTGGATCATCCATGGCGGTGTGATCCGGGTGTTGCTGACCCGCCTGCTGGGCATGCCGCTGAACCACCTGCTGCGCATCGACGTACCCTATGCCTGTCGCTCGACCGTGAGCCTCGGTGACGGGCCGCCGCGCCTGCTGTCGCATGGTGCGCTGCCGCGATGAAGAGCTTGCCGCTGGCGCTGGCGTTCCTCACCCGGCTGCCGGTCCCCGCCATCGACCCTGATCCGCTCGCGATGGGCCGTTCGCTCGCCTGGTATCCGCTCGTCGGCACGCTCATCGGCGCCTTGCTGGCTGGCGCATCGGCCCTACTCGGCGCCTGCCTGCCCGCGGCACCGGGCATCACTGCGGTGCTGATCATTGCGCTCTGGGCGTGGCTGACGGGCGGCCTGCATCTGGATGGCCTGGCCGACACGGCCGATGCCGCTGCTGCCGGTGGTGACCGCGCCCGCCGTCTTGCGGTGCTGCAAGACCCCCGCGCCGGGCCGGCAGGCGTGGTCGCCGTCGTGCTCGTCCTGCTCGCCAAATACGCTGCCCTGACGCACTTGTTGCCGGCTGGAGGCGACATGACTGCGCTCGTGATCGCCCCTGTGATGGGCCGCAGCCTGGTGGTCGCGGCTTTTCTGACCACGCCCTATGTGCGCGCCGGCGGGCTCGGGGAGGCTCTTGCGCGGCACCACGACTGGCGGGCCTGTCTCACTGGCCTCGCCCTGACCGTGATCGGGCTCGGCGTCCTGGCAGGCCCAGCCGCAGCCCTCGTCCTCGTCTTGTCGAATGCCGCGCTGCTGCTTTATTGGAGACGGAGGGTATCGCGCGATTTTGGGGGGTTCACCGGGGATCTGGCCGGCGCGCTGGTGGAGGTCGGGGAAATCCTCACCCTCCTCGGCTGCATGGCAGTGCTGGCGCCGGCTGTCCGCTGAGCGTTGAAACCGGCCGAGTTCCCGGCCATGCTCTGCGAGCCGGCGCTTGATTCGTGATTCGACACGATAATGGTGAGGAGACATAGATGAAAAATCTTCAAGGCAAAGTGGCTGTCGTCACCGGGGCCGGCAGCGGTATCGGCCGGGCGACCGCCCTGCAACTGGCCCGATCCGGCTGCGCGCTGGCCTTAGCCGACATCAATGCCGAGGCGCTCGGCCCGGTCGTCGAAACTCTGAAAACCTATCCCGTTGCCGTCAGCACCCACACGGTGAACGTCGCCGATAAAACGCAGATGGCCGCCTTCCCGGACGCCGTACTCGCCGAGCACCGCACAGTACACATCGTGGTCAACAATGCCGGGGTGATGGTCGCCGACACCTTCGAAACCCACACGCTGGAGGACTTCGAATGGTTGATCGGCATCAATTTCTGGGGCGTTGTCTACGGTTGCAAGTTTTTCCTGCCGCATCTGCGCCGCGCGGGTGAAGGCCACATCGTCAATCTCTCCAGCATGTTCGGCTTCTATGGCCTGCCCACGCAGACCTCTTATTGCGCCAGCAAGTTTGCCGTGCGCGGCTTCACCGAATCGCTGCGCGCCGAGCTGGTCGGCAGCGGCATCGGCGTCACCGCCATCCATCCGGGGACCATCCGCACCAACATCATGAAAGCCGCACGCACCCGCCAAACCACGGGCGGGCTGGTGGAACGCGGCCAGGATCTGATGAATCGCTTCGGCACGGCGCCCGAACGAGTCGCGGCGAAGATCGAGCACGCCATTCGTCACAATCGCGCGCGCGTCCGCGTCGGACCGGACAGCTACCTGACCGATTATCTGGTGCGTCTGAATCCTGCGCTGTTCAATACGCTGGTCGGCAAACTGCGCGGCCAGTTCGGCGCCTGAAGCGCACGCAGGATCACATGGGACCGGGTCAATCGGCCGGCACGGTGCGGCCGCGCGCCCAGTCGCGCAGTGCCGCGACCGATTCGGCCATGACCTGCACCAGCGGCCGTGTCTCACCGATCGCCCGCGCCACATCCGCCTGCCGGGCCGCGCGTCCCGCTGCAGCCGCGCCGTAACAGGCCGAAACCACAGCCTGTTCGATCTCGGCGCCGGAAAACCCCTCGCTCAGCCGTGCCAGCTCGGTCCGATCGAAATCCGCCGGGTCGAGCGCGCGCTTGCGCAGCTGGATAGCAAAAATGTCCGACCGGACTGCGGCATCGGGCAGATCGACGAAAAAGATCTCGTCCAGACGGCCCTTGCGGATCAGTTCGGGTGGCAGCTGCTGGATGTCGTTGGCCGTGGCGGCGACGAACACCGGCGCAGGCCGCTCGGCAAGCCAAGTGAGCAACGTGCCGAGCATGCGCCGTGAGGTGCCGCCGTCGTCGCCACCACTCGCCAGCGCCTTTTCGATCTCGTCGATCCACAGCACGCAGGGCGCCATGTTTTCGGCCAGGTCAAGCGCGCTGCGCAGATTGCGTTCGGATTCGCCGTAATACTTGTTGTAGAGCGTGCCCATGTCGAGCCGCAGCAGGGGGACGCCCCAGGTCCCGGCCACTGCACGCGCCGCGAGACTCTTGCCGCTGCCTTGCACGCCCAGCAGCAGCACCCCGCGCGGCGGCGGCAAGCCGGCAGCCAACCCCGACCCGAGAAAAGCGGCCTGCCGCTCGGCCAGCCAGGCCTTGAAGCGCCGCAAACCGCCCAAATCGTCTGGACGCGCCGTCTCGAGCTCGAAGTGCACCGCGCCGGACAGATCGAGCAGTTCGAACCGGGCTTTGTTGAGCTTGGGCAGATCCGCCTCGGTGAGCGCGCCGTCATCCCAGATCGCGCCGCGCACCAGCCGCCGCGCGTCCTGCTCAGTCAATCCGCGCAGGTTCTGGATGATCCGCTCCAGCTGGCGGCGATCGCTGCGCACCCGCGCCCCGCGATGGGCCGCGCTCCAGGACTGGGCTTCCTCGCGCACCAGCCGCTCCAACGCTGCGGCGTCCGGCAGGCGCATCGTGAAACGCGCCGCAAGGCGATGCAGTTCCTCGGGCAGCTCGCAGCGCGGCCCGACCAGGAACAGGTGCAAGGGGCGCGGCAGGGGCCTTTGGGCGATGTCGCGCAGCAGGCGCACGACGAGCGGCGCGTCAGAGAGATAGGGGTGGAAATCGAAGAGGATGTACAGGCCGGCTGCAGGCTCGTCGCGAAGGTGTTCCAACACGCCCTCGGGTTTGCGCGTGCCGACCGGCGCTGGCGTCTCGGCATCGGCCGGCTCGCGCCGCAGGCCGGCGGTGGCGCTCCAGGTGAACACCGTCCAGTCGCGCGCAATGGCCAGTTGCGTCACCAGCTCCAGGACACGCTGCTCCTCGTGGGTTTCGATCACCACCAGCGGCACGCCGCTGTCGAGGATCAAGCCCAGATCGCGCACCTCCGACATGTCGCCTCGCTCCCACCTTACCACGCCTGCCTCGCTATCGGCCGCGCGCGCAGGGTCTGGAAGCTGGAAGGACGGGATGGTGCTGCGATCAGGCAGCGTGGAGCTTGTAGGCCACCGCGTCGGAAAGCGCCTGCCAAGAGGCCTCGATCACGTTGCTCGACACCCCAACGGTGGTCCAGCGTCGGCCGGAACCGTCGGCGCTTTCGATCATGACCCGGATCAGGGCGTCGGTCCCCGCACCCGAACCCAGGATGCGCACCTTGTAGTCCACCAGATGCATGTCGACCAGCGCCGGGTAAGCCGTCAGCAGCGCCTTGCGCAGGGCGCGATCGAGCGCGTTCACCGGGCCGTTACCCTCGGCCACGGTCATGTGCAGTTCACCGTCGACGCGCACCTTCATGGTCGCCTCGGCGAGGGTGAAGGGTACGCCCGTCTCGGTCATGCGCCGCTCGTCCGTCACCCGATAACTCACCAGTTCGAAGGGTGGCGTGAGCTGCTCCAGTTCCTGGCGCGCGAGCAGCTCGAAACTCGCCTCGGCACCGTCATAGGTGTAGCCGATGAATTCGCGTTCCTTGACCAGCCGCACCAGACGATCCACGCGCGGATCATTGGCCTCGATGGTGAGCCCCACCTCGCGGAGCAGTGAGAGCACATTGGAGCGCCCGGCCTGATCCGATACCAGAATCTTGCGCGTGTTGCCGACGTCTTCGGGCTGGACGTGCTCATAGCTGCGTGCGTCCTTTTCCACCGCCGAGACATGCAACCCGCCCTTGTGCGCGAAAGCATTCTCGCCGACATAGGGGGCATGGCGGTTGTGAGCGCGGTTGAGCCGTTCGTCCACCACTCGCGAGACATGCGTGAGCTGACGCAGATCCTCGCGACTGAGTCCCGTTTCATAGCCCATCTTGAGCATCAGCGTCGGCAGCAAGGAGACGAGATTCGCATTCCCGCAGCGCTCGCCCAGCCCATTGAGCGTGCCCTGCACCTGACGGACGCCTGAGCGCACGGCAGCCAGACTGTTGGCCACGGCGTTGCCGGTATCGTCATGGCAGTGGATACCGAGCCGCTCGCCGGGAAAGCGCGCCACAACCTCCCGCGTGATGGCTTCCACTTCGTGTGGCAGGCTGCCACCGTTGGTGTCGCACAGCACAACCCAGCGCGCGCCAGCGTTCAGCGCCGCCTCGATGCAGCGCAAGGCGAAATCGGGATTGGCCTTGTAACCGTCGAAGAAATGCTCGGCGTCGAACATCACCTCGTCGACCCGGCCGCGGGCGAAGGCGATGCTGTCGGCGATCATCTCGAGGTTCTCGGCCAGCGTGCTGCGCAGCGCGACTTCGACATGAAAATCCCAGGTCTTACCCACCATGCAGACCACGGAAGCGGCGCTGTCCAGAATCCGCATCAGCCCGGCGTCTTCCTCAGGGCGCCGGCCCGGACGACGGGTCATACCGAAGGCGCTCAGCCGCGCGCGCCGCAGCACCGGCGCAGCAGCGAAGAAAGCATCGTCCGTCGGATTGGCGCCGGGCCAGCCGCCTTCGACGTAGTCGATGCCGAGAGCGTCGAGCTCATGGGCGATGGCGATCTTGTCCCCTACGGTGAAATCGACCCCTTGCGTCTGCTGACCGTCGCGCAGGGTACTGTCGTAGAGATAGATGCGATTGGCGCTCACGCGGCTCTCCGGGGAAATCGAGCACCCCGGGACCACAGCCTGCGGGGCAAAGGGCGATTATAGCCGTCCGCCCCGTGGCGTCACGCTGTCTTCAGGCGCGTTCGTGCAAGCCGCACTCGCGCTTGAGCCCAAAAAAGCGCGTTTCCTCCTCGGTCATGCCATCGCCCAGGGGACGGGTGGTGTGCACATCGCCGATGGACACATAGCCTTTGTGCCACAGCGGATGATAGGGCAGCTCGTGGCGGGTCATGTAGAGGTAGATATCCCGATCGGTCCAGTCGACGAGGGGATGGACCTTGGTGCGGCCGTTCTGGCTGCCCAGCACCTGCAGATGCTGCCGGCTGGCCGACTGCTGGCGGCGCAGGCCCGCGATCCAGGCCTTCGCGCCCAGTTCCTTGAGTGCCCGCTGCATGGGCTCGACCTTGTTCATCTGGTTGTAGCGATCCAGTCCCTCGACACCCTGTTCCCATAGCCGTCCGTAGCGCGCTTCCTGCCAAGCCGGGCTCAGCGCTGCCCGGTAGACCTTCAGATTAAGCTCAAGACGCTGTGTCAAATCGTCGATGTAGCGATAGGTCTCCGGGAACAGATAGCCCGTATCGACGAGGATGACGGGGATGTCCGGCCGCTGGCGCGTGACCATGTGCAGGCACACGGCGGCCTGGGCACCAAAGCTCGAAGTCAGCACGATGGATGGCCCGAAGCGGTCCAGCGCCCAGGCGACGCGCTCCTCGGCGCTGGCCTCGGCCAGGAGGGGATTCAGTGCATCCATGTCGAGCGCCTCGCGCTCGGGGGCCGACTTGTGTATGAGTGGAGACACGGAGGAAACGGACATGGCGGGCCTCGCAGGAGATGTACCGTCCGAAAAGGCATCGACGGATGTGTAAGCTACCAAGGCCTGCTTAGCTTAGAAAGGAATCAATATTGCTATCTTAATCCTGATCGGCTATATAAAATTGCTACTAGGCGTCCAGTGGGTGCCCACACGACACCGAACGGTGCGGCAAACCATCACCATTCGACGCCCTGTCCGATTTCATTTCAACGCTTTTCGTTGCGCCGGGCACCAATGGCGAGCCGCAGGCCGTTCAGCCGGATGAAACCGGTGGCATCGGCCTGGTTGTAGGCGCCGGCGTCCTCTTCGAAGGTCGCGATGCGCGCATCGAACAGGCTGTCGGGCGATTGCCGCCCCACCACCGACACATTGCCCTTGTAGAGCTTGACGCGCACCCGACCGTTGACGCGCGCCTGAGTGGCGTCGATGGCAGCCTGAAGCATGCGCCGCTCGGGGCTCCACCAATAGCCGTTGTAGATGAGGCTTGCATAGCGCGGCATCAGCTCGTCCTTCAGATGCGCCTCCTCACGATCCAGGGTGAGCGATTCGAGCGCACGATGGGCCTTGAGGAGGATGGTACCGCCCGGGGTCTCATAGCAGCCCCGCGATTTCATGCCGACATAGCGATTCTCGACGATGTCCAATCGGCCCACACCATGCGCGCCGCCGATCCGGTTCAGGGCAGCCAGCGCAGCTGCCGGCGTATGCGGCTGCCCATCGATGGCGACCAGATCACCGCGCTCGAAATCGAGCTCAAGATATTGCGGCACGTCCGGTGCCTGCTCTGGCGCCACCGACCAGCGCCACATGGATTCTTCGGGCTCAGCCCAAGGATCTTCGAGAATGCCGCCTTCATAGGAAATATGCAGCAGATTGGCATCTGTGGAATACGGGCTTTTCTTGCCTTGCCGCTCGATGGGGATGCCATGGCGTTCGGCATAGGCCAGCAGCGTTTCACGGCTGGTGAGATCCCATTCCCGCCAGGGCGCGATGACGCGCAGCGCCGGCTTGAGCGCCAGCACGCCGAGTTCGAAGCGCACCTGATCATTGCCCTTGCCGGTGGCGCCATGGGCCACGGCATCGGCGCCGACTTCGGTTGCGATCTCGACCAGCCGCTTGGCGATGAGCGGCCGGGCGATGGACGTGCCGAGCAGATACTCGCCCTCGTAGAGCGTATTGGCGCGGAACATGGGGAAGACGAAATCGCGCACGAACTCCTCGCGCAGATCGTCGATATAGATTTCCTTCACGCCCAGCAAGGACGCCTTGGCACTCGCGGGCGCGAGTTCCTCGCCCTGCCCCAGATCGGCCGTGAACGTCACCACTTCACAGCAGTAATGCTCCTGCAGCCATTTGAGGATGACGGAGGTATCGAGCCCCCCCGAATAAGCCAGGACCACCTTACGAATCGTTGACATGTCACCCTCATCGATGTGGCGAAATCAAAACGGCAGCCGAATGCGCAGCGCGCAAGGCGCGATGCTAGCAAAAAACGGCCGCCCCGCGCAGGGTCCGGCATGGGGAGCGCAGGTGCTATGCTAGTGTCACAAAAAGCTCAGGGCGCTTCGATCAGGCAACCCCATCATCATGGCAAACAGCGTGTTGATCACCGGCGGAGCCGGCTATATCGGCGGGCATGTCGCGCGCCTTCTCGGCCAGCGGGGAGAGTCGCTGATCATCTTGGACGACCTGTCCACCGGCCATCTAGACAACGTCCGTTTTGGCCAGATCGTAATCGGAGACGCCGGCAACGCCGCTTTGCTCGATGATTTGTTGAGTCGCCACGCCATCGACACAGTGCTGCACTTTGCCGCCCGGACCAGCGTCCCGGAGTCGGTGCAGCGGCCGCTCGATTACTACGAAACCAACACCTGCATGACACAGACCCTGCTCGGGGCGTGCGCCCGGGCAGGCGTCCGGCACTTCATGTTTTCCTCGACCGCTGCCGTCTACGCCTTAGCTGCTCTCGATCGGCCGGCCAGCGAGCACAGTCCGACCGAACCCCACAATCCCTATGGCCGCTCCAAGCTCATGGCCGAATGGATGATCCGCGATGTATGCGCCGCGACGACGATGCGCCATGCCATCCTGCGCTACTTCAACGTCGCGGGGAGTGCCCCGGGCAGCGGTATCGGCCCGCGCGGGCCGCAAGCCGGCCAGTTGATCAAAGTCGCCTGCGAAGCAGCCTTGGGACGGCGCCCGTTCGTGGAAATCTTCGGCACCGACTACGATACACCGGACGGCACGGGTGTCCGCGACTACATCCATGTCGAAGACCTTGCGTCAGCCCATGTCCTCGCGCTCGACTATCTGCGCATGGGCGGCGCATCGGTAACGCTCAACTGTGGTTACGGCACGGGTCGCAGCGTCCGAGAGGTCCTCGCAGCCGTTGCCATGGCGAGTGGGCAAGTCATCCGCACGATCAACCGGCCACGTCGGCCTGGTGACCTACCACTCATGGTGGCCGACCCCACGCGCTTGCGTGGCCTGCTGCACTGGGCGCCACGCTATGCCGACCTCGACCTGATCGTGGGCAGTGCGCTGGAATGGGAGCGGAATCTACCGACATCAACGATCCATCTCACGCAGCGGAGCGGTTGAGCCCGTCTCGGCGAGCGGCATTTCGAGCCGATTGAATGACATGCCGCGCCCCATGCGCTTGTATGTTCACCCCGGACCGGAGCGGTAGAGTCTGAACGCTGTTGAGGCGACCAGACCGGTGCGTGCAGCTGGATAAGCGCTGGGGTGATCGAGCCCGTGGCTGAGTAAAGAGCGCACGGCTGCCGTGCTGGTCTTGCTGC
>DATLZY010000019.1:0-5861 GCA_035573755.1 Candidatus Acidiferrales bacterium
GACGTGGCGATGGAAGAAGCGCTGTTCGACGTGCCGCTGTACCGCGAATTCGCCGGCCTGGGCGGCCTGCGCCGCATCCCGGATCGGGTCAGCCTGCTGCGCTTTCGGCACCTGCTGGAGAAGCACTTGCCTGGCGCAAGCCATTCTGGATACCGTCAACGCCCACCTGGCGGCCCGGGGCTACCGGCTGCGCGAGGGCACGGTGGTGGATGCCACGCTGATCGCGGCGCCGAGTTCCACCCAGAACCGCCGCGGCGCGCGTGACCCCCCATCCGATCGTCCCGCTGGGGCCGATTCATCGGGCACTCTCACCACTGGCCGTTTTGGACACGATCCCTAAGTCAGATGAACGATATCCACGTCGCCCCACCACTCCTTCAGGTACTCGGCGACCAGTCGGCGGTGGCAGTGATGCGGCTTGTCTTCGCTGCAGAGCAGACAGCCGTCGGCGAGCGCCTGCTTCGACACCGTGTCCTCGATCCGGCGTTGCCTCATTAGGTCGAGGAACTCGCGCTCGTAGACCGACCACTCGCCGCCTGCCTTTTTGTAGCGGTCGAGCATGTCCTGCGTCGGCGCCAACGCAGGCAGGTGGACGTAGTCCATCCCGCAGATCGCGTTGGCGAAGTAGGCCAGATCGTCCTTCTTCGCGAAGCCGGCCAGCTGCGAGACGTTGTTGAGCCGCACATCGACGATGCGCCGCGCGCCCGAGCCGCGCAGCAGCTCGAAGAAGCGCCGCGCCGTCTTCTTGGTGAACCCGATGGTGAACAGCTTCACTTCCACTCTCCCGCCTCGGCTGCGAGTTTCTCGTCCACGTATGCGACCTTGTCTTCCTGGCGCTTGAGCGCCTCCGCGATCAGCTCGGCCCGTGACCGGAACAGATCGTCACGCGGCAGCCCCGTGACTTCGAGCAGCCGCTCCATGGCGTCCCGGTGCGACTCCAGCCCGCCGTTGGCCAGGATGTGCATCACCTCGATGCCCTGCTCGTCCAGCGCACGGGCGACCAGCAGCGTGCGGTGGCATTCCAGGGGCTCCTTTTCGGCGCACATCAGGGCGATGCGGTACTTTTTGGCACCGCGTTGCACGCGCTCGAGCCCTTGCCGGAACAGATCCGTGCATGCCAGGCGGCCGTACTGAACGCGCCCGTTCTCGTAGCACGACCGGTCTTCCGACCGTGCACCCAGCTCGCGCCCGAGGAAGACGTACCTTATGCCGCGCGTCTTCAGCTCGCGCGCCAGCGCGTCCTTGTTGAACTGCGGATTGAACCGGCTGAAGGGCGCCGAGCGCACGTCGGCGAGCGCGGTGACGCCGTGTTGCTTCAGCAGCGCGACGAACGCCTCGATCGAATGCGTGGAGTGTCCGATCGTGAAGACAACATCGTTCCGAGGCGTCATGGCTTTGGTCCCCCGCCGCGCTCGATGATGGCCGCGATGAGCTTGTAGCAATACCCTTTGTGCGGCTCACCCAGACTGACCGTAACGAAGCTCTCGCCGATGCCGTAGTCGCCGTCCGACCTTGCCAGGTATGCCCGTTCGTAGATCGGATCCGTGACCCAGAGGTGGTACGGCACCCGCATGCATGAACCGTCCCTGCACGCGCCGCTTGGGATTTCCGAAGGCCGCGCCGGGCTTGAACACCGACAACGTGAGGCGATCGACGCGGACAAGTTGAAGCGAACTGCGCAGAGCAGCAGCCTCAGCCAAGGCAATCCTGTCGTTCATCCCGTTGTATGTGCTGTCGCCGTTCAGCCAGAGCGGCCTCGCCGGATCGGCGAGGGGCGGCAGATCGTCCCATGTCAGACGCTGGACGCGTTGCCAGTACGCAATTCTGGTCGAGGAGCCAGTTCTCCTGCTGGTAGTCCTTCGGCTTGGGTGCGATCAGCGGCACGTCGATGACATCGAGCACGCGAGGATCACTGCCGTCCTGGTACTGGCGCTCGTATTCCGAGACCTCCTCGTGCTCGCGTGCGCTGACCGGTCGGATCCAGCCGACACGCTTGTTGCCCCGCGTGATCTCAATGCCGGCCACGCAGCGGCCGTTGAGCTTGCGCGAGTTAGCGAGGCACACGATGCGTTTGACGATTGTCACGGGCTATATTCTCTGTCTCGCTGCAGACATCAGGGCGTAAGCGCATTGTTTTCAATTTATCCGAGAAACGGAACGCGTGCCTAGGTGTCGCATCCTGACTCTTGCAGGAAAGTTGGGATGTCACCGTAACTCATCTTTCCGTGAACACGCATGCCATTGATCGTATGGCATACGACTGTTCGCTTGATTGAGAACAGGGCCTAGCGGCTCGGATGCGCCAGCAGGCGCAGCCGACTCTGCAGGCGATTGCGCCAGGCTGGCGCGAGTGCCGCATGCTCGGCGGCTTTGGCCAGTTCTGTAAGGTCTGGCATGTCCGTGATCGTGAGCGCCCAGAGTTGCGTGATCGCAAGACGCGCTGGATGGCGAACCAGGATCGACAGCCGATCGCCGGCCTGGACGTGCCCCGGCTGGATGACGCGGCACAGCCAGCCGGCGCCGTAACCCGTCTGCACGATGCGCTTGGACAGATCCGGCAGTTCCAGATGCTGGCTCAGCTTCCAGCAGGGGTTGCGTGGCTGGCTGATTTCGAGGATGGCCTCGCCGAGTTGCCAGTGATCGCCGATGCAGGCCTCGCGCTCGTCGATCCCCGCGCAGCACAGGTTTTCGCCGAAGGCGCCGGGCACGAAGTCCGCCGCCCGGCGCGCGGGTAGATCGCTGCCCAGTGGCGATAGCCGGCCATCGTGAACACGCACACCGCCCGCTCCGGGCCGCCGTGCACGCGCCGGTCCACCTGCTCATCCTCGGCGAATCCGGTTGCACCGAGCCAGACCGGGCCCGTCACGGCGCGTTTGGCGATGCCGCTGAAATGGCCTTCGGGCAGGAGCGTCGGGCTGCCGATGAAGGGCCCCGACCACGGCAAGCACTCGCTCACGCGGGTTCGGGAGCGGGATCCTGGATGAAGCCGAAGCGGCCCGGCACCTCAGCGCGGCGGATGGGCTGGACCGACAGGACGCGATTTCCGTCACGCAGGCCTAGGCCCGCGGCCTCGCCATTCATGAGCGCGGCCAAGGCCGTTTCGAGCGCGGCATCGTTCAGCGGCCGGCCGTGTTCATCGCAAAACGCCGCGCCATAAGCGACCAGATCGCGGTCGTCGAGCAGACCAATGCCGTGCGGGGTTTCCAGCAGCAGATTGCCTGTCTCGTCCACCCAGGCACCCTTCAGCCGTTCCACCACTGCGCCAGTATGGGTAACCAGCGCACCGGCAGCGCCCGGCGCGCGGTCCGGATGGCGGTGCAGGACCCAGGGGGTGTAGGCGAGGGCGACATAGACCTTTTGGGGTCCGTTCTGGAACAGCCACGCGCCTTGTGCATCGGCGAGATAGTTGCGGTTGATGAAGGCGATGGTGCGGGCGTGCCGCAACGGGCGGCCTTCGAGCAGCCAGCCACCGCGCCGGTCCAGCGCCAGCCAGCCGTAGGCGGCCGGCACGTCGGGCCATTTGCGCAGCGCGGCCTGGACGCTTTCATCCATGGTTGATCTCCCGGTTGGATCGTCGAGCATGCGCTGCCGCCGTCAAAGCGCCATGGCGACGCGCCAGCCCTGTTCGATGGCGCGCTTGGCGTCCAGTTCCGCGGCCACGTCTGCGCCGCCAATCCGGGTCACGGGCACGCCGGCCTCTGCGAGCGGCGCTTCCAGGTCACGCAGCGGCTCCTGGCCGGCGCAGATGACGACGTGGTCGACGGCGAGACAGCGCCGTTGGTCGTGGTGGATCAGGTGCAATCCGTCATCATCGATGCGCTCGTACTGCACGCCGCTCAGGATTTGCACTCCCAACCGATCCAGCAGTTCGCGGTGGGCCCAGGCCGTGGTCTTGCCGAGGCGTGCGCCGACCTTGCCGGTGGAACGCTGCAACAAATAAATTTCGCGTGCCGCATGTGGCGGCGCTGCGGCGGTGTTCAGTCCACCGGGCGTGACGGTATCCTGCACCACGCCCCACTGGGCGAGAAAAGACGTAACGTCGAGGCCCGGTGATGGCCGGGCCGGATCGTGTGCCAGGAAATGCGCCGTATCGACACCGATGCCGCCGCCGCCGAGGATGGCGACGCGCGCCCCGACCGGCGCCGTGCCGCTCAGCACCTCGGCATAGGTCAGTACCCGGGGATGATCGATGCCGGGGATGTCCGGTCGGCGGGGTACCACGCCGCTGGCCAGGATGACATGCGCATAGTCGCCCGCGATCAGCGTGCGGGCGTCTGCGCGTTCACCCAGACGCACCTCGACACCCAGTTCGGCCAGCCGAGTCCCGTAGTAGACCGGCGTCTCGGCGTACTCTTCCTTGCCCGGCACGCGGCAGGCGAGCCGGAACTGGCCGCCCAGCGCGTCCTGCGCCTCGAAGAGGGTGACCCGATGGCCACGTTCGGCCGCCACCATCGCCGCCGCCATGCCCGCAGGACCACCGCCCACCACCGCCACGCGCAGCGGCTGGGCGGCCGGGGTGAGCGTGAATTCCGCTTCGCGGCAGGCGCTGGGATTGACCAGACAGCTCGCCAGCTTGCCGTTGAAGGTGTGGTCGAGGCAGGCCTGGTTGCAGGCGATGCAGACGTTGATCGCGGCGCGCCGGCCGGCGCTTGCCTTGGCCACCCACTCCGCGTCGGCGAGCAGCGGTCGGGCCATCGACACCATGTCGGCCATGCCGCGGGCGATCAGGTCCTCGGCGACCTCCGGAACGTTGATGCGGTTGCTGGCGATGACCGGAATGTCGACGGCCGCCTTCACACGCGCAGTGGCCCAGGCGAAGGCGGCACGCGGGACCATCGTCGCGATGGTGGGCACGCGCGCCTCGTGCCAGCCGATGCCGGTGTTGATCATCGTCGCGCCGGCCGCGGCGATGGCGCGGGCTAAGGTGATGATCTCCTCGCCGGTGCTGCCGTCTGTGACCAGATCGAGCATCGATTCGCGGTAGATGACGATGAAATCGGGGCCGACGGCCTGGCGCACCCGCCGCACGATGGCCACCGGCAGGCGCATGCGCCGCTCGAAATCGCCGCCCCAGGCGTCGTCGCGCTGGTTGGTGCGCGCCGCCAGCCACTGGTTGAGAAGATAGCCTTCCGAGCCCATGATCTCCACGCCGTCATAGCCGGCTTGGCGCGCCAGCGCGGCGGCGTGGGCGAAATCGGCGATGGTCTGTTCGACTTCCTCCGGCGACATCGCCCGCGGCCGGAAGGGATTGATGGGTGCCTGGATCGCCGAAGGCGCAGCCGACTTGGGGTTGTAGGCGTAGCGGCCGGCATGGATGAGCTGCAGCGCGATCCGCCCCCCCGCCGCATGGACGCGCTCGGGCACCACTCGGTGCATTTCCACGTCCTTGGCCGACGCCATCATTCGGGCACCGAGTGCCAGCGCGCCGGTCGGGCTGACGCCGAAGCCGCCGGTCACCATCAGCGCCGTGCCGCCGCGTGCCCGCGCGGCGAAGTAATCCGCCATGGCGCCCAGCCCCTTGGGATGTTCCTCGAGGCCGGTGTGCATCGAGCCCATCATCACCCGGTTAGGCAGGGTGACGAAGCCCAGGTCGAGCGGGCTCAGCAGGTGCGGATAGGGCAGCGCGGTCATGGGCGGAGTCTCCTGACTTATTGTTAAAGTCCTATCCTAGCCGCGATCGGGCTCTGCGCGGAATGCGCTCAAAAGAAGGTAATTCCTAACCTTTCCGGACCAGAAGGGGACGTAGTTCCTGGATCGAGATCTGCCTGAGAAGCTTGTACAGCAAGGGTTGCAGGTCTTCGTGCCGGTGATTGAACCGGTAGCCAACCTCAGCCAGATACAGGTGGAAGGATTGGCGGGGC
>DATLZY010000020.1:0-6620 GCA_035573755.1 Candidatus Acidiferrales bacterium
ACAGCGCGTCCCACGGCACGGTCTGCTCCCTCTCGGCCAGAAACACCCGCTTGCGCGTCTGCCGGCAGGTCAGGTCAACGTCCAATGGCTGCTGCTTCATGCCTTCGGATCCGATCGGTCAACTGCGCCGTATCATCGGACAGGACGTGGGTTTTGGACAGAATCCCTAAGAATGGAGGGCTGAGTGGCGCACCAGGACGGTGGGGTAGGTTTCGCTCAGGTAAGTTCGGAGACGTTCGGCCATGTAGACGGAGCGATGCTGGCCGCCGGTGCAACCGATGGCCACAGTAAGATAACTGCGATTCTCGGATTCGAAGCGGGGAAGCCAGCGCTCTAAGAAACCGCAGATGTCGTCAAACAGAGCACGGGTCAAAGGTTCGCTTTCGAGATAATCGGCAACCTCGGTGTCCAGACCCGTCAAGGCCCGCAGGTCGGGCTGCCAGTGGGGATTCGGCAGGCAGCGGATGTCGAATACGAAGTCGGCATCGGCCGGGACCCCATTCTTGAAGGCAAATGACTGGATCATCAAAGAAAAAAAACCGTTACGGCCGTGAATGCGTTGGCGGATGAGATCGCGGAGCTGATGGATGTTGGTGCGTGTGGTGTCGAGTATCAGGTCCGCCTGTTCTGCGATCGGGTTGAGGATACGCCTCTCCTCCTTGATCGCTTCGATCAGGGCGGTCTGGGTGCTGCTGAGGGGGTGGCGCCGGCGCGTTTCACTATAACGTTTGAGCAAAGTATCGGCCTCTGCCTGCAAGAAGAGCGTTTCCACCTGCACGCCTTGTCGCCGGAGGCGGGCGAGGCACTCCGCGAACTCCGACAATTCTGATGCGTGTGATCGGGCGTCGATGCCGACCGCGACACCTTGGACGGAAAAGTCGCCGTGGCAGGACAACTTCTCGACCAGCGATTCCAGCAGCGATAACGGCAAGTTGTCGACGCAGTAGAGTCCCAGATCCTCCAGCATGTGCAACGCGACGCTCTTGCCGGCACCGGATAGGCCGCTGAGGATCAGGAGTCTCACAAGCCGTTTACCACCCGGGAGCCGCGGTGCGGCTCACTGGGCGTCCGGGTTGAGGGGCAGGCGAGAACGCGCGAGCATCAGGTTTCCGGAAAGGCGCTTTTGATCGATTCACGGGAATGATGGTCCGCTTGCTTGTCCTTGTAACGAAGTGCCTGTCGGTCGAGCTTGTCGGCCAGGGCGTCGATGGCGGCATACATGTCCTCACTGGTGGCGTCTGCGAACAGCGCGCCGCCGTTGACCGGAATCTTGGCTTCGGCGTGATGCCGCTCCTTTTCGACGCGCAATACCATGTGAGCATCGAGGGCTTGGTCCAGATGACGCTCAATGCGCTCGAGTTTCTCGGCGGCATACTGCCGGATGGCAGCGGTGATTTCGATGTTCTGGCCGGTCACGTCAATCTTCATCGGGTTCCCCTATAGTAGTCATCGATATCGATCGGGAATCTCAAACGAGACGCTTGCGCTCGTTCGAGGGCGGAATGGACATGAATTCCCGGTATTTGGCTACGGTACGGCGCGCCACGTTGATGCCATCCGCCAGCAACATCTCGGTTAGTTTGCTGTCGCTCAGCGGTTTGCGCGGGTTTTCCGCCGCAATCAGTTTACGGATCATAGCTTGGATGGCGGTCGCCGAGCATTCGCCGCCATCCACGGTCGCTACATGGCTGGAAAAGAAATATTTGAATTCGAAGATCCCGCGGGGGGTATGCATGTACTTTTGATTGGTGACCCTGGAAATCGTGCTTTCGTGCATACCGACTGCTTCGGCGATCTCGCGCAGCACCATGGGCTGCATGGCTTCCTCGCCATGGTCGAAAAAGCCTTGCTGGCGTTCGACAATGCTCGTGGCGACTTTCAGCAGCGTTTCGTTTCGGCTCTGCAGGCTCTTGAGAAACCATCGGGCTTCCTGCAGGTGCTGCCGCATGGTTTCGTTGTCGCGGCTGTTGTCGGCGCGCTTGATGAGCCCGGCATACATCCGGTTGATGCGCAACTTAGGGATCGTCTCGGCGTTCAGCTCGACCCGCCATGTCTTGCCAGATCGCCGGACGATCACGTCCGGCACTACATAGCTGGCGGTTTTCCGGGAAATCTGTGCGCCGGGCCGAGGGTTCAGGCGCTGGATCAGCTCGATGGCGGCGCAGAGCTCATCTTCGGTGATCTTGAGTCGGCGCTGCAGGGTTGCGAAATCGCGGCTCGCTAGAAGGTCGAGGTGATGTTCGACCAATTTCACCGCGGTCATGCGGCTATTCGAGGGTGCCTGAGCGCGCAGCTGCAGCAGCAGGGCTTCGCGCAGATCCCGCGCGCCGACGCCGACCGGATCGAAACCTTGCACGCGCCTGAGAACGGCCAGGATTTCCTCCGGTTCTGTCGCCAGTTCCGGCCCAACTTCGGCGACCAGACTTTCGAGCGATTCGGTCAGGTAGCCGTCCTCATTGATGGCGTCGATGATGGCCAGGGCGATGGCTTCGTCGCTCTCGCTGAAGTGACCGAGGCGCATTTGCCAGAGCAGGTGATCCCGCAATTCGCCGCCGTCCTGACTAGGCGTCTGATTGAAATCCCAGGCCTCCGCGCTGCCGCCGGTATCGTCACCTTGTGACCACGGATCTTCCCATGCGGAGTCGAAATCCTCGCCGCCCGCGAGTTCGGCCAATGGTTCGGCGGCCGATTCGGGCGGTGTGGATTCGGCTTCCCCCTCCGCATAGTCGATGGCGGCATCTTCATCATCGTCTCCGGCACCGTTCTCGATCATGAGGTTGGTGTCGAGAATGGCTTGGATCTCCTGCTGCAATTCCAAGGATGACAGTTGCAGCAGGCGGATGGCCTGTTGCAGTTGGGGCGTCATCGCCAGACGTTGGCCCAGCTTCAGGTGCAGGGACTGCTTCATGGACAGGTGTGCAGAGTGGCGGTGGTCATGATCCTGATTCTACTCGCTCGAAGATCGCGTGGCATGTGCTTAGGTCAGAGCCGGAAAGCTTGCCCCAGATAAACCTCTCTGACGGTCCTATCGGCCAGAATCTGCTCGGGCTCACCCTGGGCGATGACGGTTCCTTCGCTCAAGATATAGGCGCGTTGGCAGATGTGCAGAGTTTCACGCACGTTGTGATCGGTGATGAGCACGCCGATCCGCCGTTCGCGCAGATGGGCCACGATGCGCTGAATGTCGACCACTGAAATCGGATCGACACCGGCGAAAGGCTCATCCAGCAGAATGAAGCGTGGCTCGGCGGCCAGCGCGCGAGCGATTTCGAGCCGCCGCCGTTCGCCGCCCGACAGACTCATGCCGCGCGACTCGCTAAGGTGAGCGATGTGAAACTCTTCCAGCAGGGCGCGGCAACGCTGCTCCCGATCCGTGCGCGTCAGCTCCGGTCGCAACTCGAGTACGGCCAGAATATTTTCCGCAACGGTCAGTCGTCGGAACACCGAGGCTTCCTGAGGCAGGTAGCCGATGCCGCGACGGGCCCGGACGTGGATGGGCAATGCCGAGATGTCGGCGCCGTCCAGCAGGATGTGTCCGCCATCGGCCTGGATCAGTCCGGCCATCATGTAGAACACGGTCGTCTTGCCGGCACCGTTGGGTCCCAGAAGTCCGACGACTTCGCCGGCCTTGACGTCGAGCGACACCGCATTGACCACCGTGCGACCCCGGTAGCGCTTGGTCAGGGTTTCGGCATGCAGGACGCTGATCATGGCGCCCGTTCGCCCGATGAGCGTGGCTGGATGGTGATGCGTACCCGGTCGCCGCTGGTGCTTTCGCCGCTGGCCAGAATGCGTTGATTGCGCCGGTCGTACATCAGGCGCTCGCTGGTCACCTCATCGGTCCCCTGGCGTACCCAGGCGTTGCCGAGCAGTTCCATCTGGCCCGACGTGGCGTCGTAGCGCATGCGGTTGGCCTTGGCCTCCATGGCCGGCGCATCCCCGGACGCCGGCTGGCTGAATCGAGCGGGATCGCCGACCACCTCGATCTGACGCGGCAAGCCGTCTTTTGCGTGTGTCACGGTGACCTTTTCGCCGCGGAACTCGGTCGAGCCCTGGATGATGCGAACCTTACCGAGGTAGGTACTTTGGAGCTGATTCTGGTCGAGTTCGGCCCGGTCGGCTTCGATCTGTATCGGGCCTTCGAGAGGCGCCGCTCGTATCAATCCGGACCAGGACGATACGGCGAGCACAACCACCAGCGCGCTACTGCGGACGATGTCAAGGTGCATAAAGGGCTCTCACTTTTCCAATCAGGACCAGGCGGCCGCCGGCTATGTCGGCTTCCAGCCCTTGTGCCTCCAGCCGCATGCTGCCCTGGGTCACCGTGACCGGTTGCTGCGATTCGAGTTGTTGTGCGCGTGTGTGGTAATCCATCTCGCCTGCCTCGAGGTGCCACGGCAGTCGACGGCTAGCATCCTGGATGTCGACGCGCACCGGCGCGGCGAGGCGGATCGGCAGCGATGCATCATCGGGTACGAATCCGCTGGGCGTGCGCAGCCGATTAGGGACGGTCCCCGTGGGCTGCAGCAACGTGACGTCGCGGACTTCCGTACCGCCCAGGCTCGGACGGTGCAGTGCCGTGGCGGTCAGCAGGCGCAGGCTGAGGCGGCCGTCTTCGTCTAACCGATCGATACGTGAATCGTGGAGCTCATAGTCCGCTGTGGGCTCGGCGTCAACTGACTTCGTGCCTTCGTTTCGGAAGGGGTTGACGATCAGAAAGGTGATCAGCGCGCCGATTGGCAACAGCGCCCGCCAAGGACGGCGGAAGATCGTGTTCATGGCCGGTGATCTCGGCGGTCGGTGTCGACGCCCTGAGCCTCCATGATCAGGTCGCACACGGCCCGCACACCGCCCATGCCACCACCATGGGGTGCAACCCAATGGGCAGCAGCGCGCGCGGTCGGGTGAGCATCCGCCACCGCGCAGGCGAGCCCAACGATGGACATCGGTGGCACGTCGACGACGTCGTCCCCGACATAGGCACAGGCTGCAGGCGTCAGCGCGAGTTCGTTGAGGATCATTCGGAGCACCGGCAATTTATCGTCTTGACCCTGATAGATGCGAGTCACGCCCAAGGCCTCCATGCGGCGGGTCACGACCGGCGAGGTGCGCCCGGAAATGACGGCGACATCAATGCCGTGGTGGCGCAACTGCTTAATGCCGAGCCCATCCCGAGCGTGGAATACTTTCATCTCGGGCCCGTCGGGCGAGAAATACAGCCGCCCGTCGGTCAGCACGCCGTCGACGTCGAAAACCACTAGCCGGATCCGGCGCGCCCGTTCGAGAATCTCCGCGCCGACCGTCATACCACGCCTGCTCGCAGCAGATCGTGCATGTGAACGGCACCGATGACCCGGTCCGCAGCATCGACTACGACGACGGCCGTGATGGTGCGCGCCTCCATCAGATTCAGTGCATCGACCGCCAGCGCGTCGGGCGCGACCGTGGTGCCATGGGGTGTCATCACCGCCTCGATGGGCGTGCGTTGCAAATCCGTGGCATCCGCGAGGGCGCGGCGCAGATCGCCGTCCGTGAACACACCCTGTAGGCGCATGTCCGCATCCACGACCGTGGTCATGCCCAAGCCTTGCCGCGTCATCTCGAGCAGCGCGTCGGCCAGCGGTGTACCCAGCGGCACACGCGGCACGCGCGGGGGGCGGTGCATGAGGTCTTCCACATGCAGCAGCAAGCGCTTGCCCAGCGTGCCGCCCGGATGGGAGCGGGCAAAATCGGCCTCCGTGAAGCCGCGCGATTCCAGCAGCGACACCGCCAGAGCATCGCCCATGGCCAGCATCGCCGTGGTGCTGGCCGTCGGTGCGAGCCCCAGCGGGCAGGCCTCCTGCGCAACCGTCACGTCCAGGCAGACCGACGACGCCTGCGCCAGGGTCGAGCGGAGCTGTCCGGTCATGCCGATCACCGGTACCCCCTGCCGCTTGAGCAGCGGCAGCAGGGCGAGGATCTCGGCAGTTTCGCCTGAATTGGACAGCGCGATGACCGTATCAGTGCGGGTCACCATGCCGAGGTCGCCGTGGCTGGCTTCGGCGGGATGAAGAAAAAACGCCGGTGTGCCGGTGCTGGCCAGGGTCGCGGCGAGCTTGCGCGCGATATGGCCCGATTTGCCCATGCCGATGACCACCACGCGGCCCTGGCAGTCGAGCAGCAGCTTGCAGGCACGCACGAATTCATCGCCGATGCGCTCGGCCAAGGCCGCGACAGCCTGCGCTTCGATGTGCAGGACGGCTTTGGCCATGGACAGTAAGGCGTCAGGACGCATGTGCGCTTCGGGATCCATAGTTTTGCCGGAAAGAGCGGTCAAGGATAGCCGACATGGCCGGGTGGCGGGTAGCGCTGACCATGCGCCCGATGGTCTTGTGCGGAGAGGATCGATTGCCGCTATGGGGTGCTGATGGGCCCCAGCGAAGCGCCTCCCTGTCCTGTCGGCGCCGATCCTGGGCATCGGCGAGCGCCTCACCCCTTTTCTAAGGACACACTGAACATCAATATCGCAAGGCAATGGGCCTGTCGGTGACCGAACTCGCTGCGAAGCGATCCGCGAGCGATTCGGGCTGATTTTTGGCTCGATCATTCGCCCGCTGGCGGTCGATTGCCCCGTTTTTCTC
>DATLZY010000021.1:0-6962 GCA_035573755.1 Candidatus Acidiferrales bacterium
ACCGCTCCCGCGAGACCGCGCTGGCACCCTCCAGGAACCGCTGCCGGTACGACGGGACACCCAGCACGAACCACTCCAGCAGGCGTGCCTTCGTCGCATTCGGCAGCCGCACCGAGTCCCACACCGACGTCCACGTGAAACACAGCCCGCAGGCGCGGCACTTGAGCCTGCCATCCCCCAGGCGATCGTGCCTGCAACCCCTGCACCCGGGACATCGCGTCATGACCAAATCCGCTCGAATTTGGTCCGGTTTGGCGATGAATTACCTTATTTCGACGATTTCCCGCTCAAAGGGGTCAGATTCCGGTCGACGGTAACACATAGGAAGATCTAGGCGGCAGATCGGCGACGCCGCCCTTCCGGCTTCCTGTCGAGTTTGCTGCAGTGGGAGCTGGTTCCGCGCAGTCAATCCTTCTGATACCGGAGAAAAATGCACAGGCGGAAAGACCTTGAGTCCGAGCTTGACAGACCGCGTTCCATCGCCTTCATTTGAAGCTGAACGATCGTTCAATGTGGATGTTCGCAAAGCACGATAACGATATCTGGGGAATCAGAATGGCCGGCAATTACACTTTTGTCGACGCTTTGGAACGCAACGCCCGCGCTATCGGAGGGGCGCTTGCTTTGGTGCAGGGACGCCGTTTGCGCACCTATCGGGATCTGGATCGGCGCGCCAATCAGATCGGCCATGCCTATCTCGAGCTGGGCCTCAAACGCGGCGAGCGCGTCGCGCTGGCCCTGACCAACGGCATCGAATTCGTCGAATGCACCTACGGCGGCTGGAAGGACGCGCTGGTCAGCGTGCCCATCAACTACCGCTTCATGGATGCCGAACTGATCCATGTGCTCGACAACTCGGACAGCGTCGGCGTGGTGCTGGAGGATCAGTTTCTGGAAACCTTCCAGCGAATTCGGTCACAACTGCCCAAGATTCGCTTCATGCTGGTGGTCGGTAAAACCCCATCCGATGCGAGTCGACAGATTTTCAATTTTGCCGATTTCACGATGCGCCAGCCGGAGGGAAAGCCGCGGCTGTTGTGGTCCGAGCAGACCAACGAGGACACCGGTTACAACATCTACACCGGCGGCACCACCGGCCTGCCCAAAGGCATTTCCTACGGCGAGAAAGCCATGCTCAAGACCGCCGTGGAGGGACTGAGCAGCTTTATGCCCAGTCTGCTCCGCCGCATGGCGCGCGACGAATCCGCCAATCTTCCCGGCGGAGGAATCACGCGGCGGCTACTGCAAGCCCCTGCCACCGCCAAGAGCCTACAATGGATACTGGAACACGCCCCTCTGGGCAACAACAGCCTCCTGCCGCGTTGGATCCAGGGTCGCGTCCGCGTGCTCGTCGTCAGTCCGATGATGCACTCAGTCGGATGGGGCGTCAGCCACGCGCTGACCAAGGTCGGCGGCACGGTCTACATCCTGGAGGGCAAGTCCTACGACCCGGAAGAAGCCTATGACATGATCCGGGATCACCGCATCAACTTCCTGGCTGCGATCGGCGATGCGACCTTAAAGCCGTTGCTGCACGTGCTGGATGAGCGCGGCGCCGAGCCCATCCGCCATCTGACCATGATCGGCTCGGTGGGCATGCCAGCGGCCGCCGAGGTCAAGGAACGTCTGCTCAAGACGCATCTGCCGGGCAGCACTTTCGTCGACGTCCTCGGCGGCTCCGAGATCACCGGGATTTCCTTCCAGATCTACACCGCGCGCGACAAGGTGTTCAACAAGGTCACCTTCCCGGTGTCCGATCGCAACCTCATCATCAATCCGGAGACCGGGGTGCCAGTGAAGCCTGGCGAGGTGGGGGAACTGGCGCGACGCACCAATGTCCCGCCGCAGGGCTATTACAAAGATCCGGAGAAAACCGCGAAGCTGATCCGCCAGTTCAACGGCCAGACCTGGCTCATGAGCGGCGATCTGGCGCAGCTGGACGAGAACGGCGAAACCTTCACTTTTGTCGGTCGCGGATCCGAGTGCATCAACACCGGTGGCGAGAAGGTCTATCCGGACGAAGTGGAAACGGTAATCAAGAAACTCGCCGGCGTGGAGATGGTTGGAGTGACCGCGACGCCGGATGAGAAATACGGTGAGCTTGTCACGGCTGTCATCAAGCTCGCACCGGATGTGCAGCTGAGCAGCGAGGACGTGATCGCGCATTGCAAGGACAAGATCGCCGGCTACAAGCGCCCCCGCAAGGTGATCTTCGTCGATGAGTTCCCGACAACTCTGATTGGAAAGCCGCACTACAAGGGGCTGCGCGATCTGGCCAAGCGTGTCAAGGCGGAGGAAGCCGCTGCACCCATCGCCTCAGTCACGGCGACGGAAGGTAGCGCCGCTGGCGGCTTGGCCGGATAACACCGACAGGAGGAACGCACATGTCTGATCATTCTTGGATGAATTCAGTGGGCCGGTTTTGGAAATACGCCAGGTTTACCCTGCCCTTCGTGCTGGGCTGGGCCGCGGTGTACGCGATCATCGTGGGGCCGTCGGTGAGCGCGATGGGCCTCATCATCGGCTTGTTCATCGTGCTTACGGTGGAATGGTTCAGTGGCGAGGGACTGGATGTACCGGAATATCGGCATCCGAAGATCTTCGTGTGGTTGATGCGGACCTATCTGTTCATCGTGTTGGCAGCCTTCGCCGGTTTTGCCTGGACCTTTGCCCATCGCTGGAATGGCGGTGATCTGTTCGGGCTGGCAGCGCTCATCCAATCACTCACCGGCTTCGACATGTTCGCGGCCCATGCGGGGGATGGAATCGGCACCTATATTCTCACGACCCTGCTTTTTTCCACTTTGATCGGGATTGGCTCGCTCTCGGTCGGTCATGAGCTCTCTCACCGCACCTGGGAGCCCTTGTCCGTTTTCATCGCTCGGGCCTGTGCCGCGTTCGGTACCTTCACCTACTACGCCATCGAGCATCCGTTCGGTCATCACCTCTCGGTGGGCACGGATCGTGATTCCAGCACCGCGCTGCGTGGTGAGAGCGTGATCCGTTATTTCTGGCGGACCACGCCGCACGACTACCGGGTTGCCTGGGAAATCGAAACCGAGCGGCTGCACAAACGTGGGCTGTCCGACTGGTCCTGGCACAACCGATTGCTCTGGGGCTGGGCGGCGGAATCGGCGATCGCCCTTTTCATACTGGTCGTGGCGGGCCCGGTGGGCCTGTTCTGGTTTTTCGTTGCGGCCCTGCATACGCATTTCGCCTACAAGCTCGGGACCTACGGCCAGCATTACGGCATCGTTCGCGTGCCCGGCTCCGAGATCAAGGTCCACCATTCCTGGACCTGCAACAATCGCTTGACCAACTGGTTCTCGGGAAACATCGGCCGCCATGCCGATCATCATCTGGAACCCGAACGGGAATTCTGGCGGCTGCGTCCCTTCCCTGAAGGCCCGCAGAACCCGTATCCCTATGTGACGCTGACCTTGATGGGGCTGATCCCGCCGCTTTGGCACCGGTTGTGGGCGCCCTACCTGATCGAGTGGGACGAGAAGTGGGCCTCCCCGGCCGAGCGCGAACTCGGACGAGCGGCCAATTTACGCAGCGGCGTGCGCATGCTTGAAGAGTATGCAGCGCGCAGTGCGCCAGGATCCACCTCTCCGGCCGTCATTCCCTGAGCATGGACAAGGCGGTCCGCGGACCGCCTTGTACTTGACGGTTTGCCCGCACGACCGTTTCGACTGAACGCAGGGATGCAGTCATGGCCGTGCCGCTGATGCCAAATCCCTGCAAGGCGCGCGCTCGCGTTTCTCGATCCGCCAATGGTGCCCTTCGCGGCCGACCGGGATGACCGCTTCGGCCGGCCACCGAAGCAAATCAGCGGAGGCGACCGTCATCCGCTGGGGTATCCGGTGGCTCAGCGGCAGCAATCTTCGTCCTTACGCGTTCAGATCATCACTTGGGAACATGCCTGTCATCCTCGTGACATTGCCCTGTCATTCCGGCCTTGGATTATGTGAGCTTGTATGAGCTCCATAACCAAGCAGGCTCAGGGGAAAGAACATGGCACACGCTCAACGGTCCCGGCGGCTCATGGCCATCGGCGGTCTGATTGCAATGAACGCTCACGCCTCGGAATTGTCGTTGCTCCGACTCGGCGAATACAGAACCGGTTTGATTGGGCAAGGCGCCGCAGAAATCTCTGCTTATGATGTGGCCAGCAAGCGCCTGTTCATTTCCAACGCAGTCGCAAACACCATCGATATTCTCGATGTGTCCAACCCCGCGGCGCCATCCCTCGTTTCGAGCATCGACCTGTCGCCCTATGGCGGCGGCGTGAACAGCGTGGCCGCCGATCGGGGCCGTATTGCCGTGGCGGTCGAGAATGCAGATCGCACCTTGCCCGGCAAAGCCGTATTTTTCGACGCCAACGGCGTCTTCCAATCGGCCGTTCAAGTCGGCTCGTTGCCAGACATGCTGACCTTCACGCCCGATGGTCGCTTCGTTCTGGTGGCCAACGAAGGCGAGCCCAATAACGCCTATACCGTCGACCCCGAAGGATCGATCAGTCTCATCACCGTCCCGAGCGATCTCAGGCGCCTGACTCAGGCCCAGGTGAGAACCGCCGATTTTCGCGGCTTCAATGCATCGATTTCGGCAGGCGTGCGGATTTTCGGACCCGGCGCCAAGCCGGCGCAGGATCTGGAACCCGAGTACATCACCGTATCGCCCGATTCACGCACAGCTTGGATCACGCTGCAGGAAAACAATGCGGTTGCCCAGCTCGATCTGAAGACCGCGCGCATCACGGCGATCTATCCGCTCGGCAGCAAGGACCACAGCGGGCGGCCGCTTCTCACCAAGCACACCTTGCCCGATCCCATTCTCGGGACTACCGTTGCGGGAGATATCCTTCGGCTGGGCGGATTTTCGGGTCTTTTCTTCGAGGGTTGGAAAGGCAATCAGATGGTGTTCGTGACGCACAGCGATCGCGGCCCGAATGCCGAACCGCTGGACGTGAATCAGGACGGTGTTGCCGAACGTCCCTTCCCCTTGCCCAAGTTTCAGCCTGAACTGGTGCGCTTCTCCGTAGATCCGAAACGCGGCAGCGTCCAGATTCTGCAGCGTATCGGCTTGACACGGCAGGACGGCACGCCGCTTACCGGCCTGCCCAATGTAGCGGGCCAGGACGGTTTGGCACTGGCGGATGAGGTGCCGGTCGATCTGCGTGGCCAGCCCCTGGCCCTGGATCCATGGGGTGCAGATCTGGAAGGTGTGGTGCGAACGCCTGATGGCCACTACTGGATGGGCGACGAGTATCGTCCAAGCTTGTACGAATTTGACGCCCGTGGCCGCCTGGTGAACCGCTACATTCCCGTCGGTGCCGGTGCAGCGGGCGCAGGTGGAATCGAAGCGCTTCCCGCAGTCTACAACCAGCGACGCGTCAATCGCGGTTTCGAAGCGGTCGCCTATGCGGACGGCAAGATCTACGCGTTTTTGCAAAGCCCGCTCGATAATCCGGATGTCGCCAACGACGCGAGCAGCAAAGCCTCGCGCAATGTGCGCATTCTGGCGTTCGACTTGGCCACACGGCGCGTGGCCGGCGAATACCTGTATGTCCTGGAGGGCGGGAGCAGCGACAAGATCGGGGACGCAGTGGCGGTCGGTAAAGGACGGTTTCTGCTGATCGAGCGAGATTCGGCAACCGGCAGCAGCGCGAAAAAAGCCGTCTATCGTATCGATTTGAGTGCGGCAACCGATCTTTCTAGTCTTGCGCCCAATATCGTGGGCCCTGGCGGCAGCCTGGAGGGGATGAATGCCGCCGCGCTCCAGACCGCGGGGATTCAGCCGGCTCGCAAGGAACTCTATCTCGATCTGGTGGCGGCAGGCTACACATTCGCCGACAAGGCAGAGGGATTGGCGCTCGTGGATGCCGAGACGGTGGCTGTCATCAACGACAACGACTTCGGGCTGTCCGGTGCGTTCGATCCTGCAACCGGCAAGCTCGTTCCCAACCCGTCGCCGCAGGCATCAATCCTGGCGCTGATTCGCCGCGAACCGGGCGGCCTGGATGCCAGCGATCGTGACGGGCGCATCAATATCCGCCCCTGGCCCGTGAAAGGCCTCTACCAACCCGACACGATCGCCGCCTATCGCGTCGGCGGCCGGGTCTATCTGGTGACCGCCAATGAAGGCGATGCGCGCGACTACGCTGGTTTCAGTGAGGAAGTGCGTATCGGCAGTCTCACGCTTGATCCGACCGCTTTTCCCAATGCGGCAGCGCTCAAGAACGACCAGGCATTGAATCGACTGCGCGTGACCAAGACGCTCGGCGATCCCGATCAGGATGGCGATTACGACGAACTCTACACTTTCGGCGGCCGGTCATTCTCCATCTGGACTGCTCAGGGCCAGCGGGTCTACGACAGCGGTGACAGCATCGAAACCGAAGTGGCCGCACGGTTTCCCAAGGAGTTCAACAGCAACAATGATGCAAACAACAGCTTCGACACCCGAAGCGACGACAAGGGGCCCGAACCTGAAGGGCTGGCCATTGGTGAGATCGACGGTCGTCAGTATGTTTTCGTCGGACTCGAGCGGATCGGCGGCATCATGATGTTCGACATCACCTCGCCCTTCGAGGTCTCTTTCGCCGGCTACGTCAACGACCGCAATTTCGCGGGCAACCCTGCAACGGATGGCGCGGGCGATCTGGGACCGGAAGGTGTCCTGTTCATCCCTGCCCGGGAAAGCCCCAACGGGCAAGCCCTGCTGGTCGTGACCCACGAAATCAGCGGCAGCACCACGATCTATCAGGTCTCCGCGCCGCCCGCCGTTCCCTGACATCGGCAGGCACATCGCCCACGAAAAAGGCGGCCCGCGGGCCGCCTTCTCAATTGCAGCAAGCCACGGCGGGAGACCCACCGGGCTCGCCAAAGGATTCAGCCGTGCTTGGCGATGCCTTCCCAGTAACGCGCCTCCAGCTCCTTCTTGGGCAGCTTGCCGGC
>DATLZY010000022.1:0-35380 GCA_035573755.1 Candidatus Acidiferrales bacterium
CGTAAGCCTTGAACTCACCCCCAAACCTCTCCGACAACACCTTCGTCAGCGCCGCCGTCAACGTCGTCTTCCCATGGTCCACATGACCAATCGTCCCCACATTCACATGCGGCTTCGTACGCTCAAACTTGCCCTTGGCCATGCCCAACTGTCTCCATCACAAAAAATCGAATACGCCAAAAACCTCTCATTGCACCAATGAAGAGGCTTTCTCCAAAATTGTGGAGCCCATAACCGGACTTGAACCGGTGACCTCTTCCTTACCAAGGAAGTGCTCTACCGACTGAGCTATATGGGCCCTGCATCAACCAATCACACTCCAGATCCGGCGCAATGGAGCGGGTGATGGGAATCGAACCCACACCATCAGCTTGGAAGGCTGAGGTTCTACCATTGAACTACACCCGCGGATGCCCGCGATCGACTTCACAATAACAATTCTGGTGGAGGGGGTAGGATTCGAACCTACGAAGGCAGAGCCGGCAGATTTACAGTCTGCTCCCTTTGACCGCTCGGGAACCCCTCCAAAACGCAAGCGGTGGATTATCTTCGGCTGATCACCGACTGTCAAACCTAATCGAGGCGAACTGGCGCTACAGAAGCCGCGCGTTCCTCAAGATACTGATCGACAATGGCCAGATCAGCCGGGGTCAGCGCGCCCACGGCAGCCTGCAGATTCAGACGACCCAGCAGATAAGACAGGCGCGCGTTGTCGAGATTTCGCTGCGCATCGTACACCTGCTGCAGAGCGAAGAGCACATCGACAGCAGTACGGACGCCCACCTCCCGACCCCGACGGGCGGACTCATACGCGATGACACTGGATTTCAACGCCTGCTCGAAGGCGCGGACTTGCGCGATAGCCGTGGTCAGTTCCAGATAGGCTTGGCTGGCCTGAAACTCGGCAGCGCGATCGGCATCCACAAAGTCGCTCTTGCTCTGGTTGTACCGTGCGGCGGCTTCCTCGACCTGCGCACTGAGCAATCCACCGCGGAACAGGGGCACGCTCAACTGCAGGCCGACGACGCGATTGTCGGTCTCGGTTCGGGTAACCTGCCCGCCGAAACTAGGGCTTTGGGATGTCTGGACGTCGTAATTACCCACCAGGAAAACGCTGGGCAGGCGCGCGCCCTGGCGAGCTTTTACTTCGGCGCGGGCGACCTCCACGCCCAAACCGCTCGCAACCCGGAACAGATTGGATTGACGCGCCTGCGCGACCCATTCCGATCGAACCGCGGGGGATGGCTGTTCCAGCGGGAACTCTCTGCGAACACCTTTCAGTTCGGGAACTGGCTGCCCAATGATCCGCGCCAAGGCTTCGCGCGCGATCGCCAGATCGTTCTCGTAGCGCAGTACCTGAGCCAGGACGACATCATGACGCGCCTGAGCTTCGTTGAGATCCGTAATGGCGGCAGTGCCCACCTCGAAGGATTTGCGCGCGCGCGCAAGTTCCTGCTCAAGGGCACGCAGTTCGGCATTGGCCGCATCGAGCGCCTGCGCGGCTCGAAGAATCTCGAAGTAGCTCGCCGCTGTACGGAGCATGAGGTCCTGCGCGGCCAGGGCGTACTGCACCTCCGCCAGGGCAACCTGGCGCTTGGCCTGCCCGAAGCGAAAAATGGCTTCGGCCACGAAGATCGGCTGGCGCAGACTCACCCCGTAGTTCCAACCCTCGGCATTGCTCGTCGCGCCGCTCTGGTCGACCAGTGTGGCAGGCGCCCCCGGCGGACCGGGAAGCGCAACTGGATCACTCTCGACTTCGAGCCAGCTGCGGTTCACGCCCCCCCTGAGATCGATGCTCGGAAAGAGCACCCCGCGCGCCTGTTGGTTCAGTGTCCGAACCGCCTCGAGCTGGTAACGGGCCGATTCATAGGCCGCGTCGCGCCGCTGAGCCAGTTGATAGATGTCGACGAGCCCCTCGGCGTGGGCGGGCGTTGCGGCGCCCCAGCCCAAAGCCAGGCCCATCAGCGCCGCCTGAGCCTTGCGCATCCGCTTATCCATGTGTCGACTCCATACCATGGGCCGGGTGATAACCCCGGCGCTCCTTCATGCGCTCGACCAGCAGATACACCACCGGCACCACGATCAGCGTCAGCGCCGTCGAGGTGACCATGCCGCCGATGACGGCCGCCGACAGCGGGCCGTTGGTGTCCGCGCCGGCACCCAGACCCAGCGCGGCGGGAAGCAGCGCGAAAATGACCGTCAGCGAGGTCATCAGAACCGGACGCAAGCGCACCGGACAGGCTTCCATCAGCGCCTCATGCAGCGGCACGCCCTCCATGCGCCGCTGATTGGTGAGATCCACCAGCAGGATGGAATTCTTGGCCACCAGTCCAACCAGCAGAAGCATGCCGATCATGGAGAACATGTTGAGGGTGTAGCCCAGCAACCAGAGTGCCGCGACGCCGCCGATGGCGGCGAGTGGCTGCGCCACCATGATGATGAGTGGCTGCAGAAAGGAGTCGAACTGGCTGGCCAGCACCATGTACAGCAAAACCAGCGCGACCACCAGCGCGAACAGCATGTAGCCCGCTGTGTCTTTGAATTCCTTGGCCTGCCCCGTCAGGTCGAGGCTATAACCCGTCGGCAGGATCTCGGCACCAATGGCCTGCGCCTTGGCCACCGCTTCAGCCAGAGGCATGGTCGGATTGATGAAGAAAAACCCGGCATAGTTCAGGTCGAAACGCCCGATCTCAGCCGGCCCCAGTGATTGACGGATCGCTGCGACGGTGTCCAGCCGCACCAGTTCGCCGGCGCGGTTGCGCAGGAAGATCTCGCGCAAGTCGTCCGGCGTCGCATAGGCCCCGTCGCCCGCTTTCAAGCGCAGATCGTAGCGCTCGCCGTCACCCGGGTCATCGTTGTAGCGCGCCACGTCGAACCCGCCCACCAGGATGTTGGCTGCCTGGGCGACCTCGAGGGTGGACAAGCCAAGACTCGCCGCACGCGCCCGATCGATGTCGAGCTCGATCTGCGGCAGATCGAGTTGCAGGGTGAGGTCCACGCTGCCCATGCCGGCCGTGGCGAGCAGACGCTCTCGAATCTGGTCGGCGTAGCGAGCGACATCCCCAAGGTTGCGGCCACGCAGGACGAGCTGCAGAGGCTCGCCCCGCTCACCGCCGAAAGCGGGAACTTCGGATACAAACACCTGGACGCCCGGTATTGCTAACGCTTTCTTGCGCAACTGGTCCGCCAATTCCTGCTGAGAGATATCGCGCTCCCCGCGCGGCTTCATAGTCACGAAGGCCACCGCTTGATTGACCTGGCCCTGCTGACCCAGACCGATGGCGGTGAAATAGCCCACCACGGTCGGCTCCTCGGCCAGGATGGCCTCCATGGCACGCAGACGGCTGTCGGTGTACTCGATGCTCGAACCCAGCGGCGTCTTGAGCTGGACAAAGAGCTGCCCGACATCTTCTTCCGGGACGAACTCGCCGCCCACATGGGTAAAGAAATAGCCGCTCGACAGCACCACGAGCCCGGACAGCAGCAAGACCGTCCAAGGCGCTGCCAGCGACGCCCCCAACACCCGCCGATAGCCGGACTCCATGCGGCGGAACATGCGCTCGAAGGCATTGAACACGCGCCCGTGTTCGTGCGACACCTTCAAATAGCGCGAGCACATCATCGGCGTAAGGGTGAGCGCCACGAACCACGACACCAGCACGCCGAACACCACGACGACGGCAAAGGATTCGAAGAAGCGTCCGACGATCCCGCCCATGAACACCACGGGCACGAAGATGGACACCAGCGACAGCGTCGCGGCCAGCACCGCGAACATCACCTCCTGGGTGCCGTTCATGGCCGCGCTGACCGGATCGGGATCGATCTCTTCGCGATGGCGGTAGATGTTCTCCAAGACCACGATGGCATCGTCCACCACCACGCCGATCAGGAGCAGCAACGCCAACAGGGTCACGACGTTGAAGGTGTAGCCGAAGAAGTACATGACCGCCACGGCGCCCATCAGGGACACGGGGATGGCTGCCGCAATGATCACGGTCGAACGGAAATTGCGCAGGAACAGCAGCACCACGGCCGCCGCCAGCAGGGTGCCGGTGATCAGGTGCTCCTGCAGCGCGTGGACCATCTCGAGAATGAAGGCGGAGGTATCGCTTGCCACCGCTACCGTCATGCCCGGCGGAAGCTGAGGCGCGATCTCGGTTTTCAGGCGATGCTTGATCTCGTCGATGATCGCGACGCTGTTGCTACCCGCGACCTTGACGATCCCCAGACCCACGGTGGGCTGACCGTTGTAGCGCGCCAACTGCCGAAAATCGGCTAGCCCGTCGACGACCTGGGCCACCATGCGCAAACGGATCGGCGCGCCGTCGGCATAACCCACCACCATCTCGCCCAGCGCGGCCGGATCGTGATACTCCAGATCCAGCTTGAGCAGCGCTTCGGTGTCCTTGCCCACCACGAATCCGCCCGGCAACAGGAAGTGCTCGCGCTGGAACGCCTGCAGGAGATCCTGCACCGTGAGGCCGTAGCTGGCCAGACGCGCGGGCTCTACCTCCACCCGCACGGTACGCTCGCGCGAGCCGGCAATGCGGACCTCACCGACGCCATTGACGTTTTCGAGCTGCTTGCGCAGCACGTTGTTGGCGTAGACGTTGAGCTGCTGCTCGGTGCGATCGCCCTGCAAGGCGAGCCACAGGATCGGCTGGGAAGTCGTCTCCAGCTTGGCCACGATCGGCGGGTCGGCGTCCGTGGGAAGCTGGTTCAGAACCTGATTGACCTTGGCCTGTACTTCGTTGAAGGCCACGTCGACATTCTTTTCCAACTCGAAATCGATGGCGACCACCGACACGCCCGGCGTCGAGCTCGACCGGATGTTCTTGATGCCCGGCACGCTGTTGACCTGGCGCTCGATGATGTTGGTGATGCTGGCATCGACCACGGACGGGTTGGCGCCGGGCTGGATGGTCGTGATGGTGACGACCGGAATGTCCACGTTGGGGAACCGGTCCACGCCCAGATCGCGAAAGCCGATGATGCCGAACAGCACCAGCACCGCGTTGAGCATGTAGGCCAGCACATGCCGGCGGATCGACAGCTCCGGCAGATTCATGCGCCCTGCTCCTGCGCCTGACGAACCTTGGCGCCATCGCTCAGGTAAGCCGAGCCCTCGACGGCCACTGTCTCGCCGACCTCGAGGCCCTTGACCACCTCGATGAAGTCCGCCGAACGGACGCCGACCTCGACCACACGCTCCTTGGCCTCATCCCCGGTAACGACATAGACCACCGAGCCTGCGGGACGGCGCACCAGCGCCAGCGGGGGAATGACCAGCGCGCCCTCGCGACGTTTGAGCACGACTTCGCCGGTTACGCTACCGCCGGCGCGCCACCCACCGGGATTGCGAACCTCGGCCAATACTTCGATCGCGCGGTTCTGGGAGCCGATCACCGGGCGGATCTCCGTGATCGGTGCTTCGAGACGAATCTCGGGCGCTGTCGGTGCCGAGAGGCGCAGGGTCTGACCCACCGCAAGCCGGCTCCCCAGAACCTCCGGGAAGGGCATTACGACACGCAGGGTTTGGTCCGTGTTGAGCTCGAACAGGGGATTGCCGGCGCCGATGTAATCACCGACGCTGACCAGGCGCCGCGCAATGACGCCGGCAGCAGGAGCACGGATGAGAGTCCGATCGAGGTTGTTGCGCGCCTGCGCGAGTCCGCTCCGGGCAGCAATCATCTGGGCGCGCGTCGCGGCCAACTGGGTTTCAACTTCATCCAGCGCATTGATGGAAAAGAAATTTTCCTTGACCAGAGTGCGATAACGGTCGACCTGCCGTTGCTGCTGCTCCGCCAGTGCCTCCAGCCGATTGAGATCGGCACTGGCGCGCTCAACCGCCAGTCGATAATCAGCAGCATCGAGCTGGGCGAGCACCTCCCCTCGACGCACCGCCTGCCCGGCCTGCACCATTATGCTGAGGACACGCCCCGATACCTCGGCGGCGATGCGCGGATCCACGTCGGATTCAAGGCGCCCCAGGGATTGCTCGAGCTCCTCGACTGGCCGCGCTTCGACCTTGGTTGTGGTAATCAGCACAGCCGGTCTCTCAGGCGGCGCATCGGCTTTCTCTACGCTGCAGCCTGTCAAAAAAGTCGCTGCCAGCAGCAACGTCCATCCGTATCGAAACCCTGTCTTCATGTCCAATTTCCCGATAACAAAAACAGATAGATCGAAACCGGGCTGTCCACGGTGCCCGCGTGCTGTCCTTCGCTCGGCAGCGCGATGCGGCACCAAACTCGCGCTCGCACCCGGACGCATTCGGCCACACGCCGCCGCAATCGCTGAACCATGGATCATGGGTAACCGGTTCTGGAGCTGGCGACAGGATTCGAACCCGCGACCGGCCGATTACAAATCGGCTGCTCTACCAACTGAGCTACGCCAGCAAAAAAGGAGGACTCGCTAGGGTCGCGCCAGCATAACCGCAGTCATCGTGCCGCTCAATGCCGGATCGCCCATTGCGCTTGGCGAATCCACGTATAACCCTTTAAGCCCCACCCCATCAGGAAGCGCCCTGCAGAACCTCGGCCAGCCGCTGGAACGCTTGCGACATGTCGCTGCCTAGCACCATGGCGCCGGCGCGAATGATGGCGTCGCGATGCAGGGTGGACACATGACCGCCGACGAGAACCGGCACCGGCACGCTTTTGACCAGCGCCGCGAGATCCGCCTCCAGCTCCGGCCAGTAAGCGCCCACTGATCCGGCCAGCACGATGGCATCGCTACCGGAGCGTCGCGCGGCCAGCGGCAGGTCGGTCAAGGGCATGGCGGCGCCGAGCAGCACGATGCGATAGTTGCGTGTCAGCGCCCCAAGACAGAACAGCAGTAACGCAAGTTCATGCTGCTCGGTCGGCAGGCAAGCGCACAAGAGCTTCGGGCCGGTCGTATCGAGGGCCATGTGATGAAAGCGCGCGCCCAGCTTGTTACGCATGAACACACTGAAAAAATGCTCTTCAGCGACGCTGCCCTCTTCGGTCTGCCAGCGGCGGCCGACTTCCTCCAGCAAGGGAACGATCAGTTGGGTGCTGACCACCTCGACCGGGTACAGCGAGAGGGCTTCGTTGTAGACCCCGTTCAAGGCCTTCTCGTCGAATGCGGCGATGGCAAGAACCATGCGTGCAATGTAGCCGGCCCACACGCCGCCTTCGGCTGGTGGCTGCGCTGCCGGTGATTCGGAACGCGTCTCGGACTCCAGAGCGGCACGCGCCTGACCGATGGAAATCCCGCGATCGAGCAGCCCGAGCACTTGTTCGATGCGCTGAATGTCCTCCCGGCTGTAGAGCCGGTGACCCTTTGCCGTCCGGCGAGGGCGCACGAGACCGTAGCGACGCTCCCAAGCCCGCAAGGTGACCGAGTTCACGCCGGTCAGGTTGGAAACCGTGCGGATGGGAAACAACTCCTGATCCCCCGACGAGGTGCCGTTTCGCGCCACGTTCAGCCAATCCTCCAACGCATGGGAATGCCCCGCGGGCACACCGAGAATTTTACAGAATCGGGCATCGGCCACGCAGATCTGTCGCAGTGGCCCGCAAGCGCTTCACCCGACCGCCACGCTGCGGCACGCGCCGTGAATCTCGCGTAAGCTGTGCCGCCATGACGCCCGCCCCACCCTTGCGCGCAATCACCTTCGACCTGGACGATACACTCTGGGACATCGGCCCGGTGATCCGCGCCGCGGAATCCCGGATGGAAAGCCATCTGCGCCGATATTTCCCGGCCATGGCGCAGCATCTGCCTGCGGGAGAGGTGCGGCGGCGCATGCATGTGCTCGCGGCCGAGCGGCCGGAACTGGCCCATCACGTCACCGCCTTACGCATGACCGTGCTGCGCGAAGCCGCGCAAGCCGCCGGCGCACCACCGCAAGCGGCCGACTCGGCGTTTGCGGCGTTCATCGAAGCCCGCAACGCCGTTACGCCGTTCGCCGACGCGGTGCAGGTGCTGCGCATCCTTGGCGAGCACTTCGCCTTGGCCAGCATCACCAACGGCAACGTGGACCTTACGGTCACGGGCCTCGCAGATCTGTTCCGTATCCGGGTCAGCGCCGAAAGCGCCGGCATAGCCAAACCGCACCCCGCCATCTTCCATCTCACCTGCGAGGCACTGGGCGTCGCTCCCGAGGAGACGCTGCACATCGGCGATGATCCCGAATGCGACGTGCATGGGGCGCGCACCGCCGGACTGCGTGCCATCTGGTTCAATCGGCTTGGTCAACGGTGGCCAGGACCGGGGCAGGTCCCGATCCACGTTCGCCGACTGAGCGAGCTCATCGAACGGCTGTTGCCGGGGCGCGCGAGCTCCTGACCTCGCAGCGCGCGTCATGGCTTGCGAAACGCCAGCGTGACCTGACCCAGTTCGACGCCGAACTTGCTCATCCGGGCGCGGTTGAGCAGAACGCCGTCCGGTTGCAGATACATCCAGTCGTCGAACTGCACATGGTAGGTGCGCCCGCCCACGGGCAAGGCCAGCGTGTAGGACCAGTTCAGCGCCCGCCCGTAAACAATGCCCTTGGCCACACCCACCACGTCATCGGCGCGGCCTTCGTAGGTATGCGCGTCCAGCCGCTTGATGCGCCAGACGCGCCGCTGCTTCTCGCCATCGTCATAGACGAAGTCCTCGGTCATGACGAACTCCTCGCCCACCATCTTGCCGTCGATGTCGACCACGAAACTGCGTTTGAGCGCGCCCGAGCGATCCTGAAACATGCCCCATGCGCGCGTCTGCCCTTGGAAGTAGCGCTCCACGGCGAAAACCGGCTCACTGCCTTCGTAAACCTTCGGATTGACTCCCGCGCAGCCCACCAGAGCCAGCAGCCCCAGCATCATCAGAACTCGAATACCCTGCTTAACCGTCATTGATTCATCTCCGTTTGAAGCCGTCATGCCGGCTGCATGATCCGTTGCCGCGCCGCCCGCTGATCCGACTCGGCCAGCGGGAATCGCCACATGAGCCCGATCGCGACCAGCTTGATCAACACCGGCAGCGCGCCGTAGAGCAGTGCCAGTGTCGTCAGTGCAAACGGGGTGTTGTCTCCGCCTGCGTCGAGGCCTGCCCAGTCCAGCACGGGGTAAGCGATGCCAACGGCCAAGGCCAGTGCCGCCTTGGTCGCCATGCCCCACAGCGCGAAGAACAGGCCCGCGCGCGAGTTACCGCTTTGTGCGGTATCCAGATCAATCACATCGGCCTGCATGGCAGAGGGCAGCGCGAGATCGGCCCCAACGGTCAGCCCCGTCAGCACGCAGACAGCGAAAAAGAACCAGAACTCTCCGGGCTGGATGAAAGGTACCAACACGAATATCGCGCAGGTAAACAGCATCGCGATGCACCAGGCGCGATGCTTGCCGACACGGTGAGCGAGGCCGATCCACAGCGGCAACCCGGCAAAACCCGCGCCGAAATACACCAGCAGCAACACCCCGGCGGTCTGTTCATCGCCGATGAGCGCCTGCACGAACAACAGAAACAGGCTCGCCGGCAGCCCATTGGCGATGCCGTTCAGCAGGTAGGCGGCGAGTAAGCGGCGGAACGGGCGATTTTCCGCCAGCAATCGCCACCCCTTGGCCCACGGCACGTCGCCATCGGGTTGCGCCGGCTCGGGGACTTCACGCAGCAGCCAGTAGATGCTGGCGGGCAGGGTCAGCAGCGCGAAGCCGAACATCACCGCCAGGGCCGTACCCCGGTCTGCTCCGGTAGCCTGTATCACCCCCGGAACCAGCACACCGAGCACGGTGCCGACGATGGCGCAGGCCTGGCCCGCCCCGTAAATGCGGACGCGCTCGTGGTAATCGGTCGACAACTCCGCGGCCCAGGCGTTGTGTGGGAGCGACAACGCCGTCCAGCCCAGCGTTGCGACCAGACTCCACGCCAAGAGATAGGCCCAGCCGACGCCGACGGGGGCAAGAAAGAGAAACCCTGTACCCAGCAGCGTGAGCGGCAGGCCAATGATCATCCAGGGACGCCGGCGACCCCAAGGGGTCCGGATCCGGTCACTCAGCAGGCCGACCGCCGGATCGCTGACGACGTCGAAAAGGCGCGCCACCAGCAGCACGCCCCCCACGACCGACAGACCCAACCCCAGCTCGTCGCTGAAATAGGGCGGCAAATAGATCAGCAGCGGAATGGCCAGCGCCGCCATCGGCAAGCCGATGGCGGAAAAGGCCGCGAGCACCCGGGCCGAAACGCGCTGCGCCGGATCGCCCGTCATGATCTCAGCGCCTCGCCAGAACGGCCTGCATCACGTCGATGCGACCGGTCAGGAAGCCCGTCTCGCAGTACGCGAGATAGGCGTGCCACAGGCGCTGGAAGCGGGTGTCGTACCCGAGTTGGCGCAAAGCATCGCTCTGGTCATGAACGGCCCGATCCCAGTGCGCCAGAGTCCGGGCGTAGTCGGGCCCGAAACTCAATACGTCTTCGAGCAAAAGGCCGGCGTTTTCAGCGCAATCGAAGAATCGCTCCGGTGAAGGCAGCATACCGCCCGGGAAGATGTAGCGCTGGATGAAATCCGCGCTTTTCCGGTAGTCGTCGAAGCGGCTGTCCTCGATCGTGATGACCTGAATGCCGGCCCGCCCCCCGGGCGCCAGCCGATCGTGCACCTGGCGAAAGTATTCGGGCCAGTATTCTTCGCCCACCGCCTCGAACATCTCGATGGACACGATGCGGTCGTAGGTGCCGCTCAAGTCGCGATAGTCGATGAGTTCGAAATTCACCCGATCGGCGACGCCCGCCCGCCATGCCCGCCGGCGCGCCTCCTCGAGCTGGGCACGGGACAGGGTCACGCTGGTGACCCGGCATCCTGTTTGCTCTGCGGCCTGGATGGCGAATCCACCCCAGCCGGAACCGATTTCCAGCACATGGTGCTCGGTACCGATCCCCAGTTGATCGATCAGGCGCTGGTACTTGCGCCGCTGGGCCTGTTCCAGCGTGTCCGTCTCCGAGGCAAACAACGCGCTCGAGTAGGTCATCGTCGGATCGAGCCAGAGCGCATAGAAATCGTTGCCCAGATCGTAGTGCGCCGCGATGTTGCGCCGGCTCCCGGCGCGCGTATTGCGGTTGCGCCAATGCCGGATGGTGCGCAGCGCGCGCCAGATCTTGAAACCGTCGGCCACGCCATCGAAGCAGGATTCGTTCGTGGCCCCCCACATCAGGAAACGGGTGAGGTCCGGCGTGTCCCAGTCGCCATCGACGTAGGATTCCAGCAGGCCGGTGTCGCCGCCGGTCAACAGGCGGGCAATGAGACGCGGCCGTCTGAGCGTCAGCGTCGCGTGCGGGCCGGGAAGATGACCGCAGACACGTATGTCGCGTCCGTCGGGCAGGCGCAGGTCAAGCCGTCCATGCTCGGCCTTGGCCAGCAGTCTGGCCAGGATGCGCAGGGACCAGGGCAGGGCGGGCAATGCGGCGCCGCGTTGCAGGACGATGGGCGGCTGGCTGGACATATCACGAACTCCTTGCAGTGGACACGATGGTCGGCTGGGCATGGAAGGGGGCACCGCGCCACCAGAGTTTCAGCGCCTGCCAATGAATGGCCGTCAGGACCTTCAGACCTGCCCAAGGCATACGCAGCACCTCGGCCAGCAGAGCTCGGTCCGACCAGCAGCGGGCTTCCCCGTACAGCTCCGCAAGAAGTGCCAGATCGCCGTGCTGCCAGTAGGCCACATTGGCAGCGACGGTGCGGGTGGGCGCCTCGAAGCGGAAGCGATATTCGCCGGCGACCGGAAAGAACGGCGACACGTGGAGCTGCTTGCGCTTTCGTGGCGGCGCGTCGAGCTCCAGGGCCTTTCCCGCCTCGCCGGCCAGCACATAACAGTGGCTCTCGCCGAATGTGCTGTGGACCTCACACACCACAGCCCGCAGCTGCCCTTGGGCCTGGTGGCAATACCACAGTGTCAGCGGATTGAAGCCCAGGCCCAGTACGCGCGGGAAACACAGCACGCGGATGGGGTCGTGCTCGTCCAGAACGACGCCGTGAAGGGCCAGCAGCGCCGTGAGCCACACCCGCGGCGGCGTGCCGTCGCGTGGGCCGTGATCGCGGTCGTAAAAGCTGACGAGATTGGGTCGATTGTGTGAGAACAACCGCGGACCGCCCGAACGATCGAGATCCTCCAGCGCGAGGCACACGTTGAACAGGCGATAACTAAACCGGTAACGCAAGCCGCCGGGCCGCGTATGGCGGACGAGGATGCGATACACACGACTGGTCATGGCGCTGCCACTCAAAGGGCGCCAGACGCGGCGGAAGCGGGCGACATTGGTACGGAAGTCCCGGTGCTGTGCATCTCGGGCAAGGCAGCCTCCCACGGCGCAGCGATACCGAAGGCACGACCGATCGCAAGTCCCGATCGCAGGCCGTCCTCGTGAAAGCCATAGCCGCTATAGGCGCCACAGAACCATGTGCGTCGACGACCCTGGATGCAGTCCAGCAAGGGCTGCGCGTGCATTGCGCGACTGCTGAAGACGGGATGCTCGTAGTGATATTCGCCCCACACCAACGACGGATCCGGCTCGCTCAACGGATTGAGCGTGACGAAGTAGTCACGCGAATCGGGCAAGCCCTGCAGACGGTTCATCCAGTAGGTCACGGACACCGCGCGCTCACCCGATACGTCCTTGCCCGACAGATAGTTCCACGAGGACCAGACGCGTCGGCGTTGCGGCATGAGCCGTGCGTCCGAATGCAGCAGCACGCGGTTGGGCTGGTAGACAAACGCGCCCAGCAGGCGCTCCTCCCAAACGTCCGGCTGCTCCAGCAACCTCAGCGCCTGATCGGCATGGCAGGCGAGCACGATCTGATCGAAGCGCTGCGTTTCACCCTCTCCGTCGATGACACCCACTCCGCGCTCGTCACGCGTCACACAGCGCACGCCACGACCGATATGGACGCGACCTTCGAGGCCAGCCGTGAGCTTGGCGACATAGCTGCGGCTGCCGCCCACCACGGTGCGCCACTGGGGCCGGTTGCGGATGTTCAGCAAGCCGTGGTTGTTGAAGAACTGCACGAAACTGGCAGCCGGAAAACCCAGCATCGTGCGCGGCGGGCAGGACCAGATAGCCGCCGCCATGGGCAATAGGTAGCGCGTGCGCATGGCCTCACCGAAGCGATGCTCATCGAGAAAATCGCCCAGCGTCTGCGCCTCCAGCGCCGGATCATCAAGCATGGCCCGGGCAAGGCGGTTGAAGCGGAGGATCTCGGTCAGCAGGCGCCAGTGGGACGGCCTGACCAGATTGCGGCGCTGACCAAACAGTGTGTCCAAGTTGTCGCCTGCGTATTCCAGCGCCCCCTGATCGATCGACACCCCGAAGGACATGTCGCTGTCCCGGGTTGCCACGTTCAGGTAGCGAAACAGGGCGGTCAGCAGCGGGTAGTTGGTTTCGTTGTACACGATGAACCCGGTGTCGATCGGGACGGTGCCAGTCGGGCACGGCGCATCGACCGTGTGGGTATGCCCACCGAGATAATCGTTTTGCTCGAATACCGTGACATCGTGCTGTCGCGCCAGCACCCATGCCGCAGAAAGGCCCGAGATCCCGCTACCGACGATGGCGATGTTCATGACTACCCTCCCTCATGGGTTTTGTGCAGCCGGATGATGAGGCGATAAGGAGGGCGCAAACGGCCTTCATCGCTCATGTACAATACTTGTACACGACGACTCGGGGTTTGTCAAACTTTTGTGTAAATTCGGCGCAGGGGCAAGCCGGCGCCACCCTGCGACCGGTTGGATCGCCCGATTTCAGAGGGCTCAAAGGTTGTCGAAGCGCACAGGCCTGCCCGCGGTCGCGCGATCGGCGACTGCATTTGTACAAGTTTTTCGGAAAGGGACGCGCCGGATCGGCTGCGGGATTCAGTGCCAGCGCAGACCCAGGTTGATGCCGATCACCTGCGCATCGACGTTGTTTGCGACAAGCCCGCCGTCCAGTTTCCAATCGGCATAGTAGGGATTGACCAGCACACTTTGTCCATCGCCATAGGGCCAGGCAAAGCTGGCTGCGATACGCCAGCCGGACCCCGTGTCGGGGAGTGCGCCGCTCGGGGCAGCGGATTCGATCTCGACATTCCACACGGCCCAGTATTCGAGCAGCAATTCGCCGGCGACCGCCCAGACCGCCGGCCAAGCGACTGCCAGCCCGACGGGCGAATAGGTGAAGCGGCGCTCGAGATCGCCCTTTTCCGCATCGCTGTCCCAGCGCCGATGCGCCAAGCCACCGTATGCCCACACCCCCCTGGCGATCTCGGGGCCGATGCGGTATTCAGCTTCCCAAGCCGCTTCATCGGATGTGTCGAGCGACCGGCCCGATGCATCGACATCGGCGCTGCCGACCTGATAGCCGCCTGCCAGTTCGCCCCGCCAAGCGCCGACGGCTTCTCGAAACGCGAGATGTACGCCCTGTAGGTCGGCGTTGTAGGAGGTGTCCACCGGTCCAGCACCGTCGATGTGAGCAAAGCGGTAACCTAGCTCGTAGATCCAGTCGGCCTGTGCGGTCGGTGATGCAAGCAAGAGGATCAGCGTCGCGGGCCCAAGACTTTTCATCCTGATCTGTGTAGCGATGCGGCTCACGGAAACACCACGGTCTTGTTGCCGTGCACCAGCACCCGGTCCTGCACGTGATAGCGCAGCCCGCGCGCCAGCACGGCGCGCTCCACATCGCGACCCAGGGCCATCATGCGCTCGACCGAGTCGCCATGATGCACCCGTATCACGTCCTGCTCGATGATCGGCCCAGCATCGAGTTCCTCGGTTACGTAGTGACAGGTGGCGCCGATGATCTTGACGCCGCGCTCATAAGCCTGGCGATAGGGTTGGGCGCCGACGAACGAGGGCAGGAAGCTGTGGTGAATGTTGATGATGCGGTGCGGCAGCCGGGCGCAGAGGTCGGAAGGAAGGATCTGCATGTAGCGAGCCAGCACCATCACATCGGCGCGGGCGTCCTCGAACAGGCGTTCGATCGTTTCGAAAGCCGCAACCCTACGCTCGGGCGTCACCGGCACATGGTGATAAGGCACCCCCGCCTGTTCCACGTCGGTCCGCAGGTCCTCGTGGTTGGATACGACGCCGACCAGATCGAAGATGAAGTCCCGCCGCCGCCACCGATAGAGCAGGTCGGCCAGGCAATGATCCTGCTTGCTGACGAGAATCAGCACCCTGTAAGGCTCTTGCGATGAGGAGACCTGCCAGTCCATGCCGAATCGTTCGGCCAGAGGCCGCAGCGCCTGCTCGAAACCCCTTTTATCGAAGGGCAGACGGGTGGCATCGATCTCGTAACGCATGAAAAAATGACGGGTCACCGGGTCCGAGTGCTGGCTGGCCTCGGTGATACTAGCGCCATGCTGCGCGATGAAGCCACTGATTGCGGCGATGATGCCGACCTGATCGGGACAGCTGGCGGTCAAGGTGAAGGTCGGGTTCATGCAGTGTCCGTCGTTCGGCGAGTGTGCCGAGGTCAAAGGCGCCTTTAGAGGCGTGGCAGCGCCAATCCAACCGTGCCGTCTACGTCAGCCGCGGCCTGCGGAGCTTCACGACTCAAGCGCATCAGCCCCACCCGGAACAATTCCTGCGCCTGGGCCGGTTCGTCGAGTTCCAGGAGCAGCTCGGCCAGTTCCCGATAGGTCGCAGCGTCCGGCGCAAGCGCAAGCACTGCCTCGTAGTACTGGCGCGCCTTGCCCCAGATCCTTTCATGGCGGCACTGGCGCGCGGCCGCGCGAAGCAGGACGGGCTGCTCTCCATACTGGGCAATCCATGCCTGGATCTGCTCAAGCTGACGAGACCTCGGATCAACATGCAACGTGCCGTACAGATCAGCCAGCGATTCCGACCAGTGGGTACGCAAGTGTTGCTCGATCACCTCTGCGGCAGGACCCGCCTGGTGCAACTGCAGCAAGCCCCGCACGTACGCCAGCACGAGCGGCGTTTCGTGGCGCAGCTCACGCCCGGCGTCCTTCCAGGCAGCCTCCAGCGCACCGACGTCGCCCCGCTCCACCGCCATCGCCATCGAAGCGGCAAATACCTGGATTTCCAGCTTGCGCTGCTCATCGGAGGTTAGCGCAGCGAAATCACGCAAGCGCGGCAGTAAACCACGGAGCGCCGTCCAATCCTGCCGTGCGAGGTGGCAGCGCACCAGCAGCTGCAACCGGCGTGTCTCCACCGCCGGATCATCGAGAAGCGACAAGGTTGCCAATGCCTGTTCGTCTTGCTGGTCCTCGAGCTGCATCTCGGCCTGCGAGATCAGCACAGCCGATTGGGTCGCCCGATCAGCTTCGAAGGCCTGATGCAGATAACGCTCTCGACGCTCAAAAGCCTGTTGGTGATGGGCGGCGCGTGCGGCCAGCAGGTAGTAGAGCGCCGGCGATCCCGCAAGGGCGTTTTTGACCAAGGACTTTTCGGCATGCGCATAGCGGCCACCCTGCAGATCCAGCAGTGCCGTCTGCAAGGCCTCGCGGGCACGCTCCTGGCGCGCCAAGCTCCGACGCCATCGAATCCAGCGCGGCAGCCGCCAGATGCCGGACAGAACGCGCCAAACCAGCCACAACACGATCAGCAGCGCCACCAGCATGACCACGAAAAACACCAGCGATGTCTCAAGCGTCCATCCGCCCCATGCCAGCAGCACGTAGCCGTTATCGTCCTGCAACAGCAGACCCGCGGCGGTTCCCAGGCCCAACAGGGCCAAAAGCAGAATCGCCCACCTCATGGCATCACCATTTGGGCTTCCAGTTCACGCATCTGGGTCAATGAGCCGGAGAGATCGGGGCGCTTCGGATCGATGGGCATTTCGCGCAGCGCCGCCAACTGTTCACGCGCCGCACGCACGGCTGGATCAGCCTCATCAAAGAATTGGGTCAGACTTCCCAGCGCCCCGTCCAGCTCGGCGCGGAAGGTGCCCGCATCGCGCTGCAACAGCGCGATGCGGGCAGCCTGGAATTGCAGGATGGCCTGTAGGCGCTGCAAGCGCTCCAGCTCAGGAGACGCAAGCGCGGCAATCGGTTCCTCAGCGCGCCGGATCTCCACGAGTCGACGCAACTGTCCCAGAAACTGCTGCCAGAAGGACTCGGATGCCGAGGATGAGCCCGCCTCGTGCGCCTGCCAGCGGCTGGGCACGTGATGTCTCAGCGGCCAGTGCTCGACGGCGCCGGCCAGGGTCGACAGTTGCAGCGAAATCCCCGGCACGTCCACCATCGGCAGCGCCCGCAATTCCGCCATTTCGCGCGCCAGTGTCTCGCGTACCGGCAGAAAACGTGGATCGCCCAGTGTTTCGAGATTCCTGTCGGCCAGCCAAAGCGCCCTCAGCGCAGCCGCGGCATCGCCGCGTAGCTGCAAAGCTTGGTTAGCCATCTGCATAAGATAGATCGCCTCAGCTCGATACCAGGCCGGACGCCCTTGCCGCAGCAGATCCAGAACCGGATCGACCTGACGGGCAGTGGCCAAAGCCTGCTCACGGGTCGCCTCCAGTTCGGTTTGCAGCGCCGTCAGCCGCCGCTCCACCTCGGTCGCGGGCATTTGCGAGGCGCGCAGCTCGGCGACTCGGGTGCGCACCTCATCGAGCCTGTCACCGAACACCGCGCGAACGCTGTTGATATCCTCGACCTCCTCCCACAGCACGCCGATGACCGTGATCATCGCCAACACGATCGCGACCCGGAGCAGCCTACCCACAAACCTCACCATGCGGCGCAATCGCGAAATCGGGCGCACGGCGGCGCTTGCGGATGCCTCAGAGGCGGCGGATGCGGACATCACAATTTCCTTATGTTGGTGCAATCAGTGACGCAATGGTGGACGCCTGCTCCTGCGACCAGCGCATCAGTGCGTCTGCCAGCCCAGCTTCATCCGGAGGGGCTCGAAGAGGCTGCGGTCCAAATTCCATTTTCTCGGCTTGTTTTACCATAGCCTCGCTGACCACCACTACTTGCGCAGCGCGCAGCGCCTGACGGAGCGGCCCTTCGGGAACCAGCACGAAAAGATTCGCCAAGGCTTCAGGACTGGTGAAAACCATCAGATCGGGAACCCGAGGTTCCAGTAGCAGGAGCACGAGTCGCTCCGGCGCCACCGCGGGGCAGACGCGCCGATAGACGTCAGCATAGGCAACTTCGGCCCCTCTGCTGCGCAACCTGTCGCCCAAAAGCGCCCGTCCGGCTGATCCGCGCACGATCAGCACGTACCGTCCCGCCATTTGCATCAGCTCGGGATGATCCAGCAAGGCCTCACTGCGATACCCCCCGCACGGCACGAGATCCGGCGCCCGTCCAGCCCGGCTCAGCGCCTGCGCTGTCGCCGGCCCGATCGCCGCTACCCGGGCGCGACTCCGACGCAGGAAATCGGGTCGCAACGCCAATGCCTGGGTCACTGCATTGACACTGGTAAAGATCAGCCAGTGCGCGTCGCGCCCCGCGTCGAGCGCCTGCCGGGCGGATCGCGGATCGGGCGCCGGTTCGATGCCCAACAGCGGCAGGCGCACAGGCACCCCGCCCATGGCGGCAATGCGCTGACACAGGCTCTCGGCCTGATGCGCGGGACGTGTCACCAAAACGCGCCGGCCAGCCAGCGGACAAGGCGATGTCACAAGCCCGCAGCCCTCCATGCCTGCAGCATCCGGTCGGCACCGGCAGCGAGCAGCGCCTCGGCCAGCGCATAGCCCACGGCTCCAGCTTCCCGCGCCGCTCCCTCCATCCGGTCGCGGAGCAGACTCCGGCCGTCCGGCGCACCGACCAAGGCCTCGAGCACCAAGGACTGGCCGTTCACCCGTGCATGCGCCGCAACCGGCGCCTGGCAGCCTCCGTTCAGCCGGGCGTTCAGCGCCCGCTCCGCAGTGACGCGCTGACGTGTGGGCTCATCTTCCAGGGGAGCAAGCCGTGCCCGCAGGTCCGCATCGTCGACCCGGCATTCGATACCGATCACACCTTGGCCGACTGCGGGCAAGCTGATCGCTGGCGCGAGCCGCTCACTGATCCGTTCACCCAACCCGAGCCGGTCGAGCCCGGCAGCGGCGAGCACGATGGCATCGAACGCCCCGCTCTCGAGCCTTTCGAGCCGCGTACCCACGTTGCCGCGCAGGAAATCGAACTGCAGGTCGGGGCGCAAGGCGCGCAACTGGCACTGCCGCCGCAGGCTGGAGGTGCCGACGCGCGCGCCCACCGGCAGGCCCACCCAGCCGCCCGCATGCCGGCTCAGAAGCGCATCGCGGGGATCAGCGCCCCTGAGGATCGTCGTCACACACAGGCCTGTCGGCAGATCAGCCGGCACGTCCTTCATCGAATGCACCGCCAAATCGGCAGCACCGTCCAGCAACGCCTGCTCCAGCTCCTTGATGAACAATCCCTTGCCGCCGATTTTGGCCAGCGGGACGTCGAGAATCCGATCACCCCGGGTTTTGATCGGAACCAGGGTTACAGCCTGCTCCGGATAACGAGCCCGCAGAAGGGCTGCCACATGCTCAGCCTGCCATAGGGCCAACGGGCTGCGACGGGTAGCAATACGCAGGGGTCGATCGGACATGCCGGGTTCCTGATGGGGCGAAGACCGAGCATCGTAGGATGCTCGCGCCTGCGCTGCAATGCAGGGCTCAAGGCTTGCGCCCGCGCAGGTGCTGGCGAATGCCCGGCATGTGGCGCCGACTCACCGGAATGACGTGGTCGCAACCCTGAAGCCGCACGCCGTACCCTAATCCGAGCTTCTGCAACCCTTCGAGATACCGCAAAGACACCAGCGCATTACGGTGAACACGCAAGAAGCGGCCGGCGAACTCTTCGGCGAGCCCGCTCAGCGCCCCGTCGATCAAAAACTCCCGCTCGCCGTCGTGCACCGTCACATATTTCTGTTCAGCCTTGAAGTAGCGCACCCGATCGACGGCGATCCGGTGCACAGCCCCGCGCACCCGGCTACACAGATGCGTACGTGGCTGGCGACCAGCGGCTGCCTCGGCACGCACACCGCGTTGCTGCGCCACCCGGGCCAATGCTTGCGCCAGCCGTTCCCGTCGCACCGGCTTGACCAGATAATCGGTGGCCTGCACCTCGAAAGCGGCCAACGCATGATCAGCGTAAGCCGTTACGAACACCACCGCAGGCGGATCTGTCTGTGCGGCCAGCAGACGGGCCGTCTGGAGACCATCGAGCCCTGGCATGCGGACGTCCAGCAGCACGACATCTACCGCTTGAGCACTGCACACCGCCAGCGCCTGGGCTCCGTCTTCGGCCTCGGCCACGATCCGATGATCCGGCATCTCAGCGAGCAACTGAATCAGGCGCAGCCGCGCAGGTGCCTCGTCGTCCACGATCAGGATGTCCATGGAACATCCGCCCCACGTCCAGCTGCATGCGCCAGATAAGGAAAAATCAGCGCGACTTCGTAGCTGGCGCCGGATTGCCGCACTTCCAGTCGCCCGTGATGCCCGAAACTCAGCGCCAATCGTTGACGGGTGTTAGCAAGCGCCAGGCCGTGACCGACGCTCGGCGACGCGCACTGTGGGTTGCATAGCGTCAGAGCGATCGCCCCCCGCTCCAGCCGCCCTTCGACACGGATCCTGCCACCGCGCGGACAAGGCTCGATGCCGTGGTATATCGCGTTTTCCAGCAAGGGCTGCAGTGTCAGAGCCGGCAGCAATGCATCATCAGGCACTGCATCGACTGCCCACTCGACGCATAACCGATCTCCCAGGCGCAGACGCTCCAGATCGAGGTAACCCCGGCACAGCGCCAATTCCTCGCCCAGCGTGACGAATCGGCCGGACTGGGCCAAACCGGCCCGAAACAGATCGGCCAGATTCTCCAGGGCCGCTTCAGCCATGGACGGCTGGCTGCGTACCAGTGCCGTGATGGTATTCAGACAGTTGAACAGGAAATGGGGGCGAATACGGGCCTGGAGGGCATCGATGCGCCAGCCAAGCTCATCCTGCAACCGCCGAGTCAAGGCGTGCTGGAGATAGAGATAGCGAAGCACGATCCCGACCAGCAGAACGGAAATGAGCGCCGGCTGCAGGATCGCCTGCCCGTAGCGATCCGTCGGCAGCGACCCGGACTCGCCTGAAAGCCGCTGCCCCACCCATGCGATCGCCGCGGCGAGGGCGCCGACCATGGCAAGCATGGCGGCGCTCGCCAGCGGCAGCGGCGAGCAGGCCAGAGCCGGCCGCAGAATGCAAAACAGCGCGCAGGCTGGAAGCGCTACCGCCTGTACAAAAAGGGAAACCCGGCTCAACTGCAACCAGAAATCGGTCGGAGACATCACCATCGTCAAGACGAAGGCGAGGATCTGGGCACTCAGTACCACCCCCAGCAGCACGCGCATGTCGCACAGATCGGGCAGAAAAAACGCGTCCTGCGCCGGCGGCGAACCGGAGGAATCGTGTGCAAGCAAAGCCGATCTGTCTGTGTCTGGCATGATGCGCGAGGTGGAGCCCGATATAATCCCCCTTATCGGCAGCATGGTCGCGGCGTTGATGCCCCGCGATCGCCCACCCAGCCCATTCCCGATGGAGCCCGCATGAGTGGTCCGCAATCTCCCGCCAAGCCCTGGGGCGGCCGTTTTTCCGAAGGCACCGACGCCTTCGTGGAAACCTTCACCGCTTCGGTGGGTTTCGACCAAAGGCTTTATCGTCAGGACATCGCCGGCTCCATCGCACACGCCCGCATGCTGGCCCGCATCGGCGTGCTGAGCGAGGCCGAATGCGCGCAGATCGTGACCGGGCTCGAGGACATCCGCGCGGAGATCGAAGCCGGCCGGTTCGAGTGGTCGGTGGCGCTGGAAGACGTGCATATGAACATCGAGGCCCGCCTCGTGGCGCGCATCGGCGAGGCCGGCAAGAAGCTTCATACCGGCCGTTCGCGCAACGATCAGGTCGCCACCGACATCCGGCTCTACCTGCGCGAAGCGATCGACGGCCTCACAGCCGAGCTGAGCCGCCTGCAAACCGGTTTGCTTGATCTCGCCGAGCGCGAGGCCGAGACCGTGATGCCCGGCTTCACGCACCTGCAGGTTGCCCAACCCGTCACCTTCGGTCACCACATGATGGCCTGGCACGCCATGCTGACCCGCGATCGTGAGCGGCTGGCCGATTGCCGCCGGCGCGTCAACGTCCTGCCGCTGGGATCAGCCGCGCTGGCCGGCACGGTCTACCCGCTGGATCGCCACTTCGTCGCCGAACAACTGGGTTTTGACGCGGTGAGCGAGAATTCGCTGGACGCCGTAAGCGATCGGGATTTCGCGATCGAGTTCACGGCTGCCGCCAGCCTGATCCTGATGCATCTGTCGCGCTTTTCCGAGGAACTGGTGCTGTGGTCGAGTGCGCAGTTCGATTTCATCGCGCTGCCCGACCGCTTCTGCACCGGCTCCTCGATCATGCCGCAGAAGAAAAACCCGGACGTGCCGGAACTGGTGCGCGGCAAGACCGGGCGCGTCTACGGCCACCTGATGGCGCTGCTCACCCTGATGAAGGCCCAGCCGCTGGCCTACAACAAGGACAACCAGGAAGACAAGGAACCGCTGTTCGACACCATCGACACCCTGCGCGGCTGCCTGCGCGCCTTCGCCGACATGGTGCCGGCGATCGTCGTCAAGCGCGAGAAATGCCGTGAAAGCGCGCGGCAAGGCTTTGCCACGGCGACCGATCTGGCCGATTATCTGGTGCGCAAGGGCGTGGCGTTCCGTGATGCCCATGAGATCGTCGGCAAAGCCGTCGCTCTGGGCGTGCGCGAAGGCTGCGACCTGTCGGCGCTGAGCCTTGCGCAGCTGCAGTCCTTCAGCCCGCTGATCGGGGCAGATGTCTACGAGGTGCTGACGCTGGAGGGCTCGGTCGCCGCACGCGGCGTCCATGGCGGAACCGCGCCGGAACAGGTACGCGCCGCCATCGCGCGGGCACGGGCGGCGGAACAGGGTTCGTGACGGGATTGGTGAGACGTTTTTTCTTGGGGGGATTTCATGAAGCAAGTGCAATGGATCGGAGCGGCCTTGCTGCTCATGACCGGCGTGGCGCAGGCGCAGCCGATCAACTATGACTATGTCGATCTGAGCTATCGCATGCTCGATCGAAGCGACGCCGAAACCCTCGGCGATGAGTTCGACGGTCCGGCAGTGCGCATCTCCCTGGGCTTTGCCGACCGCTTTTACGGCCTCATCGAGAACACCTATCTCGAAGCCGATGGCGCCAAGATCGATTTTTCAGACCTGGTCATCGGGGGCGGCTACCGCCAGTCGGTGGCGGAAGACACCGATTTCTTCGCCGAAGGCGCCTGGGTCCGCCGGGACGTCGATACCCCCAATCGCTTCGAGGACGGCAAGGATGACGGCTTCCGCGTGAGCGCCGGCGTGCGCTATATGGCGCAGGAGATGCTGGAACTCAATATCGCCGCGCTCTATCAAGCCGGCTTGTTCGATGACAACGAAGCGATCCTCCGAGCGGGTGCCGCCTGGTCCGTCTACGGTCCGCTGGGCCTGCAGGCGGGAGCGAGCGTGAGCGCCGACTCGGCTCTGTACGATCTGGGACTGCGCGTCGGGTTCTGACCGCGCAGCGAGGCCGGCGCCCGTTCTACCTGCGCCGGCCTCGCCGTTTGCTCATGACAGGTGCCGCCGCAGGCGGGCATAGAAAAATCCGTCGGCATCTTCCTCTCCCGGCATCATCTGGCGCCCGACACCGGCACGGCGACCCCAGGCTTCGTCCAAGACGTCGGCCACAGCTTCAGGATGCCGCGCCATGAAAGGTGTTAGGACCGCCTCGTTTTCGGCGCGCAGCACCGAGCAGGTGGCGTAGAGCAGCACCCCGCCGGGCGCGAGCAGATCCCAGGCGGTTTCGAGCAATTCAAGCTGACGCGCAGCCAGCGCCGCGATGTCGGATGCGCGGCGCAGCAGCTTGATGTCCGGGTGGCGCCGGATTACACCCGTCGCCGAGCAGGGGGCATCGAGCAGGATGCGGTCGAACGGCCGACCGTCGTGCCATTGGTCAGGCTGAGCGAGATCGGCGCAGCGGATCTCGGCAGCGAGCCCGAGCCGGTCCAGCGTCTCGCGGACTCGCCCGAGTCGACCGGCGTCCACATCGAGCGCCACGAGATCGAGGCCGGCGGTGCGCTCCAGCAGATGCGCTGTCTTTCCGCCCGGCGCAGCACAGGCGTCCAGCACCCGCATACCGGGCGCCGCCTCGAGCAGTGGCGCCGCGAGCTGGGCCGCGCCATCCTGCACACTGACCCAGCCTTGCGTAAAGCCGGGCAGCCGATCGACCGCAACCGGATGATCGAGCGTCAAACCTGCCTCGGTATGGGGCGCAGGCCGACTGGATAGGCCCTGCGCCTGCAGCAACTCGGCATAGGCAGCGCGATCCAGGTGGCGCGCGTTCACGCGCAGGGTCATCGGCGCCTGCCGGTTGTTGGCCGCGAGGATGGCTTCCCAGTGCTCCGGCCAATCGCCCTGGATCTGCTTGATGAGCCAGGCCGGATGGGCGTAGCGCGCCGCTGGATCGGACATCCGTTCCGGATCGAGCAACGCAGGCTCGCGCAGCACCTTGCGCAGCACGCCATTCACCAGCCCCCGCGCCCAAGCCTTACCGAGCAGAGAGCAGGCCCCGACGGTCGCGTGCACGGCGGCGTGCGACGGCAGGCCAAGCGCATCGATCTGATGCAGGCCCACCCACAGCAGTGCCTCGAGATCGGCATCGCGCGCTTTCAGCGGCCGGGGCATGAGCTGCGCGAGGATCGCGCGATAGCGCAAGCCGAAGCGCAGGCTACCGTAGCAGAGCTGTTGCAGCAGGCTACGATCGGCCGGCGTCACGGTTGCCAGGGCAGCGGGCAGCGCCGTGTTCAATGAAGCGCCGCTGCGAGCCACCGCCGCCACGACCTTCGCAGCCGCCGCGCGCAGCCGTGCCCCCGCTTCAGCGTTCAAGACAGACCCCCAGCAGGGCCCGGCCGCGCGCCAGTTCGACCGCAGGCAGCGGGCGTCCACCCGGCAGCTGCACCTGCTCCAGCCACAGGCGACCCTCGCCGGTCGCCACCGCGACGCCGTCCCGATCTGCTTGCACCACTGTCCCCGGCGCCGCGGATTCCGAACGGTCCGGTTCCGGCCGGGCGCGCCAGATACGCAGCACCTGATCCCTGCACCGGGTCTGCGCCACGGGCCAGGGGTTGAAGGCGCGGATCTGCCGATCGATCGCCAGCGCGCTGTGGCGCCAGTCGATCCAGGCCTCCGCCTTGTCGAGCTTCGCGGCATACGTCACGCCCGCCGCCGGCTGCGGTTCGGGCGTCAACCGGGCCTCGGCCAAGGCCGGCAGCGCCTGCGTGATCACCTCGGCTGCCAGCCGGGCCAACCGGTCGTGCAGTGCACCAGCGGTTTCTTGCGGGTCGATGGGACAAGACCGGCGCATCAGCATCGCCCCAGTGTCCAGCCCCGCATCCATCTGCATGAGGGTGATGCCGGTATCCGTATCGCCGGCGAGAATGGCCCGCTGGATGGGCGCGGCGCCCCGCCAGCGCGGCAGGAGCGAAGCGTGCAGGTTGACACAGCCCAGCCGCGGCAAATTAAGCACCGCCTGCGGCAGCAACAGCCCATAAGCGATCACCACCATCAAGTCGGGGCTAAGCGCTGCGAGCGTCGCCTGCGCGGCCGGATCGCGCAGCGTCTCGGGCTGAAAGACTGCAAGACCATGCTCAGCGGCCAGGATTTTCACCGGTGAGGCTTGCAAATGCCGCCCCCGCCCGGCGGGACGGTCGGGCTGCGTGTAGACGCCGACCAGATCATGGCCGCTGGCGAGCAGGGCTTCGAGCGTCGGTACGGCGAACTGGGGGGTGCCGGCAAAAACGATGCGCATGCGGGTTCCGTTCAGTGGAGAGCACCGATCGGCCAGATGACAGCTTCATCTTGGCTCACAACTGCGGCAAGCCGCCGAAACCGCTCCCGGAAAACAGGGACTAGGATGGTGGGAATTCAGCCGGCGATGCCCGCAAGCTCGGCGGTACGCTGCTGTTTCTGCAGTTTCTTGCGGATGCGCTGGCGCTTGAGCTCGGAGAGGTAATCGACGAACAACTTGCCTTCGAGGTGGTCGATCTCGTGCTGGATGCACACGGCCAACAGTCCATCGGCATCGAACTCGAGCGGCTCACCGTCGCGTCCCAGGGCACGTACCCGGATCTGCTCGGCGCGCCGCACGGGTTCATACACACCGGGGACCGACAGACAGCCTTCCTCGCTCTCCTGCACACCGTCGCGGGCGATGATCTCGGGGTTGATCAGATACAAGGGCCGACCCCGTTCATCAGACACATCCGCCACCAGCATGCGCAAATGGATATCGACCTGGGTGGCGGCCAGGCCGACGCCCTTGGCTTCGTACATGGTCTCCAGCATGTCGTCGAGCATGCGGCGCACGGCATCGTTGACCTGAGTCACAGGCGCTGCCCGGCGACGCAGGCGGGGATCGGGGAAATGCAGGATGTCGAGTATGGCCATGGCGTCTTCGTAAAGTTGGCGGCGATTGCGTCGTTAACCTCATCGGCAGCGCTGATCGGATCTCGAACAGCAGCGCCAAATTTGATTTTCAGTATACCCCTTTGCCAAAAGGGCACGCACGCAAGAGGGATGCCGTGTCGATACAAAATCCCCCGCGGCCGATTCCGCGCCTGTTTGCTGCCGCTTTGGCGACGGTGATCGTCGCCTGTACCCATTCGACGCCGCCCCTCGATGCGCCACGGGCGCCGCTAGCACCGCCCGAACTGCGATCAGCCGATACGGCAAGCGCCGAAGCCATCCCCTACGGCGCCGAGACAGCGACAGTGCCGGCTGCTTCCACTCCCGTCGTCTGGCGCGAAGATCATCCTGCGCGCTACGTCGTACGACGCGGCGACACCCTGTGGGATATCGCGGCCCGTTTCCTACGCGATCCCTGGCGCTGGCCGGAGGTCTGGCGCGCAAATCCTCAGGTTCGCAATCCACACCGGATCTATCCCGGCGATGAACTCGAAGTGGCGATGATCGACGGCCAGCGCAGGCTTCAGCCGGTCGAGCCGCCTCTGCCTGTCGAGCGGCTCACCCCCACCGTGCGCCGTGAACCGATTGAAACAGCGATTCCGGCACTTCCCTACGAACGCATTGCCCCATTTCTGAACGAAACCGCATCGGTCGATCCCAAAGCCTTGAGCAAGTCGCCCTATGTGCTGCGTGCTTTCAATGCCGAACAACTGGTCATGGGCTCAGGCGACCGCATCTATGTCCGCGGCACCGATGCGCCCGCCGGCACGGTGTTCCAGATCGTCACCGAAACCGGAAGCGCGCTCCGCGATCCGGACACGCGCAAGCTGCTGGGCCATCAGGTCGACGTCCTAGGCAGTGTACGAATCACTCAGGCTGGCGATCCCGCCGAAGCCCTCATTATCCAGAGTCGTCGCGAAATCCATGCGAAACAACGCCTATTACCAATACCCGAGTCGGTCACACTCCCGGATCTCCTGCCTAGTGTGCCGAGACAGACAGTCTCCGGGCGAGTCTTGTTGCTGACCGACGCCATTTCGCAAGCCGGCCAACATCAATCAGTCACCCTGAGCGTGGGCCGCGGTGCGGGAGTGGAAGTTGGCCATGTTCTCACCGTGTACGGCGCCGAAGATCGGATGCAAGACCCGGTGCGGGGCGGCACCGTGGTTCTTCCCGAGAGAGCTATCGGCAACGTACTCATCTTCCGCGTGTCCGAATCGGTCAGCCAGGGCTTGATCGTGCGCAGCACCCGCAGCATCAAGATCGGGGATCGCGTCGCGACGTCTTCATGATGGCCGGCGCAGCAGAGGAGCGCGAACGCACCGCCGCGCTGGCCCTGCTGCGCGTGCCCGGTATCGGGCCAATCACGTTCGAGCGGCTGGTCGCACACTTTGGCAGTTGCGCGCAGGTACTGGCGGCAGGCGATGCCGCCTGGATGGATGCCGGCCTTCCGGCGAACTTGCGCGCGCAATTGCGCCGACCGAACTGGCCGCTGGTCGAGTCGGATCTGCGCTGGCTGGAAATGCCGCAACACCACCTGCTTCGGCTGGGCGAAACGGCCTACCCGCAACGGCTGGCCATCTTGCCAGGCGCCCCGCCACTGCTCTTCGTCAAGGGCGACCCGGAAGTGCTCGACCAACCCGCAGTTGCCATCGTCGGCAGCCGCAATCCCAGCGGACATGGCCGCCGCGTGGCCAGCGACTTTGCCGGTGAGCTGGTGCACTACGGGCTCGTGATCACCAGCGGACTGGCCGTGGGCATCGATGCCGCAGCGCACCGGGGCGCGCTGGCCGCGGGCGGCCTGTCGGTGGCCGTATGCGGCACCGGACTGGATACGACGTACCCACGCAGCCATGCCCGGCTGGCCGAGGAATTGGCTGCCGAGGGCGCTCTGGTCAGCGAATGGCCGCCGGGCACGCCCGCCCTGCCAGCGCATTTCCCACGGCGCAATCGTATCATCAGCGGGCTGACGCTAGGCACGCTGGTGGTCGAGGCGGCCCTGCGCAGCGGTTCCCTGATTACCGCTCGCCTGGCCGCTGAGCAGGGCCGCGAAGTCTTCGCCATCCCTGGCAGTATCGACAACCCCCTCGCACGTGGGTGCCACGCCCTGATCCGTCAGGGCGCCAAACTGGTCGAATCAGCCGCCGACATCCTGGAGGAGCTTCCGGCTCAGATCACGACGCCGCGTGCAGACCAGACTGGAGAAGCGCCGCCGAATCCGGGACCCAGTCTCGATCCCGAGACGCAGACGCTGCTCGACGCGCTGGGCCACGCGCCCGCCAGCCTGGATGAGCTCGTGGAACGAGCCGGATTGACGCCGCAAACGCTTTCCTCCATGCTCCTGAGCATGGAATTGCAGGGACTTGTGGAGATCCTGCCAGGCGGTCGCTATGGACGGCTGCGCAGATGACGAGGAGAATTGATGAAAGAAAGCATGCTCGATGTGCTGATTTACTTGTTCGATCACTACATGGACGAGAAAGCAGATCTGGGCGCAGACCGGGATGATCTGACGGAAGAGTTGGAAGCCGCAGGCTTCCGTGACGGTGAAATCCACAAAGCCTTTGAGTGGCTCGATGCCTTGGCCGCCCATCGGGACAGCGAAGCCTGTACCCCCGTCAGCCAGGAATTGTCGGTGCGGATCTTTTCCGAACCGGAAATGGAACGCCTCGACACCGAGATGCGCGGGCTACTGCTCTATTTGGGCCAGAATGGCATCCTGACCCCCTTGCATCGCGAAATCGTCATCGAACGCATCATGGCCCTGGACGAGGACGACATCGACCTGGAACAGGTCAAGTGGGTCGTGCTGATGGTGTTGTTCAACATGCCGGGGCAGGAAGGCCCTTACGCATGGATGGAGGATTTCATGTTCGAGGAGCAGGTTGGCCTGTTCCACTGATCTGCCGCGCCGCCCGCCCATCAAGGGGACTTCCCAGCCAGCCCCCGATCGAGACCTCTGTCTCCCCGGAATTGCGTGCTCATGAGCCATTACCTTCTTATTGTCGAATCCCCCGCCAAAGCCAAGACCATCAACAAATATCTCGGCAAGGAGTTCCAGGTTCTGGCCTCCTACGGGCACGTCCGGGACCTGGTGCCCAAGGAAGGCGCAGTGGACCCGGCGCATGGTTTTGCCATGAAGTACGCGCCCATCGCGCGCAGCAGCAAGCATCTAGACGCCATCGCCAATGCACTCGACAAGACCGATATCGTCTATCTCGCGACCGACCCAGACCGTGAGGGAGAAGCGATCTCCTGGCATCTGCAGCAGCTCTTGGAGGAAAAAGGCCTGCTCAAGGGTAAGCCCGTGCAGCGCGTGGTGTTTCACGAAATCACCCAGCGCGCCATCACCGAGGCGATGAAACACCCGCGCGACATCTCCACCGATCTGGTCAATGCGCAGCAGGCACGGCGGGCGCTGGATTATCTGGTGGGCTTCAACCTGTCGCCTTTGCTGTGGCGCAAGGTGCGCCGCGGCTTGTCGGCCGGCCGGGTGCAAAGCCCGGCCTTGCGGCTGATCGTGGAACGCGAGGAGGAAATCGAGCGCTTCGAGGCGCGCGAATACTGGACCGTCGAAGCCGACCTGAGCAAGGCGGCACAGCGCTTCCCGGCGCGGTTGATCGAATTTGCCGGCGAGAAGATCGAGCAGTTCTCGATCACCGACGCCGCGCGCGCGGAAACGGTCCGCACACGCCTGCTCGCGGCGGCGCAGGGCACGCTGAAGGTCGAACACGTCGAACGCAAACAGAAAAAACGCAACCCCGCTGCGCCCTTCATCACCTCCACCTTGCAGCAGGAAGCCGCGCGCAAGCTGGGCTTCACCGCCAAGCGCACCATGCAGATCGCTCAGCAGCTCTACGAGGGCATCGATCTGGGCGGCGAGCAGGTCGGCCTCATCACCTACATGCGCACCGATTCGGTCGCCCTCGCCCAGGAAGCCGTGCAGGAAATTCGCGCCTACATCGCAGAGCGCTACGGCAAGGATCAGGTCCCCGCCCAGCCGCGCATCTACAAGACCCGCGCCAAGAACGCACAGGAAGCGCATGAAGCCATCCGACCCACTGCGATCGCGCGCGATCCGGGCACCCTGCGCCGCGCCTTGAGCCCCGATCAGGCCAAGCTCTACGAACTCATCTGGAAACGCACACTCGCCTCCCAGATGCTGCACGCCACCTACGACACCGTCGGCGTCACCCTCACCGCCGGCGACGCGGGCCGTTTCCGGGCCACCGGCCAGACGCTCGTGCACCCCGGCTTCATCGCGGTCTACCAGGAAGGACGCGACGAGCAGAGCGACGAGGACGAAAACCGCGAACTGCCGCCGCTGACCGAAGGCGAATCGATCCCGCTGACCGATATCCGGACCGACCAGCACTTCACCGAACCGCCGCCGCGCTTTTCCGAAGCCACTCTGGTCAAGGCGCTGGAGGAATTCGGCATCGGCCGGCCGTCCACCTATGCCAGCATCATCTCCACCCTGCAGGACCGCGAATATGTGGTCCTGGACCGCAAGCGCTTCGTCCCGACCGATGTCGGCCGCATCGTCAACCGCTTCCTGACCCAGCATTTCACCCAGTACGTCGATTATCAATTCACCGCGCGGCTGGAAGACCAGCTCGACGCCATCTCCCGCGGTGAGCGCGACTGGGTGCCGGTGCTGGAGGATTTCTGGACGCCATTCAAGCAGCGCGTGGACGAGACGCTGGAAAACGTCTCCCGCGCCGCGGTCACCACCGAAGCGCTGGAAGAAGCCTGCCCCAAATGCGGCAAGCCACTCGCCATCCGCCTCGGCAGGCGCGGACGTTTCGTCGGCTGCAGCGGTTATCCCGATTGCGACTACACCCGCAACCTCGAGGACAAGGGCGAGGAAGCACCCCCAGAGCGGGTCGAAGGACGCGTCTGTCCCGAGTGCGGCTCGGCCCTCGAGGTCAAGCACGGCCGCTACGGCAAGTTCATCGGCTGCAGCAGCTATCCCAAGTGCAAGCACATTGAGCCGCTCGTCAAGCCGCTCGAAACCGGTGTCACCTGCCCCGAGTGCGGCGAGGGTGAGCTGCTGCAGCGCAAGTCCCGCTACGGCAAGCTGTTCTATTCCTGCAACCGCTACCCGGCCTGCAAATACGCTGTGTGGAATCCGCCGCTGGCCGAACCCTGCCCGCAATGCGGCTGGCCCATCCTGACCCTCAAGACCACCAAGCGCCGCGGCACTGAAAAAGTCTGTCCGCAAAAGGAATGCGGCTACGCGGTACCGGCCGAGGACGCGGCACTGGCAGATGCGGGCTGAGGCCATCCCGACGCACCACCAGCTGCGCTGCGCAGCACGCTTGCTACGCGCAGGGTCGGTCCTCGCCTACCCGACCGAAGGAGTGTTCGGCCTCGGCTGCGACCCCGACCAGCCGGCAGCCCTGCGGCGGCTGCTGGCACTCAAGGCTCGGCGCGCCGACAAGGGCCTAATCCTGCTCGCCGCCGACATGGGCCAGCTGAGCCGCTTCATGGCGCCCCTGACCCCGGAGCAGCGCGAGCAGCTCGCGGCAAGCTGGCCCGGGCCCGTCACTTGGATCGTTCCCGCCCGACCCGGTCTCGACCCGCTCCTCACCGGCGGGCGCACGACCCTGGCCATGCGCGTCACGGCTCATGGCCCTGCCCGCGCACTGTGCCGAGCCTTTGGCGGTGCCATCGTCTCGACCAGCGCCAACCGCAGCGGCCACCCGCCGGCGCGCTCCCCGCTGGCGGTGCAGCGCACACTCGGCCGACTGCCCTGCCTGCCCGGCCGATTGGGCGGTCTTGCCGGCCCCACCGCCATTTTCGATCTTGCCACCGGGCGCTGCCTGCGCCCCGGACCTTCGAAGGAAGCCTCATGAGTACCGACGCGGTCGATGTCGCAGCCGTCAAAGCCTATCTGCTGGAATTGCAGTCGCGCCTGTGCAGCGCGGTCGAGTCCGCCGATGGCGGCGCCCGTTTTCACGAGGATCTTTGGGAGCGTCCGGAGGGCGGCGGTGGCCGCACGCGGGTGCTCACGGACGGGTCGCTCATGGAACAGGCCGGCATCAACTTTTCCCACGTGCACGGCCAGCAATTGCCCGCCTCGGCGACGGCCCAGCGGCCCGACCTCGCCGGCTGCAGCTTCCAGGCGCTGGGTGTCTCCTTGGTGTTTCATCCGCGCAATCCGCACGTTCCCACCACGCACGCCAACGTGCGCCTGTTCGTCGCCGAGCGCCCGGATGCCGCGCCGGTGTGGTGGTTTGGCGGCGGCTTCGATCTCACGCCCTACTATCCGGTCCACGAGGACGTGCTGCACTGGCACCGCACCGCGCGCGCCGCCTGCGCCGCATATGCCCCCGATGCCTATGATCGATTCAAGACGGCCTGCGACCGCTATTTCTACCTCCCGCATCGCGGCGAGACGCGTGGCGTCGGCGGGTTGTTCTTCGACGACCTGAACGACGGCGGCTTCGAGCACTGTTTCGCCTTTCTGCGCGCGGTCGGCGATCATTTCTGGCCGGCCTACGCCCCCATCGTCGCGCGGCGCAGAAACACGCCCTATGGCGAACCGGAGCGGACCTTCCAACTCTATCGCCGCGGACGCTATGTGGAATTCAATCTGATCTACGACCGCGGCACGCTGTTCGGGCTGCAATCGGGCGGGCGCACCGAGTCCATCCTGATGTCATTGCCCCCTTTGGCGCGCTGGGCGTATGACTGGCATCCGGCCGAGGGCAGCGCGGAGGCCCAACTTACACGCGACTATCTCAAGCCTCGCGACTGGCTGCGCGAGGCCGGCGAGATCGCTTGATGCGCCCATGACCCTCACCGAACTGCGCTACCTCATCGCCCTGGATCATGAACGGCATTTCGGCCGCGCCGCCGAACGCTGTTTCGTGAGCCAGCCCACCTTGAGCGTCGCTGTGCGCAAGCTGGAGGACGAACTGGGCGTGACCCTGTTCGAACGCAATCGCAACGAGGTCGCGCCGACGCCCATCGGCGAGCGTGTCCTGGCACAGGCACGCGTGGTCCTGGAGGAAGCGCGCCTCATCACCCAGATCGCGCAGGACGGCAAGGATCCCCTGCGCGGCCCCTTGCGGCTCGGCGCCATCTACACCATCGGGCCCTATCTCCTGCCGCGCCTGATCGCCCCGCTTGCCCGGCTTGCCCCCGACATGCCGCTCGTCATCGAGGAAAACTACACCGCGGTGCTCACGGAACGCCTGCGCCAAGGCGCGCTGGATGTCATCATCCTGTCGCTGCCCTATGAACACCCGACGCTGTGCACCTTGCCGCTCTACGACGAGCCCTTCGTGGTCATCACGCCCCCGCAGCACCCTTGGCGAACGCGAGCCACGATCCGCGCGGAAGATCTGGGCGGCGAGAACGTCCTGCTCTTGGGCGAAGGGCACTGCTTTCGCGATCAGGTCCTGCAGGCCTGCCCGCGCTGTGTGCCCGACAAGCAGCAACGCCGCCCGCTGCAGGATTTCGAAGGCGCCAGCCTCGAGACCCTGCGCCAGATGGTCGCCAGCGGGCTGGGCGTGAGCGTGCTGCCCCGCACGGCGGCGCTTGCCTTTCCCGCGCTGGAGGGCCTGCTGCAGGTCAAGCCGTTCGCCGCGAGCGCGCCGCAGCGGCGCGTCGCCCTGGCCTGGCGCCGCAGTTTTCCCAGGCACGCCGCGATCGATGCGCTGCGGCAGGCGATCCGCGCCTGCGATTTGCCGGGCGTGACCTATCTCGAAACAGCGAATGCGTCCTGAATGCACCATAATCGTCTCGCCATCGCGCCCTATTGCGGGCACACTTGACCCCCCACGGAGCCACAGGAGCAGCAGGCCATGAGCCAGGGAACCAGCAAGGACTACGAAGCCTCGATCGTCCGCTATTACGACGAAAGTGCCATCGACTATCGGATGTTGTGGCGGTTGGACCGCTGCATGGCGCTGCACTTTGGCTATTGGGACGAGACGACCAAAGGCGTGTCCGACGCCCTGCTGCGGGAAAACCAGATTCTGGCCGAGCGCGCCGGCATCACGGATCAGGACACCGTGCTCGACGCCGGCTGCGGCGTAGGCGGCAGCGCGATCTGGCTGGCGCGCGAGAAAGGTGCACGCGTCACCGGCATCACCATCACCCCGCATCAGGTCGATGCCGCCTACAAGAACGCCAAACGCCACAACGTCACCGACAAGGTCCGCTTCGAGCGGCGCGACTTCGTTGCCACGGGCTACCCCGACGCCAGCTTCGACGTGGTCTGGGCCGTGGAGTCGGTCTGCCACGCCGAGGACAAGGCCGATTTCATCCGCGAGGCCTATCGCGTGCTCAAGCCGGGCGGCCGGCTGATCCTGGCCGATTTCTTCGCTGCTCGCGAGCGCTTCAACCCCGAGGAACAAGCGCTCATGGACGAATGGGCCTCCGGCTGGAGCGTCAAGGCCTTCGCCTACAGCGGGGCTTTTCGCGCCGCGCTGGAACAGACCGGCTTCACGGACATCCAGATGCAGGACGCCAGCGACAACATCCGCCCCTCGGCCAAACGGCTCTACCAGTACGCCGTGCTGTCGCGCTGGGGTGGCAAGCTACTGATGTATCTGCGTATCCGCACTAAGGTCCAGGACGGCAACATCCGCGCCGTGCACCGGCAATGGAAAGCGCTCAACCAGGGGCTGTGGCACTACTGCATCTTCCAGGCGCGCAAGCCAGCCTGATGCGAGCCTCTTGCCGCCGGCGGGCGCTGCTCCGCTCGCCAGCGGTCAGGTCAGGAACAGCGGGCGACGGATAAACAGCGCCTCACTCGGCGGCATAGCTTCCACCGCCAACTAGGGCCTGTTCACATTATTGCCCCGAAACGAATGAACTTGGTTCATGCTGCATGCTGAATGGGGTGGTGCTGGAAGTAACGCATGAGCCGCTTGGGCGATTTCTGCAGTTTGCGTAGATGGCTGATGGTGGCCTTTTTCAGGTCG
>DATLZY010000023.1:0-6525 GCA_035573755.1 Candidatus Acidiferrales bacterium
ATCAGCGCCGGCAAACTGCCCAAGGTCGCCTTGGTCGCTTGCATGCACAAGTGTGCTCTCCACGCTCAACGCCATGGTCCGCACCATCCAACCCTGGAACAACTCCCTGCACCGCACTTGACTCAAAAGACGGTCACTCAGTCAGGTCGCTGCCAGGTCGGCGTTCGCTGCATCTGCATCAGCAGACGCAGGTAATGCGTGTATCGCCGCACTTGGATGCGTCCCTCATCCCGCGCCGCCCGTACGGCGCAGCCCGGTTCGCGTTGATGCAGGCAATCGACGAAGCGGCACGGCGCGAGCCTACCGAATTCCGGGAAACCCCGCATCAGCTCCTGAGGCGACAAGGGCCACAGCTTGAAATCCCGCACCCCTGGTGCATCGAGCAGGGCGCCACCGCCCGGTAGCGGGTGCCAGCGTGTCGTGGTGGTGGTATGGCGCCCCGTGCCGAGCGCCGTGGACAGCTCGCCCACGCGGTTCCGGGCGCCCGGAATGAGCGCATTGGTGAGCGCCGATTTGCCAACGCCGGACTGTCCGACGAGCAGGTTGGCCATACCCGCCATGTGACGCTGCAATTCGCCCAACCCCAGGTCCGAACGCGCACTGATTTGCAGGGTGGGATAGCCGATCGCGGCGTATTCGGCCAGGATGCGTTGCGCGGCGGCGCTCTGTTCGCCTGACAGATCGGCTTTGTTCATGAGCAGCAAGGGCTGCAGCCCGAGGACATGAGCAGCAATCAGATAGCGATCCAGCAACTCCGGTTCGGGGGGCGGCTGGGGCGCGAAGACGATCAGGATCTGGTCGACATTGGCGGCGACGACACGATGGTGCAGCCGGCCTTCGAGTCGGCGGAAGGTCGTGGCGCGTGGAAGGACGGCGTCGATCCTCGCCTGACCTCCCCCAAGATCCTCGAAACGGACCCGGTCGCCGGTGACCGGGGGCGGGGTGATGCGGCGGGTCTGTGCCTGCAGACGGACGCCGGTGGATGTTTCGATCAGCAGATTGCGCCCGTGGTCGGCGACGACCCGCGCCCAGTTTCCTCGATGCGTCTCAGCCATCGATCGGGATGAGGGCATCCACCTTGGCCGCGCAGATGAAATCGTTTTCCGAAAGGCCGTCGATTGCATGCGTGGTGTAGCTGACGCGGGCCTCGTTGTAGCCGAACAGGATATCCGGATGATGGTCTTCCTGATGGGCAATCCAGATCACCGCATTGACGAAGGCGCTCGTCTGGTAGTAGTTGCGAAAGCGGAACACGCGTTCGATCCTGCGTCCGTCGCCGCATAGATGCCAGTCGGCATTGAGCTTCGTGAGCAAAGCCAGCACGCGTTCAGGTGCCAAGGGCGGCAAATTGCCTTCACAGGGCCGACAGCGCTTTTGCGCCAGGCCTGTCATGGATTCATTCATCAAGGCGCATCCTCCGGGTACGTCCAGGCCGCTATGCTAGCGCATTTGCGCGCCACGACAGATCGGTGCGCACGCCGGCTGATAGAATACCGCGTTACACGAACGTTCAAGGAACCTGCATGGCCGTCAGTGCCGATCATCTGATCTGGATCGACTTGGAAATGACCGGTCTCGATACGGACCGGGACCATATCATCGAGATTGCGACCCTGATCACGGACAAGGATCTGCGGGTGCTGGCCGAGGGCCCTGTGATCGCGGTGCATCAGCCTGCCGCGATCCTGGAGGGCATGGATGACTGGAACAAGCGCCAGCATCAGGCATCCGGCTTGCTCGATCGCGTCCGAAACAGCCGGGTCGATGCAGCCGAAGCAGAACGGCGAACGCTCGAATTCCTGCGCCGCTGGGTGCCGGCCGGAGCGTCGCCCATGTGCGGCAACAGCATCTGTCAGGACCGCCGTTTTCTGCATCGCCTCATGCCTACGCTAGAGAGCTATTTTCATTATCGCCACATCGACGTCAGTACACTCAAGGAACTCGCACGACGCTGGATGCCCGACGTCATGCGTGGGATCAAGAAGAACGGCACCCATCTGGCGTTGGACGACATTCGCGAATCGGTCGCGGAGCTCGCCTTTTACCGCCAGCATCTCTTTGTCAGCGCAGCACAGGCGAGCGAGGGTGCAGACCGCTGAGGGCGCTTGTCCGCGTCGCCCAGACTGCCGCGCCGACAACCAAGATCATGCCTGTGAGGCTCGCCAGGTCAGGCTGCTCGTGCCAGAGCAGCCATCCATACACGCCGCCGAACAGCACAGCGAGATAGGTGTAGAGTCCGGTCTGAGCAGCGGGCGCCCGCTGATAGGCCATGGTGAGCAGCATCTGCGCTCCGGCGGCCAGAATGCCGATCCCCAGCAACGCCAGCCACTCCGGGGCCGAAGGCGTCTGCCAGCCCCAAGGCAGGGCCGAGGCCGAGGCGAGCGTACTGAAGAGCGAGAAGTAGAACACCGTGCGGAAAGCCGGTTCTACACCTGCCATGCGGCGGATACCGACCATGGCCACGGCTGCCAGCACGCCGGACAAAAGGCCCAGCAGGGCCGGTAGCGATAACCCCAGGTGAGGCTTGAGGATGAGCAGCAAGCCGGCGAATCCGGTCAGAACGGCACCGAGGATTTGCGGCACCAGGGGTTCCTTGAGCCAGATGCGGGCGATGAAGGGAATGAACAGCGGCGCGCTGTAGTTGAGCAGCATGGCGCTGGCCAGGTCGAGCCGGGGGATGGCGTAGAAGAAACAGACCATCGCGGCAAAGCCTGTGCCGTCGCGGATCAGATGCAGATGCAGATGTTGGCTGCGCAGGCCGCGTCCACGTGTGCGCCAGATCCACGGCAACAGCGCAACGAGACCGAAGGCGTTGCGGAAAAAGACCACCATGACGTTGCCGAGGTCCGGCGCAACGAGCTTGATCAGCGCTCCCATGCTCGCGAATAACACGCTGGAGCCGAGGATCAACAGTGCAGCAGAGGAAGGCTGATTCACACACAGCGTCCCCCCGGACTGGCAGCGAGCGCCAGTCCGGCGTGGAAGTTTAGGGTGTCATCAGGTCGAGGGATTGCCCTCGGCCAGATACAGCCAGGTGGGAATCACCGTATCGGGATTGAGCGACATGCTCTGGATGCCCTGCTCCAGCAGCCACTTCGCCAAGTCGGGATGGTCGGAGGGGCCCTGACCGCAGATGCCGACATACTTGTCCTGGGCCCGGCAGGCGCTGATGGCCATGGACAGGAGCTTTTTGACGGCGGCATTGCGCTCATCGAACATGCCGGCGACGACCGCCGAATCCCGGTCGAGCCCCAAGGTCAGCTGGGTCAGGTCGTTCGAGCCGATCGAAAAGCCGTCGAAATGCTGCAGGAACTCCTCGGCCAGCAGGGCGTTGGACGGCAGCTCGCACATCATGATCAGCTTGAGCCCATTCTCGCCGCGCTTGAGCCCATTTTCGGCGAGCAGCGTCGTGACCTTGCGTGCGCCCTCCGGAGTGCGCACGAAGGGAATCATGACCTGGACGTTGGTAAGGCCCATCTCGTTGCGGACCCGCTTGAGCGCGCGGCATTCGAGTTCGAAGCAGGGCTTGAAGTCCTCGGAGACGTAGCGCGAAGCGCCACGGAAGCCCAGCATGGGGTTTTCCTCATGAGGCTCGTACTGGGCGCCGCCGATGAGGTTGGCGTATTCATTGGACTTGAAGTCCGAGGTGCGCACGATCACCGGATGCGGCCAGAACGCTGCGGCCAGCGTGGCGATGCCTTCGGTGAGCCGGGTGACGTAGAACTCGACCGGGTCCTCGTAGCCGGCCATCTGCTGGCGAATCTGGGCCTGCAATTCGGGCGATTGCTCATCGAAATGCAGCAGCGCCTTGGGGTGTACGCCGATCATGCGGTTGATGATGAATTCGAGGCGTGCCAGCCCGATGCCGTGATGCGGCAGCATGGCGAAGTCGAAGGCGCGGTCCGGATTGCCCACGTTCATCATGATCTTGACGGGAATCTCGGGCATGGCGTCGAGCTCGGCCGTGCGCAGCTCGAATTCCAGCAAGCCGGGGTACACCATCCCGGTGTCGCCTTCGGCGCAGGACACCGTGACCGGTGCGCCGTCCGTGACCTGCTCGGTGGCATTGCCGCAACCCACGACGGCGGGGATGCCCAGTTCGCGCGCGATGATGGCGGCATGGCAGGTGCGCCCGCCGCGGTTGGTGACGATGGCGGCGGCGCGTTTCATGATCGGTTCCCAGTCGGGATCGGTCATGTCGGTGACCAGCACGTCACCGGGCTGGACGCGGTCCATCTGGGAAATGTCGGTAATGATGCGAACCGGTCCGGCGCCGATCTTCTGACCGATGGCGCGGCCCTGCGCCAGCGGCGCACCCGGTTTGTTCTTGAGCAGATAGCGCTCAAGGGTTCGGTGCCCGATGTTGCTCTTGACCGTTTCCGGGCGCGCCTGAAGGATGTAAATCTTCCCGTCGCGCCCGTCCTTGCCCCACTCGATGTCCATGGGGCGCCCATAGTGCTTCTCAATGATCAGGGCCTGGCGCCCCAATTCCTCGATTTCGGCATCTGTGAGGCAGAAACGCAGACGATCGGCCTCGGGGACCGGCACGGTTTCGACGCGCTTGCCGCCCACGGCGGGGTCGGCGTAGATCATCTTGACCAGTTTGGTGCCGAGCACACGCCGGAGCACGGCCGGATGGCCGGATTCGAGTCCGGCCTTGCGGACATAGAACTCATCCGGGTTGACCGCGCCCTGAACCACCATTTCGCCGAGGCCGTACGAGGCCGTGATGAACACGACGCCGGTGAAACCGGATTCGGTGTCTAGTGTGAACATGACACCCGAAGCGCCGACATCGCTGCGGACCATGCGCTGGACGCCGGCCGACAGGGCGACGTGACTGTGATCGAAACCCTTGTGGACGCGATAGGAAATCGCCCGGTCGTTGTAGAGCGAGGCGAACACTTCCTTGATGGCGTGCAGGACGGCATCGAGCCCTTCGACGTTGAGAAAGGTTTCCTGCTGGCCGGCAAAGGAGGCATCCGGCAGGTCTTCGGCAGTGGCCGAGGATCGCACTGCGACCGATATCTGGCCGCCCGCTTCGCGCATCATCTGCTCGTAGGCGGCCGTAATCTCCTGGATCAGGCGCGTGGGCAGCGGCGCATCCATGATCCAGCCGCGGATCTGGGCGCCAGTCCGGGCCAGTGCTGTGACATTATCGACTTCCAGATCGCTCAGCGCCTCATCGATGCGGCCCTGTAGTCCAGTTTCACGTAGGAAATCGCGATAGGCTTGTGCGGTCGTGGCGAAGCCGTCGGGAACGTGGACGCCGGCTGACCTCAAATTACTGATCATCTCGCCGAGCGAGGCGTTCTTGCCGCCCACGCGATCGACGTCGCCCATTCCCAAGCTGTCGAACCCAATGACATAGCTTTCCAAGACCAAACTCCCCAGGTTTCGAGAGAATGCCGGCATGGGGCGCCGGCGAGCCCGTGCCGGCCCAGTTGAAGCGCCTGTGAAAGTCGCCTAACCTGCCGGAAAGTTTCCGTTCGGTTCGCCTGCTGAACGGCGAGCATGCTGAAAGAAGCGGGTTTTTAGCGCACGAAGGTTATCACAGATGGCCCACGATCGTACCGTATTTTACCTGTCGGACCGGACCGGTATCACCGCGGAAACCTTGGGCGGGAGTTTGCTGACCCAGTTCGACGGTGTGGAATTCCGCCAGATCAGCGTGCCTTTCATCCAGAACGAGGACAAGGCGCGGCGTGCGGTGGACATGATCAATCGTGCGGCGCTGGAGGATGGCGTGCGCCCCATCCTCTTCTGTACGCTGGTCGACGATCGCATCATCTCGCTATTGCAGGAAAGCAAGGGCTATCTGCTCGATCTGTTCGGCACCTTCATCGATCCGCTCGAGATGGAGCTGGGACAGAAGTCGACCCATAGCGCCGGGCGGGCGCACGGCATCGCCAACCAGCGGGCCTATCAGGCACGCATCGAAGCCATGCATTTTTCGCTGGAAAACGACGATGGCAACTCGCCGCACAATTACCGGCAGGCAGACATTATCCTCGTTGGCGTGTCCCGATGCGGTAAGACGCCGACCTGTCTCTATCTGGCGCTGCAGTTTGGGCTGCGCGCCGCAAACTATCCCCTGATCGAGGAAGATCTGCGCGCCATGGTCCTGCCCGAGCGACTGGCGCCGCACCGCAAGAAACTCTATGGTCTCAGCATCGACCCCGAGCGGCTGGTGCAGATCCGTTCCGAGCGCCGCCCCAACAGCCCCTATGCTTCAGCGAGGCAATGCGCGTGGGAAATCCACGAAGCGCAGCGCTTGTTCGAGGTGGAATCGATCCCTTGGATCGATTCCACCTTCAAGTCCATTGAGGAGATCGCCAGCACGATCGTCGACCAGACCGGCGTGCCGCGGCGATTTTTCTAGGTCCTGTTCACATTATTGCCCCGAAACGAATGAACTTGGTTCATGCTGCATGCTGAATGGGGTGGTGCTGGAAGTAACGCATGAGCCGCTTGGGCGATTTCTGCAGTTTGCGTAGATGGCTGATGGTGGCCTTTTTCAGGTCG
>DATLZY010000024.1:0-9047 GCA_035573755.1 Candidatus Acidiferrales bacterium
TACAGCCACAAGCGGTTGCTGGGGTTGATCGGGAATGTCCCGCCAGCGGAAGCCGAAGCAGCTTACTATCGACAACAAGCCGGTCAAGCCAAAGCGGCTTGACTCAAACCAAACAGCCTCCGAGAAACTCGGGGCGGTTCAAAACCTTCAGGAAAATAATGGGCAAGTATTTCGGAATCAAGGTAACGCAGAAAGGCATTATTACCAAGACGCTGCCCATTATCGGCGGGCTCATCGGTGGAACGTGGAACTACATAGAAATATCAGGCATTAAGAAGCGGATCATCAAGTACTTTGAGGGGGATGAGGTATAACTATTCATTCAACTCGGACGCGCTAAAGCGCGCCGGAATTCGGTGTGAGCCATACGCTGTCCTGATGAGGGCAAAGGAGCAAGTATGGCAACGCAAGTGGAGAAGCCGTCGCTGGACGACGAGCTGTTGGACCGGCTGTTGGTCGGCTGCGACCCCGAGACTGTTCTCGAAACTGGCGGCCTGCTCGGCGAGATGAAGAAGGCGTTGGCGCAGCGCATGCTCAACGCCGAGATGGACGTCCATCTGGGACGCGACGAAGAGCAAGCTGCCGGCAATCATATCATTGCTCCCTGTGGATCCGTGCTCAGTACGGCGTCCCGTCCGCATGCGTGAAGCGCCACTGTCCATCGACCAGCTTGGCGGCCAGGTCATCGTCGGGATAGACGACGTTGTCGCCCGGCGTGCGGTCGCCGACCTCCAGATAGAGCACGTCAGCGTCGCTGCGATTCACGAGCTGGTGTGCATCCCCGCTGCCGGCGCGGAAACCGGCGCACATCCCCGGTGTCAGCAGGGTTTCACCGGCATCGCTGACGAGCGTCGGTGTGCCTTCGAGCACATAGACGAACTCGTCCTGCAGCGTGTGGGCGTGACGCAGCGCCGAAATCGCGCCCGGTGCCAGCCGCGTCAGGTTGACGCCGAAGTTGGTGAGACCAAACCGATCGCCGAGCGGGCGCTTCTCGCGGCCGGTGAGCTTCGCATCGAGCCAGTCCCGGATGGCAGCCGGATAGTTCGACGGCCGCGCGCGCGGCGGGCAGTCGGCGGCGCGCAGGGCGACGGGCGGTTGGTCCTTGCTCATGGCGCCTCCTGGGCTTGGGACAGGTAGTGGGCGGCGGCACGGATCACCTTGCCGCCTGGGGCGAACTCGAACACCTCCACCGCCGGGCCGCGACCGCTGCGGTAGTGCAGCGCCACGCTGTCGACGCCGGTGAGGATGCCGATCAGCTCGAAGCGCAGCCGGGGTGCCACCGTGAGCGCAGGCGGCGTCAATGCGCGCGCCCAATAAGCGCCGACACGTCTCTTGCCGCGCAATCGGCCCGAGGGTTCGCCGGCCAGTCGCGGGATCAGCGGCGAGGCCATCTCGAAGTCATCGGCGTAGTGGGCGAGGATGGCATCGAGGTCGTGGCGGTTCCAGGCAGCGATCCACTCGGCGGCGAAGCGTTGCGCAAAGGCGGCGTCGATCATGGGGCTTCTCCTTCTTGTTGTGCGGAGGGTGTCGCGACATCGGCGACGCCGGGCATCCAGATCAGGTCGATGTCGCCGTAGTCGACGCCCAGGCGCGTCAGCAGCGCCGTCACCTGCCCGCGATGGTGGATCTGGTGGTTGAAGAGCTGCGTCCACGCCACCCAACGCGGCAACTGCATCGCCTGACCGGTCAAGAGGCTCACGAAGTGCAGCGGCCGTGACAACGTCGCGCCGTCGAGCGTCTCGACCTCGGCGCAGATCGCGGCGTCGGTCTCGGTCCGTGCAGCGCGCAGCGTGGCGAAATCGGCATACAGCTCGGCGTCGAGTGCCGTGAACGTCGGCGCTCCGCCCTGCAACCGACTCAACCACAGCCGGTCGCCCAGCAGCAGATGGTTGAGCGTGCCGTGCACCGAGTGGAAGAATGCCCCCAGATTGCGCCGGTAGTCGGCGTCGCCGAGCTGGGCGCAGGCATCGAAAATCTGTACGTTCACCCAGCGGTTGTAGGCGGCGGAAAGGCACAGGGACTCCAGCATGTTCATGGCTGGCCCCTGCATTCGCGGTCGATCAGCAGGCGATAAGCCTGATCGATTCGGCTGAACAGCGATCCCGGGCAACTGCCGAGCGGCCGGCCGTCGATGTCGACCACCGGCACCAGCTCGGCGGCGGTGCCGGTGAGAAAGCACTCGTCTGCGGTGTAGAGGTCATAGGGCGCCAGCGACTGTTCGCGGGCCTCGAGGTCGAGCGCTGCCGCCAGCTCCAGCACCACGGCGCGGGTGATGCCGGCCAGTGCGCCGTCGCTCGTTGGTGGTGTCAGCAGCCGTCCATCCTGCACGATGAAGAGGTTGTCGGCGCTGCCTTCGGTCACCCGGCCAGCGGCGTTGAGCATCACCGCTTCATCCGCACCGGCGCTGTTGGCTTCCAGTCGCGCCAGGATCGGGTTCAGGTAGTTGAGGCTCTTGATGCGCGGATCGAGCCCGTCGGTGCCGAGCCTGCGCGTCGCCGCGATGATCAGCCGGGCACCGCGCCGTCGCGCCTCGGCCATCGCATCGAGCCGGTCGGCGATGATGAAGAGGTTGGGCTGCCGGCAACTGCGTGGGTCGATCCCCAGCGTGCCCACGCCGCGCGTCACCACCAGGCGCAGATAGCCGGCATCCTCGGGTGCGGCGGCCAGCGTTTCAGCGACAGCTCGGGTCAGTGCCTCTCGATTCCACGGCAAGTGCAGCGCCAATGCGCGCGCCGACAGCGCGAGGCGCTCCAGATGGGCCTGAAGCCGGAAGGCGCGGCGATGGTAGAAGCGAATGCCCTCGAAGACGCCGTCGCCATAAAGCAGCCCATGGTCGAACACCGACACGGTCGCCTCGGCGGCCGGAAGCAGGCGGCCGTTCATCCAGCAGACGGCTGGTTCGAATGAGGGGCGGGGTTGCAGTGCGGGTTCGGCACGCATCTCGATCTCTCCTGTGGTGAGCACGTTCATTGAAACGCCTCGAATTGGGCCGGCGCGAGCGTGCTGCGCCGCCAGAGCAGTAATCCGAGAATGATGAGACACGTCACGCCCAGCACTGCCGGAAACAGCAGGGTGGTCAGCGATTGCTGTTCCAGTGCGAGGGTGGCGGTGAGGTTGCGCAGGGCCAGCAGCGCGTAAAAAAGGGCGGGTTCCGACTGTGGCTGGCGGTAGGCCTTGCGCAGCGTGGGGCCGAAGCCGAGCAGGTCGACCACGGTCAAGACGACGACCGCCCACAGCGGGTCGGCCATGAAACACCACAGAGGCAGCGATGAGAGCGCAGCCAGCAGAAAGACCCAATCCATCCGGCTAACCGTGACATCGCCGCGTTTGCGCCAGGCCAGCAGCGCAACCCAGCTCGTCAACAGCGCCGATACCCCGGTCGGCCAGGCGCCGATGCCGCCCTTGCTCTGCAATTGCGCGAAAAAAACCACGGTGGTGACGATTGCCCAGGTCATCCAGGAGCAGAGATGTGGCCGGGTCTCGCCCCTCAGCGTCGAATGGATGTAGGGCCAGGAGGCGACGATGGCCAACGCGATGGAGACCGCCCCGAGCAACTGTTTGTCGAGCAGTGCGTTCATGGCTGGGCTCCCGACGCGGTCGAGAACGGGCTCGACTCCTGGGCCTTGGCACGCATCCAGATGGTTTTGAACCCACAGGACGCCGCCGGATTATCGGCAAAGAGGTGCTGGAAGAGACCATCGATCAGGGTCTGTGTTATCGACATGGTGATGCTCCATTGGGAGCAGTCACTCTAGGTCAGCCAACGATGATGATACAGATTCAATAAATGTATTTTGTTGCGGTACAGATTGAGCATGATCTAATCTGTATCGGTGTGAATGGCCACCATCTGTATCGAGAGTTTCATGGAGCTGCTCCACCACCGCCTCGCCACTGACCTGCGCGAGCAGATCACCCAGGGCGTCTACGGCGCCGGCGAGCGGCTGCCCGGCGTGCGCGCGCTCGCCCGCACCCGCCGCGTCAGCATCGCCACCGTGCTCGCCGCCTACCGGCGCCTGGAGGACGACGCACTGATCGAGGCCCGCCCGCGCTCCGGCTACTACGTGCGTCCGCGCCCGAGCCTCGCGGTACTGCCACCGGCCGCTTCGACACCGGCCGCACAGCCAAGCCCGGTGACCGGGCAGGAGCTGGTGCTGAGCCTGGTCAAGGCCACCAACGTCGAGGGGCTGGTGCAGCTCGGCGCCGCGGTGCCGGATGCGAGCTTTCTGCCCACGCGCGCCGTCGAGCGGGCGCTGGCGCGGGCGGCGCGGTTGCACCGCAGCCGTGCGGCGGCCTACGAGTTCCCGCCCGGACTGCCGGAACTGCGCCGGCAGATCGCCCGGCGCATGGTGCAGGCCGGCTGCGCCGTCGGTGCGGACGAGGTCGTCATCACCAACGGCTGTCAGGAGGCGCTGGTGCTGGCCTTGCAGGCCGTCACCCGCCCCGGTGACGTGGTGGCCATCGAGTCGCCGACCTTCTACGGCCTGTTGCAGGCACTCGAAGCGCTGCAACTGGAGGCGCTGGAAATCCCCACCGACCCGGTCGAGGGGCTGTCGCTGGAGGCGCTGCAACTGGCGCTCGAGCGCTGGCCGGTCAAGGCGGTGGTGGCGACGCCGAGCTTCAGTAACCCGCTCGGCTACTGCATGGCGCCGGCGCGCAAGCGCGGGCTTCTGGAACTGCTCGGCCGCCACGGTGTGCCGCTGATCGAGGATGACCTCTACGGCGATCTCGGCTTCGCCGCGCAGCGGCCACCGCCCTGCCTGTCGCTCGCCGAGGGCACAGGCGTGGAAGTCATCTATTGCTCGTCGTTCTCGAAGACGCTGTCACCGGGCCTGCGCGTTGGCTGGATCTTACCCGGCCGCCACCAGTCGCGGGTCGAATACCTCAAATACGTGCTTAACCTTGCCACGCCCACCGTGTCGCAACTGGCGCTCGCCGAACTGCTGCGCGGCGGCGGCTACGAGCGCCACCTGCGCGCCGTGCGCGGCGACTACGCGCGCGCCGTCGGGCGCATGATCGAGGCCGTCACCCGGCACTTCCCGCCCGGCACGCGCATCACCCAACCGGCCGGCGGCTTCGTTATCTGGGTGGAACTCGCGCCGCACGTCGACAGCCTGGAACTCGCCCGCCGCGCCCGCGCGGAAGGCATCAGCATTGCACCCGGCCCGATCTTTTCGGCCACGCAGAAATACCGCAACTTCGTGCGCATCTCCTGCGCCTGTCCGTGGGATGGGCGCGTCGAGGCGGCGTTGATGAAACTGGCGCGGTTGGCGCGGTGAGCGCAGAGGCCCGCGCCGTTATCTCACCTGCTGCGCGGACGCGGCAGCGCCGGCGGTTCGCCGAGCGTTTGCGTCCTGGTTCCGAAAATGGCCGGAGTCATGGAACGTGTACCGCGTGTTGATTCGCGCCGGCACATGACTTAATTTCGGGCTCTGTCTCATGTGGATTACGCGTTGCACAACAAGTGATTGCTTGTCGCCGTCACGAGTAGTCTTCATCACGAAGGGAATATGGCAGACCAGATTCGCTCGGCTGAATTATTGGTCAAGAACGCATTGGCAAGTCCGCAAACCTTGTAGGCGCTGAGGGATAACCCCCAACAGACCCTTGAGCGGCTGAAAGATAAGACGGTGAGCAGCTCCCGGGCCCATTATCCGTGCCAGACACGAAAACCAACAATGCCATTTGGCTGATGGTCGTGATTTCTTTTGCATTGGTGATGGTGGGCTCGGCGTTTGTTCTTGGATCTGGGGTCCGCCTGAAGCTGGAAGCCAATACTCTCTACGCCACCAAAAGCGGACACTATCCTCACCGTATTTACTATTGTACGTGGCGTTCCTCGCGGGTTTGCTTTCTCCCAGTCCGGTGAGGAAATAGCGAGCCGTAGGGTGGGCAAAGGCCGCCAAGCCGTGCCCACGCGGCGTCAGAGACGCGTAACCCAATCCGCCATGCATCTTCCGGCCACGTGGGCACGCAGCACTTTGCCCACTCTACGCAGCAATCCGGTGGGTCTTTTGTTATATAGCCTTCCAAATTGTTGCGCGAAACGGAATGGATATCGATGCGCCGATTGACCATTGTCGTGCTCCTGGCAACGCTGGCCTCCGGTTGCGCATCCTTGCCGGGCAAGACCACGGCCACAATCGACGATCGCCGCATCGAATATGTGCTGACTGGAAAAGGCGGCAATACGGTCGTCTTTGAAAGCGGCCTCGGCGGGACCATGGACTGGTGGGCCAAGGTGGTGCCGGCGGTGGCGACGGACGCCACCACGTTTGCCTACAACCGGCCCGGCTACGGCAAGAGCGATGCCGCAGCCACGCCGCGCGATGGCCAGCACGTGGTGGATGAACTGCGCGCGCTGCTGCAAAGCCGGGGTCTGCGGCCGCCCTATGTGCTGGTCGGGCACTCCCTGGGCGGCCTGTACATGCAGCTGTTCGCCCGGCGCTATCCGGACGAGGTGAGCGCGCTGGTGCTGGTGGATTCCACTCACCCCGAGCAGTTCAAGGGCGCCGGTGCGCGCGAGAACTGGCCGGCCTGGCTTCAGTTGCTGGTCGGCGTCGGCATGTCGGCGACGGCGAAAGCGGAGCTGAACGCCATCAACGCAACCGGCGAGGAGGTGCTGCGGCTGCCGGCCTTCACTGGCAAGCCCGTGATCGTGCTGAGCGCCTTGAAGCCGATGAGCAAGCGGTCCGCGCTGGCCGACGACGCGAACGCCAAGCGCAAGGACATTGCCCGGCTGCACCCCGGCAGCAGGCAGGAGTGGGTCGACAGCGGCCACGGCATTCCGCTCGACAAGCCCGAGGCGGTGATCGCGGCCATCCGCGAGGTGTTGCCGAAATAGCAGGGCTTTCTGCGCTGCACGCTTAACCCGGCGACAGGCAAACCAGTTTCACGCCCCGCTGTGCGGCCACCACCAGTGTGGTCTGCCGCTGCTGGAGTCGGCCCAGGCGGGGGTGCTGGAAGGTGCGTGTGCCGCCTTCACGCTCCACCACGCGCTGGGCGCGCCAGCGGCGGGCGAAGTCGTCGCTGCCATCAGCCAGCTCCTGGGCTAGCGCTTGCAGAGCGGCGTCGCCGAGATGGTGGTTGAAATCCGCGCGGAATTCGGCGGCGAGCCGCGTGGCGCGCTCGTCCCAGTCCAGGAGCAGCGCGCGTGCGGCGTCGGTGAGGAACACGTAGCGCAGCAGGTTGCGGTCCTGGGCGTTCGCATCGAGCCAGCCCACGAACAGCTCCGCCGCCGGTGCGTTCCAGGCCCGCGCGGTCCAGGTGTGATCGAGCACATAGGCCGGCACGGCGATCTGCGCGGGCAGGGCCAGCAGTTCGGCGGGCAGCGCATCGGTCGGCACCGGCGCGGGGTTCGGATCGCGCCGGCCAGCCAGTTCGAACAGCGATGCACGGGCGGCGGCATTCAGTCGCAGCGCTTCGGCCAGTCGCGCGCACACCGCCGTGGAGGCATCAACCGCGCGCCCCTGTTCCAGCCAGGTGGTGCCGATGCCGGCCGCTTCGGCGAGTTCTTCCCGCCGCCAGCCCGGCGTGCGGCGTCGCCCGCGGCTGGTGGCTGGCGGTGGCAGCCGTTCGCGATGGGTGCAGATGAAGGCGTCGAGCGCGGCACGGCGAGCGGTGGTGTCGGTCATGGTGGACCTTATACCAGGATAAACAGTTGCTTTTTACCGGTAGATCGGCCGGCCGACAATGCCGGTCCCCATCGATGGACGGAGTTGGACATGACTGAATCCGATCACCACGCCGTGGTCCGGCAGCACTACGACCAGCGCGCGGATGCGTATCTGGCGAGCAGCGTCCACGCAGCCGGCTCCGATCTCGATCTCATCGCGGGGCGCGTCGGCGAGCAGTCCGGGGCGGTGGTGCTGGACATGGGCTGCGGCGGCGGGCACGTCAGCTTTCGGCTGGCGCCGGCCGTCTGGCAGGTGGTGGCCTGCGATCTGTCCCCGTCGATGCTCGACACCGTGGCGGCGGAGGTCGCGCGGCGCGGCCTTGCCAATGTGGTTACCATGCAGAGCGCCGCCGAGACGCTGCCGTTTGCGGCGGACAGCTTCGCTGCGGTGGTGTCGCGCTACAGTGCCCACCATTGGCGGGATCTGGCGGCGGGAATCCGCGAGTTGCACCGGGTGCTCAAGCCGGGCGGGGTGGCGATATTCTCGGACCTCCTCGCGCCCGAGGCGGCGCTGCTCGACACCTGGTTGCAGAGCGTGGAGCTGCTGCGCGACCCCTCACACGTGCGCAACGCGCGTCTCGCCGAATGGGCGCAGCTGCTCGGCGCCGCCGATTTCGCGATCGAGCAGATCACCACGGCGCGGCTGCGCCTGGAGTTTGCGAGCTGGGTTGGCCGCACGCACACGCCGGACGCGCAGGTACAGGCAATCCGCACCTTGCAGGCGAGCGCGAGCGGGGAGACGCGGCGCTACTTCGACGTCGCGGAAGACGGCAGTTTTTCGGTCGATACCGGCGTGTTCGTGGCTTGCAAGAGGCTTTGACGCGACCCGCGGCGAGCGGTTATTAATCCGGCCCATAAATACCCTGTGCTGCATAAGCGGTTGCGGGATGCCTGAAGTAGGCTTTGACATGTTCAGCAAGGTGGTCAGACGTTGCATGAAGACCGTGGCCTTCTGAAGCAGATCGATGGTATTGCGGCTGACCGGTCCGGTGCGAAGCGCGATTTTGAAGTCGCGGTTCAGGTGCTCATCCGGATTCGATTCCGGAGCGTAGGAGGGTGTCAGAAATTTGGTGTGAGCCATACGCTGTCCTGACGAGGGCAAAGGAGCGAGTATGGCAACGCAAGTGGAGAAGCCATCGCTGGACGACGAGCTGTTGGACCGGCTGTTGGCCGGCCGCGACCCCAAGACCGTTTTTGAATCCGACGGCCTGCTCGGCGAGCTGAAGAAGGAGCTGGCGCAGCGCATGCTCAACGCCGAGATGGACGTCCATCTGGGACGCGACGAAGAGCAAGCTGCCGGCAATCACCGCAACGGGCACGGCAGGAAGACCGTGCTCACGCCCGAGGGCGAGATGACGCTGTCGATCCCGCG
>DATLZY010000025.1:0-48273 GCA_035573755.1 Candidatus Acidiferrales bacterium
CACGAAGGCTACAAGGCCAGCCTGAAAGTGCGCAAGCGCATTGAAGAGGCCTTCGGCTGGATGAAGACGGTGGGCGGTTTGCGCAAGACACGGCTGATGGGCCAGGCGAAGCTGGCGGGCCAAGCCCTGCTGTGCTTTGCCACCTACAACCTGGTCCGGATGGGCAGCCTTGCCGGCTGGTGGAACGCGCAGCATGCATGTATCACGGCATCCGTGCGCCCGCAATGGGCGAAATGGCCTGCAATTGGCCCCTGCAATTGGCCAAGGACAGGGCCGTCATGAACCCAAAAACTGCACTTGCTCGCTCGAAATCGACCACCACCGGGGTCGGAGCAGCTTTGATGAATACTTTTTCAACGGCCTGTTAAAGCCAACGACGTGCGAACACATGGCGCGTCCTCCCGATCAGTGGCCATCGCCGCAAGCCGGCTGGACGGCCGGAGCTGGCGGTCTCAGGTCGTCGGGACCGGCACCTGCTCCACAGTCACGGGGGCTGGAAATATTTCGGTATAGGCGGTCCACACCGCGCCGGTCAGCACCGGGCCCAGAATGAGGAACCCCAGGCCCATGGGGATCATGGCAATGAACCCCAGGATGGTGGCGATCAGCCCGAACAGGAGCAGCGGTGCCCAGTTGACCAGACAGGCCTTGAGGCTGCTCTGCATCGCCTGCAAGGGCGGCTCGCGTTCGGTCATCACAAGCGGTACGGCGAAAAAGAGCGCCCCGGACAGCAGCATGTGCAACACAAGCATCAAGGGAATGCTGATCAGCGCGCCGGCCCCGAAGCCGACCCAGGCACCCTCGCCGCCGTGCATCATGCCCATGCCCAGCGCGGTCGAGCCGATGAACATCAGCCCCAGACCCATGATCAAAGCGTTGACCGCGAGGGAGACGGCGCCGAGCACCAGCAGATTGTTCAGGGACCCGCTGCGCGTGGCGGCTTCGAGGAGAACGGCCATGGTGAAGTCTGCGCCGCCGGCGCTGCGGCGGGCGGCCTCCAAGGCACAGGCGCCGAGCACTGGACCGATGAGGGCCACGAGCAGCGAACCGACCCACGGCAGCAGGTTCAGGATCACCACGATCGCCAGCAACACCAGCATCAGCAGGATCCAGAGGCCCGGCAGGCGCATGAAACCCGCCCATCCGGCCTGTATCCAGCCGATCCCCCGATTGACTTCCACACGCTCGATGGTCATCGCGACATCCCCCAGGCAGCTTCTCCTGAGGTCATTATCACCGCAATGGTGGCCCGCGCCAGCCTTTTTCGGATGTCCATCCCGTGAAGGCGCCGCTCAGGCCGAGCCACGACCATCCGCCGCGGCTCGGCTTGCCCTCAAGGCATCAATTGCGCCGTCGTCTCGGCCGCGGCGTGGGCTTCCAAGGTCGGGCCGTTGCGACCGATCTGGCCGTGGTAGTCGTGCGCAAACCCGGACGGCTGCTCACCCTCACCGGTATCGATCGTTACTTCGGCGCTGGTCTCCACGCGCAAGGGAGCGCTGTCGCGCGGGTCGGTGATCAAGATGCGCACCGGAACGCGCTGCGTGACCTTGACCCAGTTGCCGGTGGCGTTCTGGGGCGGCAGCATGGAAAACGCGGTGCCACTGCCCGGGCCGATGTTCTGCACCAGTCCGTGGAAGACCTCGCCCGGATACATGTCGACCTTGATCTCGGCGTTCTGCCCCGGACGGATACGCGCCAGTTCGGTTTCCTTGAAGTTGGCGTAGACCCAGTATTCGTCGCTGCAGACAATGCTGAACAGCGGACGGCCGGGCTGGACCAGTTCACCCGGTCGCAGGCTGAGATTGGCCACGCGACCGTTGCAAGGCGCCTTAAGATGGGTGTGGCTGAGATCGAGCTGCGCCTTCTCCAGAAACAGCCGTGCTTCCTTCAGCCGTTCATTGTTTTCGCCGGGCGAACCGCGCATGACGATGGCTTGACGCAGATTCGCCTCGGCCGCAGCCAGCCCCGCCTGGGCGCTGGACAAACCTTCCTGCGCCGAATCGGCAGCGGACTTGGGCATCGAATTCTGTGCGCTCAGGTTGAACACCCGACGTGCCTGCAGTTCGGCGTTGCGCAGCTGCGCCTTGCGCACGGCGATCTGGGCCTCGGCCGCTGCGATCTGGGCATTGGCGGCGTCGATCGACTGCATGGCCTGGATGACCTTGTTTTCCGCCTGGGCTAGCTGGATCCGGAACGGCCGCTCATCGATGCGGATCAGGGTCTGTCCGGCCTTGACCAGCGCGTGGTCTTCAACCGCCACTTCGATAGCCTCGCCCGGTACCTGGGCCGCGACATTGATGACGTTAGCCCGCACATAGGCGTCGTTCGTGGTGGGGAAATGCTCGCGATGCTCACTATAGGCGTGAATGCCAAACGCCGTACCCGCCAAGGCGAGAATCCCCACGAAAGCCCAAAGAATGCGCATGATCTCATCGACCTCTTTGAAATGGGCGGCCCATCCATGGAAACCGCCGGGAAGCAGTTTTGCCCGATCCGCAGGCGCTCAATGCATGGCAGAAAGATCGAGTCCCTTTCCGCTGTCGCGCATGAGCAGCACCAAGGGGCACAGCGCGAGCATCGCCACGGTGATGAACCAAAAATCGTTGACGAAGGCCACCATGGTGGACTGTTTGCCCAGCTCGGCCGCCAATGCATACGGCGCCAGGGGGTGATCCATGGTCATGCCGCGGCTGGCCAGGAATTCATGCATGGCCGGGTTGTAGATGTTTATGTGCCCACCCAGCTGATTCCACTGCACCTGCGTGTCGCGCGACAGAATGGTGGTCACCACGGAAATGCCGATCGAACTGCCGATGGTGCGCGCCAGATTGAAGATGGTCGAGCCCTGGTCCGATGTGCCTTCGGGGATGGTATCGAATGCGATCGTGGCGAGCGGCACGAAGACCATGCCCAGACCCACCCCCTGGATCATCCCGGGCACCACCGCCCACCAGGGACTGATGAACAAGTTATAGTGGCTCATCATCCATGACCCACAGGCCATGATGACGATCCCCAATGCAACCAGGGTCCGCGCGCCGATGCGCTGGATGTTGGGCGCGACGACGGCCATGGTCACCGCGTTGCACAACGCGCGCGGGGCCATGATGAGGCCCGTCGTCGAAGACGGATAACCCAGCAGCTCCTGCAGCAGGATCGGCTGCAACACGATGGTGCCGAACAGGCCGAGACCGAAGCACATCATGAGGAACGACGCCGTGGCGAGATTGCGGTCGCGGAGAAGATTGAGCTGCAGCACCGAGTCTGGGCGCTTCCAAGCTCGTGCGCAGAAGACCGTCAGCATCCCAATCGCCAGAACGGTGCCGTAAATGATGACGTTCGATTCGAACCAGTTTTCGTGGTTGCCTTGATCGAGGACATATTGCAGCGTACCAATGCCGACAACCATACAGAAGGCGCCGAACAGGTCGATGCGATCGCGCCGGTGCTCGGTGTCGGGCAGCACGGCATACGCCAGCAGGATGTTGATGATGCCGACCGGCAGGTTGATGTAGAACACCCAGCGCCAGTCCCAGTGCTCGGTGATGTAGCCCCCCATCGTCGGGCCCAGGGCCGGGGCCATGAGCACACCGATGCCGAAGATCGCCATCGCCTTGCCGCGCTCGTTGGCTGGGAAGGTATCGAGCAGCGTCGACTGCGAGAGCGGAATGACGGGGGCGCCGAAAATGCCTTGCAAGATGCGGAAAATCACCATCTCGGTGAGCGTGCCGGCCTGACCGCAAAGGCCGGAACTGATCACGAACCCGATGACGCCGACCAGGATGACGTTGCGCCGGCCGAAGCGGTTCGCCAAATAGCCGCTGAGGGGGATCATCACCGCCTCGGCGACGATGTAGGAGGTCAGTACCCAAGTGATCTGCTCGGAGGTCGCGCCGAGCGAACCCATCATGTGCGGCAGGCTGACGTTCACGATGGTCATGTCGAGAATGACCATCAGGGTGCCCAGCATCACGGCGACCGTGACGGGCCAAGGAGAGGCGCTACCCTGCGCAGGGGAGGCGGTCACTGCGTCCATTGCTGTAACTCGCTGCAATTCGTGGGCGGCAGGCCAGCCGCAAAGCTGTAACCCTGCCGCAAAGTTGGCCGGCATTGTAGGCGCGTTAGCGGCTTACGCCAATAGGCAATCCGCGCGCCTCTGTCAATCCGTCATGCGCAGGGAGTAATCCACGGCATGCACATGCTTGGTGAGTGCGCCAACGGAAATGCGGTCGACCCCGGTGGCGGCGATGCGAGCCACCGTGTCCAGGGCGACGCCTCCCGAGGCTTCGAGCTCGGCCGCAACACCCCGTTCATTGCGCAGGGCGACGGCCTGACGGAGCTGGGCGATATCGAAATTGTCGAGCAGCACCGACTGAACCTCGAGGCCGAGCGCTTCGTCGAGCTGCGCGAGTGTCTCGACCTCGACCTGCAGCGGCAGCTCCGGATAGCGACGGCGCGCGGCCTGCACCGCAGCCGTGAGCCCGCCGGCCGCGGCAATGTGGTTTTCCTTGATCAGCATGGCATCGAACAAGCCCATGCGTTGGTTGCAGCCGCCACCGCAGCGCACTGCGTACTTTTGCGCCACCCGTAAGCCCGGCAAGGTTTTGCGGGTATCGAAGATCCGCGCGCGGCTGCCCGCAACCGCCTCGACGTAGCGGCGCGTGAGGGTGGCGGTGCCCGAAAGGGTCTGCAGGAAATTCAGCGCCGTGCGCTCGCCAGTCAGAATGGCCGGTGCAGGGCCTTCGATCTCACACACCGTCTGCCCCGCCGTGAGCGATGCGCCATCGCCGACCTGCCAGTACACCCGCACCTGCGGGTCGAGCGCGCCGTAGACTGCATCGAACCAGGGGCGGCCACACAGCACCGCCGGCTCGCGGCAGATCAGCCGTGCGCGAGCCGGGCGGTCGGGAACGAGGCTCGCCGTGGCATCCCCAGCGCCGACGTCCTCGGCCAGGGCCATGCGCACCGCAGCCAGGATGACGGGATCTTCGGGCGGATAGACAGGCTGGGACATGGCGCAGGAACCGTTCGCAACAGACGAAGCGCAGTCTAGCGGCCCGCTTCGGCGCAGGCGAGTCTCGATCGGGCGGCAGCGGCTGCTAGACTGGCGCGGCACGCCCGAGAACGAGGAGACGGCGCATGAGCGGACAGTTCCGAGCCCAGAACCATCTGCTGGGCGACATCGGCGGGACCCATACGCGACTCACGCTGTATCAGGATGGACAGCACGGTGCCATCGGCCGCTACCGCAACCGCGAGTTTCCCGATCTCACAGCCGTCGTGCGTCATCATTTGGCCAGCCAGAACCTGCCAGCGCCCCGCAATGCAATCCTGGCCGTTGCGGGTCCACTGGAACGGGATGGGGCGGTGACCCTCACCAATCGCGGCTGGCGCCTCGAGCCAGGCGCTTTGGCTGCCGCGCTCGATCTGGATGCCGTGCATCTGGTCAACGATTTCACCGCTCAGGCATTGGGCATCCCCCTTTTGGCGCCCGACGAGCGGGTCGTCCTGAATGCAGGCGAACCTTGGCCGCATGCGCCGCTGGCCGTCATCGGCCCCGGTACGGGGCTGGGCGTATCCGGTCTCCTGCCGCACGAAACCGGCTGGCTGGCGCTGGCGGGCGAAGGGGGGCATGTCACGCTCGCGCCCGCGAACGACCGCGAAAGCGCCCTGCTCGATGGCTTGCGGCGTGAATGGGGCCATGTCTCGGCCGAACGGGTAGTCAGCGGTCCGGGGCTCCTGGCGCTTTACAACCATTTGGCCGCCGCAGCAGGCGCGCCCGCGCTCGCGGCACCACCGGAGGTGGCTCTGCGGGCAGGCCGGGATACCCTCGCCGATGAAGCGTTGGGCTACTTTTTCTCGTTTCTCGGTACCGTTGCGGGCAATCTCGCGCTGACCCTGGGTGCGCGCGGTGGCGTGTACCTGTGCGGTGGCATCCTGCCGGACCTGATCGAACCGCTGCGCGCCTCGGCGTTCATGGAACACTTCTGCGCCAAGGGGCGCTACCGGGATTACCTCGTCGCCATTCCCGTATATCTGGTGACGGCGCCAGACACGGCGTTCCGGGGGCTGGCCAGTCTGATCCCGGAACGCTAGTCCCCAGCGGTCCTCACGGTTCGCCTCAGCCGGTTGCGCCCGCCAGGGCTTCAGCCAAGTAGGGCGGCAGCACGAAGGCCGCCTGGTGCATGTCCACTGAATAGTACCGCGTCGGGAAAGCGGCCTTGCGCGCTGCTTCCAGCCGCATGGGGCGGATGGGACCGTCCTTGCAGGCCAGCGTGGCGCTCCACCAGCCGGACGGGTAGACCGGCTGCGGATAATGCAAGGTCTTGACGTCGGTGAACCCGGCCCGGCGCAGGGCGCCATGGACGCTGCAGAGCAGTTCGACGTGATACAGCGGCGATTCGCTCTGCTGCACGATGAGGCCGCCCGGTGCCAGCACGCGGTGCACGTCGCGATAGAACGGCTCGGAAAAGAGCCCTTCGGCCGGACCGACCGGATCGGTGCTGTCCACGATCACCACATCGACGCTGCCGGCCGGGGCATGGGCAAACCAGGCGATACCGTCCTCGAAGCGCAAGTCTGCGCGCGGATCGCCGTTCGCCTTGCACAATTCCGGGAAATAACGCTCGGCGAGGCGCGTCACGCGTTCGTCGATCTCGACCTGCATGGCCTGTTGCACGATGTCGTGGCGCAGCACTTCGCGCAGCGTACCGCAGTCGCCACCGCCTATGATGACCACGCGGCGCGGCGCGGCATGCGTGAACAGCGCCGGATGCGCCATCATTTCGTGATACAGGAAATTGTCGCGCTGGCTGAGCATGATGCAGCCGTCGATCACCATCAGATGACCGAAGGTTTCGGTGTCGTAGATCTCGATGTGCTGATAGGCGGACTGCTCTTCATGCAGCTTCGCCTTGACCTTGATGCCGAAGGCGCTGCCACCCGGTTCGTAGAATTCCGTAAACCAGCCGCTGTCGCCGCTCATTGATGCTCCCATAAGATTGCTGTGGGGGCCGATTATAGCCGTGCCAGTCGTTCGTCCGTGTGACATTGTCATCATCCAGTCGCTTTACCGGATTGGGCCGAATCTTTACGCTTCCCTTCCCGATAGACGACTTCCGGCCGTGAGCTTTCATGACCCCAGATACCGCACCCGTCCCCGCACGCGATCGCTACAACGTTCCCGAATGGAGCGAAGGCTATTTCGATGTGGACGAACAGGGCCGACTCGTGGCCGTGCCCCTGCGCGACCCGGCACGCGGCCGGATCCCATTGCCCGAACTGGCGCAGCACATGATGCAATCGGGCCTGAATCTGCCCATCCTGGTGCGGTTTTCCGACATCCTGCACGATCGGGTCGACACCCTGTGCAGCGCCTTCGACACCGCCATTGCCCATCACGGCTACGGTGGACGCTATACCGCCGTCTATCCGATCAAGGTCAACCAGCAACGCACCGTGGTCGAGGAAATCATTCGCCACGGCGGCGAGCGCGTCGGTCTGGAAGCCGGCAGCAAACCCGAACTCATGGCCGTGCTGGCGCTGGCCCGCCCCGGCAGCTTGATCATCTGCAACGGCTACAAGGACCGCGACTACATCCGCCGTGCGCTCATCGCCCGCCGCCTCGGCCTGCGCACGGTGATCGTGATCGAAAAGCCATCCGAGGTCGCAACAGTGGTTCGCGAATCTGCCCAGCTCGGCGTGCGGCCGCTGCTCGGCGTGCGGGTGCGGCTGGCCAGTCTCGGCACCGGCAATTGGCAGAACACTGGCGGTGAAAAATCGAAGTTCGGCCTTTCCGCCACGCAAGTCCTGACCTGCATTCGGGAGCTCGAGGTCGCCGGCTTGCTCGACTGCGTGCAGTTGCTGCACTTCCACATGGGCTCACAAATGGCCAATGTGCGCGACATCCGGCGCGGCCTGACCGAGGCGGCGCGCTATTTCACCGATCTGCACCGGCTGGGCGCGCCCCTGCGCTACGTCGACGTCGGCGGCGGTCTGGGCGTCGACTACGAAGGCACGCGCTCGCGCGGCGCGTGTTCCGTCAATTATTCAGTGGCCGAGTACGCGAACGTGGTCGTGCACGTCCTGAAGGAAACCTGCCAGGCCCACGGACTGCCCGAGCCCGACCTGATCACCGAAGCCGGTCGCGCCATGACCGCCCACCACGCCCTGCTCATCACCCAGGTCATCGACAGCGAGGCGCCCTACGCCGATGCCGCGACCCTGGCGCCGCCGCCCCCGGACGCGCCTTCGCTGTTGCACGACCTTTGGAACGGTTATACCCATCTTGCAGACGCATCGCCGGTGGAACTGTTCCACGAGGCCCTGCACTGGGTCTCCGAAGCCCAGTCCATGTATACTCACGGTCTGCTGGATCTGCGTGAGCGGGCCTACGCGGAACACCTCTACACGGCGCTCTGCCAAGGCTTGCAGGGCCGGTTGGATCCTGCCCGACGCAGCCATCGCGAAATCCTGGGCCAGCTCGAGGAAAAACTGGCTGTCAAGTATTTCTGCAATTTCTCGCTGTTTCAGTCGCTGCCCGACGTGTGGGCCATCGATCAGATTTTCCCAGTCATGCCCTTGCAGCGGCTGAATGAGCCGCCGACGGTGCGCGGCATCATCGAGGATCTCACCTGCGATTCGGACGGCTGCATCCACCAGTACGTCGATCAGGACGGGCTCACGCCCACCCTCGCCCTGCACGCCATCGCGCCCCAGGAAACCTATCTGCTGGGCTTTTTCATGATCGGCGCCTACCAGGAAATCCTGGGCGACATGCACAACCTGTTCGGGGACACCGATGCGGTCAACGTGGAACTGGACGGCCAAGGCGGTTATCGGCTGGTCGGGCCGGAGCGTGGCGACAGCGCGGATCAACTGCTGAGCTATGTGCACTTCGCACCGGATCAGCTCGCCATGGCCTATCGCGAGAAAATCACCCGCGCCGGGCTGGAGCCAGCCCAGGCCGAGGCCTTCCTGGCCGAACTCACCGCCGGACTCTACGGCTCCACCTATCTGCAACGCTGGCCATGAATCCCTGCGCGGGCTTCATCGGACTCGGCGCCATGGGCCTGTCGATGGCGCGCAACCTCGCCCGCGCGGGGCTGCTCAACGCCGTCTGGAACCGCACGGCGGCCAAGGCCGAAGCGCTCGCGCAGGAGACCGGCTGCCACGTCGCTGCGGATCCGGCCGATCTCGCGCGCCGATGCGACGTGCTGGTGCTGTGCGTCTCGGCCGATGACGATGTACTGGGTCTGGTCGCGGCCGTCGCGCCCGCCCTCGCACCGGGGCAGATCGTGGTGGACTGCTCTACCGTCGCACCCGCCACGGCGCACCGGGCCGCAGAGATCGTCCGCGCGCGCGGCGCCGATTTTCTCGACTGCCCGGTGTCCGGCGGCGTCGAAGGGGCGCGTCAGGCGACGCTGGTCATCATGGTCGGCGGCGAGCCGGCGGCGCTGGAGCGCGCCCGACCCGTGCTTGCCGCCATGAGCCGTCAGGTCGCCTGGATGGGTCCCATCGGCGCGGGACAGGCCACCAAGGCCGTCAATCAGGTCATGGCGGCCGGCATCGCCGCAGCCGTGACCGAAGCGCTGGCACTGGGCGCCGCCGCCGGGCTGCCGCTGGAAAGGGTGATCGACGTGATCGGCGGCGGTGCGGCCGGCAACTGGTTCCTCGCCCATCGTGGCCCGACCCTGATCCGGAACCGCTTCGATACCGGCTTCAAGCTGGCCCTGCACGACAAGGATCTCGCCATCTGCGAGCAGCTCGCGGCACAATGCCATGGCCGTCTGCCTCTCGTAGAAGCAGTCCGGGCCGACTACCAGGCGCTGATGGCCGCGGGCTTCGGCGACGAGGACATCTCGGCGCTCTACCGGCGCGCATGCGCGCGCTTCGATGCCGAAACCGGGAAAACCTCCCATGACGACTGAAGTCCCGCGTTTGCAACGCAATGAAGATGGCGGCGCGCCGCGCATCATCCTGACCGGGCCATGGATACTGCGTCATCTGTCGGGCCACCTGGGCACGCTGCGCAAGCAACTCCGTCGCTGCGGCAAGCGGCTGGACGACGTGTGGGACCTCGAAGCGATCGAGAGCCTCGACAGCGCCGGCGCCCTGCTGCTCTGGCAACACTGGGGACAGCGCCGGCCGGCCCATCTTCGGCTGCGCACGGAATACGAGCCGCTGTTCCAACGGCTGGAAACGCTGCCCCCGCCGGCACGAGCCCCGCGACGCAAGCCGCTGGAATGGGTGGTTCGTCTGGGCGGTGCGATTCTCTCGGGGCTGACGCATCTGCGTCAGCTCGTCGCCTTGCTGGGACAGCTGACGCTCGACATGCTCAGCTTCTCGGCGCACCCGAATCGCATCCCCTGGCGCGAGATCTCCGCAAATGTCCACAAGACAGGGGGTCGGGCGCTGCTCATCACGGGGCTAGTGGGCCTCTTGATCGGCATCGTCATGAGCTATCTTTCGGCGCTGCAACTGCGGATGCTGGGTGGTGAGCGCTTCATCGTCAACCTCATGGGGCTGGCCGTGACGCGCGAGTTGGGCCCGCTGCTCGCCGCTATCCTCATCGCGGGCCGCTCCGGCTCGTCCATCACCGCCGAACTCGGCGTGATGCGCCTGACTCAGGAACTCGATGCGCTGGCCACCATGGGCATCTCGCCCTTCAAGCGCGTGCTGTTGCCCAAGGTCATGGCGCTGGCCATCACCATGCCGCTGCTGGCGTTCTGGACCATGGCCGCCGCCATCTTCGGCGGCATGCTGGTGGCGCAGAGCGAACTCAACATCACCTTCGGGCAGTTCCTGAGCGATCTCCCCGGGGCGATCCCCATCGGGACCTATTGGATCGCGCTCGCCAAATCGATTGCCTTTGGCATCGTCATTGGGCTGGTGTCCTGTCATTTCGGCCTGCGCATCAAGCCCAACACCGAAAGCCTGGGGTATGAAACCACCAACGCAGTCGTGACGGCGATCACGCTGGTGATCCTGACCGATGCCATTTTCGCCGTCGGCCTGCGCGATGTGGGGTGGATGGAATGAGCGCCGGATCCTCCGCCGTCATCGAGATGCGCGGCATCGTTACCTGTTTCGGCTCGCAGATCGTGCACGATGGGATCGATCTCAGCGTGCAGCGCGGCGAGGTGCTGGGGCTCGTGGGTGGGTCGGGCTCGGGGAAGACGACGCTGCTGCGCGAGATGATCGGCCTGCAAAATCCCAGTGCAGGCGAGGTGCATGCCTTCGGCGAGCCGGTCTTCGCCGCGCGCCGGTCGCGCCACACGACAGCGCTGCGCCAGCGCTGGGGCGTTTTGTTCCAGCACGGTGCGCTGTTCACGGCGCTGTCCGTGACTGACAATGTCGCGCTGCCGCTGCGGGAACTGCGCGTCCTGGACGAAGCCCTGATTCAGGAACTGGTGCGGCTCAAGCTCGCCATGGTGGGCCTGAAGCCGGAGGACGGTCGGCGCTATCCGGCCGAGCTGTCGGGCGGCATGATCAAGCGCGTGGGATTGGCCCGCGCACTGGCGCTGGACGCCGAGTTGCTGCTCCTCGATGAGCCAACCTCAGGACTCGATCCGGTGGCCAGCGAACTGTTCGTCGACCTGATCGCCGAGTTGCGCAGCACCTTGGGCCTGACCGTGGCGCTGGTCACGCACGACCTCGACACCCTCGTCGATCTGTGCGACCGCATCGCCGTCCTGGCCGACCGCAAGCTGATCGTAATCGGCACACTCGACGAGGTCATCGCCTGCGACCATCCCTTCATCCAGTCCTATTTTCACGGCCACCGCGGCGGCCGTCTTCTTTCGAAAAGGCAGTAACGTACGATGGAGAATCGGTCCTATGCTTTACTGACCGGCCTGTTCGTGATCGGCCTGGGGGTGGCTGCCGCGCTGGCGTCGCTCTGGTTGAACGATGCCCGCCAGGCTAGGACGCCCTACCTGATCACGACCCAAGGCGCCATTTCCGGCCTCGTCCCCTACTCGACGGTGCGCTACCGGGGCGTCGAAATCGGCCAGGTCACGCAGGTCGAGTTCGCGCAGGACGGCAGCCGGGACATCCACATCCGCATCGAGATCCAGCCGGACATCCCGATCACGGTCAACACCTACGCGACTTTGCGCTATATGGGCATCACGGGCTTGGCGCAGGTGGAACTGGCTGATGACGGGCCTCCAGACGCCCCGCGCCTCGAGACCCGCCCGGATCAGCCGGCTCGCATCCCCATGCGGCCGTCCTTGTTCGAATCGCTGGGGGATGCCGGACAGGCGATACTCAAGCAGTTCCAGGATCTGATGGGCCAGATGAAAGAGGCACTGGGTCCCCAGAACCAGGAGAACTTGCGTCAGATCATGGCCAATGTCGCGGTAACGACCCGCAAGGTAGCTGAGCTCACCGAGCGATTGGAGCCTCTCATCGAAGCCCTGCCCAAGATGAGCGAGGACGGCGGCAAGACCATGGCTCGGGTCGAACAGATCGCCAGGGAACTGGAGGCGACCATCACCCAGGTACGCCAGGCCACCGCCCAACTCAATACGCTGGGTAATCTGGCCGAAAGCGCGGGTCAGACCTTCCTAGTGGAAACGCTACCATCCACCCAGGCCACCCTGCGCGAGATCGAAGCGGCCGCGCGCAACCTAGAGCGGCTCAGCGACGAACTGCGGCGCGATCCCTCCAGCATCCTCTACGGTCGCAATCGCGGCACGCGGACCGAAACCCTCGACCGCCAAGGAAACCGTTCGCCATGAGAACACGGCCTCTCGCCTTGATTCCGCTTCTGATGCTCATCGCGCTGCTCGGCGGTTGTGCCGACCTGTTACCCAATCGGCGGCCGCCGCCCCCGACTTCGCATGATCTCGGCTGGTTGCCCCCCCCTCAGCCGGTCGTGCTGAGGGAGATTCCGGTACTGGCTGTCGAAGCGCCCCCCTGGCTCAACGATCCGGCGGTGCGCTATCGCCGGGGTGCCGGGACGACGGCACTGCAGTCTTACAGGGATGATTATTGGGTCGCGTCACCGCGGGAACTCGTGCTCGACCGCTTGCAACAGGCGGTGCTGGCCAGTTCACAGACCGGCCCGGCGACCGGCAACCCGCGTTATCGTCTCGAGGTGCACCTGTTGCGCTTCGAGCAGGAACAGGGCCTGGTCAAATCCGAGGCAGTGGTTGCGTTGCAGGCCGTTCTGAAGGAGCCACGGTCCCGGCGCCAGTTCATCGCGCCCGCCATTGAAGGACGAGTGACGACCGGCGCTGGCGCCGAGGCCGCCGTGCGCGGGCTGGGCGAGGCGACCGACGAAGCCCTGCGCCAACTCCTGACCTGGATCGCACAAACCCAGGAACGGAACCCGCCCACCGCCGAGACAGGAGCAGATCTTCCGGTAGCCGGACCCCGGCTGCTTCCGGGATACGGCGCACAACCTTGAGGAGAGAGCCATGGGCAACGTCATGACCTACTCACGCCCCGACGGCGGCACGGCACAAGGCTATCTGGCCGAGGCCAAGGATCCGCTCGCACCCGGCATCGTGGTGATCCAGGAATGGTGGGGCTTGCAGGAGCAGATCAAGGGGCTGTGCGACCGGCTGGCGGCAGCGGGCTACCACGCTCTGGCGCCCGATCTCTTTCATGGTGTCGTCGTGCCCTACCACGACGCAGGTCAGGCCGCCACACAGATGAATTCCTTGAATTTTCTCGAGGCGACCGATCAAGACGTCCGCGGCGCCGCGCAATTTTTCGCCGCTCAGGGCAAGAAGGTCGGGCTGACCGGGTTCTGCATGGGCGGTGCCATCACACTGCTGGGCGCGGCGCGTATTCCGGAGTTGGCCGCTGCCGTGATCTTCTACGGCCTGCCGCCCGCGGGCATGGTTGATCTCGCCGATGTGCGGGTACCGCTGCAGGCTCACTTCGCCAATCAGGACACTTGGTGCACGCCGGCTGCCGTGGATAGTTTCGAAACCGCACTCAAGGCGGCAGGTCGATCCTGCGAAATCTATCGCTACGACGCCGACCATGCCTTCGTCAACCAGGACCGTCCGGAGGTCTACGATCCGGCGGCTGCCGATCTGGCCTGGCAGCGCAGTCTGGCGTTCTGGAGGCGCCATCTGGGTTGAAGCCGGCGGCCGTCACGAAACGCGCGACGGCCGCATCTCTTTGGGCGAACCCGATCCGCCCTTCAAAGTGCGCAGTAGGCGCCCCGCGGGCAGCCGTCGAACACCCGTCCGAGAAAACGCGCCTGCTGCCCGATCAGCGCGGCGGCCACCGGGTGTCCCGCGTCGGCGAGGCTCTGGGACAGGGCATCCAGCCGATCCACGAAGGGCGGCGGATCGTAGACCAGTGTCCCGGCCTGACCGGAAACGGCGCGCAATTCCTCATCCGCCAAAGGCCTCATCTCGGCCTGCACAGGCAGGGCCACTGTCATCGCCACCATGGCGAGCATCAGATATCTCATCGCAAATGTCCTTGGCTGCTCTTTCCGCACGCAACCATCGCCGAAGCATACCGCCCCGTCAAGCGCGGAATCATTGCATCACGCTGACCTTCACATCGTCCGGATCGATCAGCGTGATCGGCACCGACGGCACTTCCCAGATCTCCTGCTGGTATTCGCGGATGGACCGGTCGGAGGAGAAAAACCCCGCGCGCGCGGTGTTCAGAATGGCCATGCGATGCCATGCATCCCGGTCCCGGTAGGCCATGTCGACCTGATCCTGGCAGGCAAGGTAGGCGGCGAAATCGGCGAGGACGAAAAACGGATCGTGGTGCAACAGATTGTCGATCAAAGGCCGGAACAGATCGCGATCGCCACGCGAGAAATAGCCCGCGCCGATGAGATCGATGACGGCCTTCAGCTCCTCGTTGCCGTGGTAGTAATCCGCCGGCCGGTAGCCCGCCTGCCGCAAGCCGGTGATCTGCGCCTCGGTATGACCGAATAGGAAGAAATTCTCCGCGCCCACACGCTCGCGGATCTCCACGTTCGCGCCGTCGAGCGTGCCGATGGTCAGGGCGCCGTTCAGGGTGAACTTCATGTTGCCCGTGCCCGAGGCTTCCTTGCCGGCCGTCGAAATCTGCTCCGATAGATCCGCCGCGGGATAGATGCGCTGACCGTTGCTGACATGGAAGTTGGGCATGAAGAACACCTTCAGCCGGCCCGCCACATCCGGATCGCTGTTCACGATGCTGCCGATGCTGTTGATCAGCTTGATGATCAGCTTGGCCATGTGATAGCCGGGCGCAGCCTTGCCACCGAAGAGGTAGGTGCGCGGCACGAAATCGCGACTCGGATCGTTCTTGAGTCGCAGATAGGTCGCGACGATGTGCAGGGCATTGAGGTGCTGGCGCTTGTACTCATGGATGCGCTTGACCTGCACGTCGAACAGGGTGGCCGGATCGATCTGCTCGCCGAATCGCAAGCCGACGAAGCGCGCCAGATCGGCCTTGTTGGCCTGTTTGACGGCCTGCCAGCGCGCGCGGAAGGCGCTGTCCTCGGCCAGCGGGGCGAGCCGTTCCAGAAGCGCCAGATCGGTGGTCCAGCCTGGCCCGATGGCTTCGGTGATGAGCCGTGTCAGGCGTGGATTGGAGAGGAAGATCCAGCGCCGCGGCGTGACGCCGTTGGTCTTGTTGGAGAATTTTTCCGGCCACAGGTCATGAAAATCCTTCAGCACGGTCTGCTTGAGCAACTCGGTGTGCAGCGCCGCCACGCCGTTGATGGCGTGGCTGCCGACACAGGCCAGATGCGCCATGCGCACACTGCGCCCACCGTGCTCGTTGATGAGCGACAGACGCGCGACTCGCTCGGGGTCACCCAGATAGCGGACTCGTACCTGTTCCAGAAAACGGTCGTTGATCTCGTAGATGATTTCCAAGTGGCGCGGCAGCAAGCGTTGGAACAGTTCCAGCGGCCATTGCTCCAGCGCCTCGGGCAGCAGCGTGTGGTTGGTGTAGGCCAGCGTCTTCTGGGTGATTTCCCACGCGATGTCCCACGGCACGCGCCGCACGTCGACCAAAAGCCGCATGAGTTCGGCCACTGCAAGCGCCGGGTGAGTGTCGTTCATCTGGGCGGCGAATTTCTCGTGGAACTGCTCGACCGGAATGTGTTGGCGATCGAGGATGCGGAACATGTCCTGCAGCGAGGCCGACACCAGGAAATACTGCTGTTCCAGCCGCAGCGCCTTGCCCTCCATCGCCTCGTCGTTGGGATAGAGGACCTTGGTGATGTTTTCCGAGATGATCTTGCGATCCACGGCGCCGTAGTAGTCGCCGCGGTTGAAGACGCTGAAATCGAAGGATTCCGGTGCCTCCGCGCGCCACAGCCGCAGCGTGTTGGCGGTGTTGTTGCGATAGCCGAGGATGGGGGTATCGTAGGGCATGGCTTTGATCACACGATGTGGCACCCATCGCACCCGCAGGTGATCATGCTCGTCGCGGTAATGCTCGGTGTGCCCGCCCAGCATGACCTCGACCGCCCATTCGGCGCGCTGGATCTCCCAGGGATTGCCGAAACGCAGCCACTTGTCGGTCTTTTCCACCTGCCAGCCGTCGACGATGTCCTGATCGAAGATGCCGAACTCATAGCGAATCCCGTAGCCCAGCGATGGGATCTCCAAAGTGGCCATGGAATCGAGAAAACAGGCCGCGAGACGCCCCAGACCGCCGTTGCCGAGGCCGGGTTCTTCTTCCTGACGCAGCAGTTCCAGAAAATCCAGGCCCAGTTCCTCGACCGCCTTGCGCGCCTCGTCGTAGATGCCGAGGTTGATGAGATTGTTGCCGAGATGAGTGCCGAGCAGGAATTCGGCGGACAGGTAGCAGACCGTGCGGGCGCCCTGTTCGGTGTAGGCGGCGGCCGTGCTGATCCAGCGGTGCAAGAGCCGATCGCGGACCGTGTAGGCCAGGGCGAGGTAGTAATCGTTCATGGTCGCCAGGGCCGGAAACTTGCCCTGGCTGAAGAATAGATGATCCAAAAACGCGCGCTTGATGACGTCTTTGTCCAACCCGGTGCGTTCGTCTTCAGGGAAGGTATTCAACTGCGGCTTGGTCATCCCATCCATGCTCACTCCAGAAGGTCTTGCGCGCGGTGACGCCGAGGCTACAGGGAGACTCGTTGCAATTCTGGTGCCGTCGCATGACGGGGAGGCGGCCAAGACAATGAGGGTGCGATGTCGCAGCAGATGGACCGACCGGAGCAAAGCCGCGCCCCGGCCGGCGACCACATCAGTTCAACACCTCGCCCGAGGTACTGATTTGCACGCGCTCGAAAAGGTTGCGCGCCACCACCATCTGCTGGATCTGGTGGGTGCCCTCGAAGATGTCGAACACCTTCACATCGCGGAACAGCTTTTCAGACAACGAGCCCTTGAGCGTGCCGTGCGCGCCCATGAGCTGGACGGCGTAGGAGGTGACCTCCATGCCGACCTGCGGCCCGTAGAGCTTGGCCATCGAGGCTTCCTTGGTGTTGCGGATGCCATTGTCGGCCATCCAGGCCGCTTTCCAGCACAACAGGCGCGCCGCATCGATCTTGCGCTGCAGCTCGGCCAGCCGGTCCTTGATCGCCTGATAGCGCGGAATCGGCCGCGACAGCAGGTAGTTGTCGCGCACGAACTGGACCACTTCCTCATAGGCCGCGCGGGCGATACCTACCGCCATGATGCCGACCAGCGGCCGGCTGGTGTCGAAGAATTCCATCGCCGTCTTGAAGCCGGCCTTGGCGCCCTGATCGTAGGCCGCCTCGCCGCCGAGCAGGTTGCCCACCGGCACCCGGCATTCCTCGAATACGAGCTCCGCCGTCTCGGTGGCCCGAAAGCCCAGCTTGTCCTCGATCTTGCCCACCTTGAAACCTGGCGTGCCCTTCTCGACGATGAACACGCGGTGCCCCGCATGACCCAACGCCGGATCGATCGTGGCGAACACCAGCGTCCATTCGGCGCGGGCGCCGTTGGAGATGTAGCACTTGGTGCCATCGATCACATAGTGATCGCCGTCCTTGCGGCAGCGGGTGCGAATCGCCGCGGCGTCAGAGCCCGTACCGGGCTCGGTTAGGCCGTAGGCGGCCCAACGTGGCTGCGGGCCTTTGAGCTGGGCGAAGTATTTTTCCTTCTGCTCGGGCGTGCCGCGCGCCGCCAGTGCCGGTCCGCCGGTACCGGGACCGGGCATCACCAGTGCCATGGACGGATCGCCCCAGCCCAGTTCCTCGCCGGCCACGACCGCCAGCAACGACATGCCCTTCATGCCGCCCGCCATGGGATCGGCCGCCGCGCCTTCCTTCTTGGCACCGCCACCACCGCCGAGAGAAAAGCCCTGCGCCAGCGGCATCAACTCCTTGTAAAAGCTGTCCGGATAGCCGGCGTCCTGATCGGCCTGCAAGCACAAGGGCCGTACTTTCTTGTCCATGAAAGCATGGAGCATGTCGCGCACCATCTTCATCTGGGGAGTCAGGGTAAAGTCGATCATGCCTGGGCCACCTTCTTGCCGTCCTTGGCTGCAGATTTCAGGGATTCCGGTCCGTAGAGCACCTCGCCCAGCACGGCGACATGATCCTCAGGCGTCCCCAGGGCATTGCCCAGCGTGCGCACATCGCGCATGTAGCGCTCCACCGGCATGTCCTTCATGAACCCGGCGCCGCCGAAGACCTGCACGGCATCCACTGTCACCTTGACCGCCGCATCGCAGGCGCAGATCGCCGCGTTGCAGGCGGCCACCGTGGCCACCTCACCGCGCTCGAGCTGCCAGGCCGCCTTGAGCACCAGATTGCGAGCCGATTCCAGGGCCACTTCCATGTCGGCGATGAAAAACGCCAGCCCCTGATGCGCGCAGATCGGCTTGCCGAAAGCCTTGCGATCCTGCGCGTAGTCGACGGCAAAACCCATGGCGCCGCGCGCCGCGCCCACCATGCGCGCCGCGTTCACCACCCGGCCGATGTCGAACAGACGCGTGAGCGCGGCCACCGGATCGGCAGCGCCGGCGAGGCGTTCGCCCGGCGCGCCTTCGAGCTGGACCCGACACGGACGACCGGCACGCAGCCCCATGCGATCCTCGAGCGCGATCTGCACCCCCGGCGCGCGGGCATCGACCACGAACGCCGCGATGCCGGCCAGCCCTTCGCCTTCTTCGGCGCGGGCCAGCACGACGAGTCGATCGGCCCGATCGGCGTTGAACACACCGGTCTTGACGCCGCTCAGCACATAGCCGTCACCCTGACGGCGGGCAACCGTGGACATGTAACCCAGATGCGCCGCGGGATCGTTCTCGCTGCTGGCCAGCGCCCACACACGCTCGGCGTCGCCGAGAAACTGCGCGATCTGCGCCTCGGACCCCAACGCGACGACGGCCTGCGCCGCGAGGCCCAGATCATCCAGACCCACCGCCTGGGCGGCATCGCTACGCGCGAGGATTTCTTCGGCCAGGATCTTGGCCGTGAGGCCGAAGCCGATCCCGCCGGCCGCCTCGGGCAAGCCCAAAAGGTGGGCGCCCATTTCCCGATAGGCACCGCGCACGGCTGCATCGACGGATTGGCGGCGATCGGCGGCCCGGGCATCGGGCATGAGCTGGTTTTGGGCGAAGCGCCCCAAGGTATCGAGCAGGGATTGCTCGTCCTCACTGCACGCAAAGGAAATCATGAAACGTTACCCCTCCTTGGGTTCAGTGAAAGATCCGGTTCAGTACTCGAAATCAGCGTTTGAGTGCATGAGTTTTGCGAAAATCCGCGTTCGATTACGCCCTCATGCTAGCGCCATCGGCCCTTCCCTGACCAGAACGACGCCAGCCGAATGACCTCGGTGCGGCTAAACGTGGAACAGCCAGTCCGCATGGCGTTCGTCGCGGCCATACACGGCGTCGAAATAGGCGTTCTGCAGCTGCTCGGTGATGGGGCCACGGTGACCCGCGCCGATGCGGCGGCCGTCCAGTTCGCGGATCGGCGTCACCTCGGCCGCCGTGCCGGTGAAGAAGGCCTCATCGGCGATGTAGACCTCATCGCGCGTGATGCGTTTTTCCTTGACCTCGATGCCCCTTTCGCCAGCCAAGGTGATGATGGTGCGGCGGGTGATGCCGTCGAGCGCAGCAGTGAGTTCGGGCGTGTAAAGCACGCCGTCGCGCACGATGAAGACGTTTTCGCCCGAACCTTCGGCCACGAAGCCCTCGCGGTCGAGCAGCAGCGCCTCGTGGGCCCCAGCCGCCTGCGCTTCCTGCAGTGCCAGCATGGAATTCATGTAGTTGCCGTTGGCCTTGGCCTTGCACATGGTGATGTTGACGTGGTGACGGCTGAAGGAGGAGGTCTTGACCACCAGACCACGCTCCAGCGTCTCGGCCCCCAGATAGCTGGGCCACGGCCAGGCGGCCACCATCACGTGAGTCTGCAGATTGTCTGCACGCAGGCCCATGCCTTCGGCGCCGAGAAAGGCCATGGGCCGGATGTAGGCCTCCGACAGGCCGTTTTCCCGGATCACCGCAGCATGGGCCTCGGCAAGCGTGGACATATCCATCGGCAGGCGCATGTTGAGAATGTGCGCCGACTGGAAGAATCGCTTGTTGTGCTCATCCAAGCGAAAGATGGCGGTTCCCTGGGCTGTCTTGTAGGCGCGCACGCCCTCGAAAACCCCCATGCCGTAATGCAGCGTGTGCGTCAGCACGTGGACTTTGGCTTCCCGCCAGGGCACCAGGGCGCCGTCCAGCCAGATCACGCCATCCCGGTCCGCCATCAACTCTTTCGCCATGATTCCGATTCCATCGCCAGATTTGCCGAAAAAATCACCGGAGCCGAAATCACACCGACTCCTCCAGCAGCTGCCGCCACAAGGCCTGCACCTGCGCCCGTTCCGCCGCCAGCTCGGTCTCGGCGACCACAGCTTCAGTCTGCTGCAGGCTCAGCACGTGGATCCGCTGACGCAGACGCCGGTAGCAGTCCGACAGTATCGTCGCCGTCTCCGTGGCAAGCAGATCGAGCCTCCTCAAGGTTTCCAGCAGCCGGATGTTGTCGGTCCAGCGCAGCAGGGCGGGGTGGTCATGGGCATGACGCAGAACGAGGTATTGCACCATAAATTCGATGTCGGTGATACCGCCTGGACTGTGTTTGAGATCCCAGCACCCCGGCGCCGGTTTGTCGAGCGCCTCGCGCATGCGCACGCGCATGTCGCGGATTTCGGCACGCAACGCCTCGGGCACACGCGGGCTGCCCAGCACCTCGGCCCGGATAGCCGCGAACTGCGCCGTCAGGCTAGGCGGGCCGGCCACGACCCGCGCCCGCACCAGCGCCTGATGTTCCCAGGTCCAGGCGTGATGGCGCTGGTAATCGGCAAAGCCGGCGAGGCTGCTCACCAGAAGGCCGGACCGGCCGCTGGGGCGCAGACGGGTGTCGATCTCGTAGAGCCGGCCAGCGGCCGTGGGAGCGGTCAGCCAATGCACCATGCGCTGGGCGAGTCGGGCAAAGAAAGTGGCGTTGTCGATGCTCCGCGCCCCGTCGGTCATGCCGCCCGTGGCGCTACCGTCGTGCAGGAAGACCAGATCCAGATCCGAGCCATATCCCAGCTCGATGCCGCCCAGTTTGCCATAGGCCACGATCGCGAACTGGACCACGCGGCCGCCTTCGCGCGGCCGGCCATGCCGCGCGCTCATCTCCGCCCAGGCCAGCAGCAGCACTTGGCGCAGGACCACCTCGGCCAGTTCGGTCAGCTTGTCACTGACGCGCATGAGCGGGAGCTGCCCCGCCACATCCGCCGCGGCGATGCGCAGCAGGTTGACCTGCTGGACCTGCCGCAGCACATCCATGCGCCGCTCCAAATCCTCGGTTTCCGCCATGCGGCGCACCATCTCGGCCGCCACACCGGAAGCATCGGGCGGCGCGTAGAGGCTGCGGGCATCGAGCAATTCATCGAGCAGGACGGGATGGCGCGCCAGGTATTCGGCCAGCCAGGGACTGGCGGCACAGAGCCGCACCAGTTGCGACAGCGCCATCGGGTGGTCCGCCAGTAGGGCCAAATAGATGCTGCGGCGCGCCACCACCTCCACCAGATGCAGCACGCGCCCGAGCGTGGTCTCCGGCTGGCTGCTGCGACCGACCGCGCCGATGAGCAGCGGCATCAACCGGTCCAATCGGGCACGACCGGTTTCGCTCAAAGCGCGCACGGCGGCGCTGTCACGCAGCCCCGCAATCGCGGCCGTGGCGCGCCCGGCATCGGCGAAGCCCGCCTGCGTGAGTGCGGATGGGCCATGCTCCTCGGCGAGAGCCCCTTGCCACAACAGTTCGAGGCTCGAGGGCTCGGCTCCCTCGTTTTGTGGCGTTGAAAAGACTTCGCTGAATTCCTCGTGGACCCAACGCCGATGGCGCGCGATGTCCTGCGCAAGCGTTCCCCAGTCGGGCGCGCCCATGCCATGGGCGATCCGCAGCTGCGTGAGTGCATCGACCGGCAACTCGTGGGTCTGGGCATCACGCACCTGCTGCAAGCGGTTTTCCACCCGGCGCAGCAGCCGGTAGGCCGCCTCGAGCCGCTGCACGGTATGGGGTGCGAGAATGCCGCGCCGCCCGAGACGCCCCAGCACGGTCAGCAGATGCGCCTCGCGCAACGCCGCCTCCTGCCCTCCGCGGATCAGCTGGAAGGCCTGCACGATGAACTCGATTTCGCGGATGCCGCCCGCGCCCAGCTTGATGTTGTCCTCGAGCCCCTTGCGGCTGACTTCGGTTTCGATCAGCGCCTTCATCGTCCGCAGCGATTCAAAGGCGCCGAAATCGAGGTAACGCCGATAGACGAAGGGCCGCAGCATGCCCATCAGCGCCGCCACATCGGTCGGCCGCCCGGTCAGGGGTCGCGCCTTGATCAGGGCGTAGCGCTCCCACTCGCGACCATGCTGCTGATAGTAGAGCTCCAGTGCACTCATCGAGAGCACCAGCGGGCCGCTCTGGCCGAACGGCCGCAGGCGGGTGTCGACCCGGTAGGCGAATCCGTCGGCGCTGGGCTCGGCCAGGAGTTTGACCAGCTGCTGGGCCAGACGCGTGTAGTAGTCGCCGATCTCCATCGCCTTGGGGCCGGCGAGGGTGCCCGCTTCGGGATAGACGAAGATGAGGTCGATATCGGAGGAAAAGTTCAGCTCACGCCCGCCAAGCTTGCCCATGGCCAGGACGATGAGCGCCTGGGGCTCACCGGCGCTGTCGAGGGGCGTTCCCCATTGCGCGCGCAGGCGGCGGTCGAGCCAATCCACAGCCGCCCCCACGCACGCATCGGCCACCTCGGACAGCCCGGCGAGCACGGTTTCGATGTCGTCGAGCCCGTTGATGTCGCGATAGGCCCAGCACAGGGTCTGGCGCTGCCGGAAACGGCGCAGGATGCTCATCGCACGGGTCATGTCGGCGGCCTGATCGAGCGCCGCGGCCAGCGCGTCGCGCAATCCCTGGCCACGGATCGGCCGCACCGCGGGATCCAGCTCGCTCACCCACTGCGGATGGCGCAGGCACAGATCGGCGGCGAAGCGGCTGCAGGCCCACAGCCGCATCAGGCCGTGAGCATCGGGCGGGGGCGGTGCCTCCAACTCGACGAAACGCTCGGCAGTGGCAGCCTGCTCAGCCTGCAAACCCTCAGGCAATGCCGGTATGGCGGCTCGCAACGTGTTCAGGCGGGCAGAGGTGTTCATGCAGGAAATCCCGGGGTGCAGGGCATCAGGCGTGATTCTATCCGCTCCTCCAGCCCCCGCGCCTGCACTCACGCAGTGGGGTCGCATACCCGGACGCCGGCCCCTGGTGTGGCCACGGATCCACGGCGATACCATAATCGGATATGCCGGCGCGACGGCCGCTGCGTGGCACGAAACCGCCGCATCAAGGAGCCAACAGCCGTGGAGCTGCCTGCCGATAACCCAACCGAGTGGCTGATCCATCTGTCGGAAATCGCCGAACGGCTGAGCAGCCGTGGCTGGCGCCTGGTCACAGCGGAATCCTGTACCGGGGGCTGGATCGCCAAGTGCTGCAGCGACTTGCCCGGCAGTTCGCGCTGGTATGAAGGCGGTGTCGTGAGTTATAGCAACGCTCTCAAGACGCGTCTTTTGGGTGTTCAGACCCGCACGCTGGAGCAGGATGGCGCCGTGAGCGCCGCGACCGTACGCGAGATGGCGGAAGGCGCGCTGCGCCATCTGGGCGGTGATGTGGCGGTAGCCGTCAGCGGCATCGCCGGACCGACCGGGGCAAGCCCCGGCAAACCGGTGGGCACGGTGTGGTTCGCCTGGGCAGCGCCGGGCATTCCCATCATGACCCGCTGCGTCCATTTTCCCGGTGATCGAGCGGCCGTGCGGATGGGGGCCGTCGAAACAGCACTGGCCGGCCTGTGCAAGGTGCTTCAGGCATCCGAATCGCCGACGGGCTGGGCGTGAGAAAACCAAACCACGCCGGATCGGGATAAGCGCAGCGCCTGTCGCGCGGTCGTTGGGCAACCCTCGGGCCTTTGTCTTTATGGAATAATCTTTGTTTGCGGTAAGCATCGCGCCGGACATCAAGCAGCCGGCGCATGCGCATCGCGATTTCTTTCAACAGGTCGCTGAACGGCGGCTGGAGCGAGGGGCGGATGGACGAGAATCGCAAGAAGGCGCTGGCCGCAGCGCTGGGTCAGATCGAGAAGCAGTTCGGCAAGGGCTCGGTCATGCGCATGGGCGATGATCAGGCCGCCAGCGATGTGATCCCCGTGTCCACCGGCTCGCTGGGTCTCGATCTCGCCTTGGGCATCGGCGGCCTGCCGCGCGGGCGGGTGGTGGAGATCTACGGGCCGGAATCCTCAGGGAAAACCACGCTCACGCTGCACGTCATCGCCCAGATCCAGAAGGCCGGCGGAACAGCCGCCTTCGTCGACGCCGAACACGCGCTCGATCCCCAATATGCACGCCTCCTCGGGGTCAATGTCGAGGAACTGCTGATTTCCCAGCCCGACACCGGTGAGCAGGCACTGGAAATCACCGACATGCTGGTGCGCTCGGGTGCTGTGGACATCGTCGTGGTGGACTCGGTCGCCGCGCTCACCCCCAAGGCGGAAATCGAAGGCGAGATGGGCGACTCCCACGTGGGCCTGCAGGCACGGCTCATGTCCCAGGCCCTGCGCAAACTCACCGCCAACATCAAGCGCACCAATTGTCTGGTGATCTTCATCAACCAGATCCGCATGAAGATCGGCGTCATGTTCGGCAGCCCGGAAACCACGACCGGCGGCAACGCGCTCAAGTTCTACGCCTCGGTGCGTCTGGACATCCGCCGCATCGGCGCCATCAAGCGAGGCGATGAAGTGATCGGCAACGAAACACGCGTCAAGGTGGTCAAGAACAAGGTCGCGCCGCCGTTCCGCGAAGCCGAGTTCGAGATCCTCTACGGCGAGGGCATCTCGCGCGAAGGAGAGCTCATCGAACTCGGCGTCAAGCACAACCTGATCGAGAAAACCGGCTCTTGGTATAGCTACCAAGGCGAACGCATCGGCCAGGGCAAGGACAATGTGCGCCTGTACCTGAAAGAGCATCCCGAACTTGCCCAGCAACTGGATCGCTCGCTGCGCGAAACGCTGCTGGCCACGAAGGGCCGCGCCGGTGCCGTCCTCGAACCCGACCTCGCCGCCGACTGACGCCGTCCTGCGGGCGCGCGCGCTGCGGCTGCTGGGGCGGCGCGAATACGCCCGGCGCGAGCTCGGCGAGCGGCTGATGCGTTGGGGTGCGACGCCCAGTCAAACGGCGCGCCTGCTCGATGCGCTGGAAACCCAAGGCCTGCTCAGCGAGGCACGCTATGCCGAAAGCTGGACGCGCGCTCATCTCGCGCGGGGCGACGGGCCCCGCCGTCTGCGCCAGGGACTGGCGCAAGCCGGTGTGGATGCAGCCCTCATCCAGGAGATATTGCCGAATGACGAGAACTGGGCCGAGCGCCTGGAGACCGCCCGCCGCCGGCGCTTCGGGGCGGCGCCGCCCGCCGACTGGCCCGCGTGGGCCCGGCAGGCGCGCTATCTGGAGCGCCGCGGCTATGCGCCCGAGTTGATCCGCCGCCAGCTTCCCCGCCCCCGGGGCGGGTCCGCGCCGACCGACGCTGCGCCGGACTGATGCTTAAATTGGGGTCCTTTGCCTATACTTGGGGCCATTTTGCCAACCGGGCCGTCCGCCATGATGACCAGCGCTGAACTCCGCCATCGCTTCCTGAAATTCTTCCAAGGTCACGGGCACACCGTCGTGCCCAGCAGCCCGCTGGTTCCTGCCAACGATCCGACGCTGCTGTTCACCAATGCCGGCATGGTGCAGTTCAAGGACGTGTTCCTAGGACGCGAGGATCGGCCCTATGTGCGGGCGGCCAGCGCGCAGCGCTGCGTGCGCGCCGGCGGCAAGCACAACGACCTCGAAAACGTCGGCTACACCGCCCGCCATCACACCTTTTTCGAGATGCTGGGCAACTTCAGCTTCGGGGATTATTTCAAGCGCGAGGCCATCCAGTTTGCATGGGAATTCCTGACGGTCACGCTGGCCCTGCCGCCGGAGCGGCTCTGGGCCACGGTGTACGCCACCGACGACGAGGCCTACGACATCTGGGAGCGCGAGATCGGCCTGCCTGTCGAGCGCATCATCCGCATCGGCGACAAGCCCGGCGGCGGCTCGGACAATTTCTGGCAGATGGGTGATACCGGGCCCTGCGGGCCGTGTTCGGAGATTTTCTATGATCACGGCCCCGAGGTTGCCGGCGGCCCACCGGGTAGCCCGGAGGAAGACGGCGACCGCTACATCGAGATCTGGAATCTGGTGTTCATGCAGTTCGAGCGCGATGCGACCGGCGCCCTGCATCCACTGCCCAAGCCGTCGGTGGACACTGGGATGGGCCTGGAGCGCCTCGCCGCCGTGCTGCAAGGCGTCCACAGCAACTACGACATCGACCTGTTCCGGGCCCTGATCGCCGCCGCCGCGCGCGAAACCGCGGCGTCCGATGCGGACAATCCCTCACTGCGCGTGCTCGCCGACCATGTGCGCGCCTGCGCCTTCCTGGTGACCGACGGCGTCATTCCCGGCAACGAAGGTCGCGGCTACGTGCTGCGGCGCATCATCCGCCGGGCCGTGCGCCATGGCTACAAGCTGGGCATGCGCCAGCCCTTCTTCCACCGTCTGGTGCCGGACCTCGTTCAGGAGATGGGCGCGGCCTATCCCGAGCTCGCCGAAGCGGCGCCACGCGTGACCGCCACACTGCGCCAGGAAGAGGAACGCTTCTTCGAAACACTCGAACATGGCATGGCCATTCTGGACACGGCGCTGCAGGCTGCAGTGGCGAGCGGCGGCGGTCTGGACGGGGAAACGGCGTTCAAGCTGCACGACACCTACGGCTTTCCCCTCGACCTCACCCAGGACATCGCTCGCGAGCATGGGGTGAACGTGGACCTGGCCGGGTTCGAAACCGCCATGGCCCGCCAGCGGGAACAGGCGCGCGCGGCCGGCCGTTTCCGCATGGAAGCGATCGTGGATTACGACGGCGCGGCCACCCGCTTCGAGGGCTACGACACGCTCGCCGTCGAGGCGACGACCGTGCTGGCGCTCTACCACGAAGGGACGAAAGTAGCGGAACTGCTGGCCGGACAGGAGGGCATCGTCGTCCTCGACGAAACGCCCTTCTATGCCGAATCCGGCGGTCAGGTCGGCGATGCGGGCGAACTGCTGGCGCCAGCGCTTCGCTTCGTTGTGCGCGACACGCAGAAGATCCAGAGCGAGGTCTTCGGCCATGTTGGGCGGCTCATGGCGGGCACACTGCGCATCGGGGATCGACTCAGCGCGCGGGTGGACAGCGGGCGCCGGCAACGCATCATGCGCCATCACTCCGCGACCCATCTGCTGCACAAGGCGCTGCGCGAAGTCTTGGGCCCGCACGTGCAACAAAAGGGTTCGCTGGTTGATCCGGACAAGACGCGTTTCGACTTTTCCCACACCAGCGCCCTAACCGCCGAGGAGATCGCGCGCATCGAGGCACTCGTCAACGCGGAAGTGCTGGCCAACCAGCCGACCCAATCACGGGTATTGCCTTTGGAAGCGGCGCGGCAGACCGGTGCCGTCATGCTGTTCGGCGAAAAGTACGCCGACACGGTCCGCGTGCTCGACATCGGCAGCTCGCGCGAGCTGTGCGGCGGCACACATGTCGGGCGCACCGGCGACATCGGCCTGTTCAAGATCGTCTCAGAGACTGGCGTTGCGGCGGGCGTGCGGCGCGTCGAAGCCGTCGCTGGTGAGGCCGCTCTTGCGTTCGTCTCTGCGCAGCAGGCTTTGCTCCAGCAGGCCGCAGCAACGCTCAAGACGACGCCGGCCGAGGTGCCGGCCCGTATCGTTCAGCTACAGGAACAGCTCAGGACTAGCGAGCGCGAGCTGGCCCGCATGACCTCCCGTCTCGCCGCCAGCCAAGGCGGTGATCTGGCAAGCCAAGCCGTGACCGTCGCTGGTGTGCAGGTCCTGGCCGCGCGCGTCGACGGCGTGGATGTCAAGGCCCTGCGCGAAACGCTGGACAAGCTGCGCGACCGGTTGGGAACGGCAGCGATCGTACTGGCCAGCGTCGCGGGTGATCAGAAAGTCTCGCTGGTGGCCGGGGTGACGCCGGACCTCACCGATCGCGTCAAGGCCGGCGAGCTCGTCAGCGCTGTGGCGCAACAGGTCGGTGGCAAGGGGGGCGGCCGGGCCGACATGGCGCAGGCCGGCGGCAACGATCCCGCGCGGCTCAATGAGGCGCTCGCCAGCGTCGCGGCTTGGGTGGGTGCGCGCCTCAACTGAGCGCCATGGGCACCAGCTGCTCGGTGCCTTTCATGCTTTTTCATTCCATTCAAAAAACAACGCCGGGGATCGCCCGGCGTCGTCATGAGTCGCGCTTGTGGCGCGGATCAGGAACCTCTGTTCATCACCCAGTTGAACAGGCTCACGAAGAAGCTCGTGATGGCCCCGAGAACACTGTAGACGGCGTGCTTGAACGTCTTCCACACCCCTGAGGCCTGATCACGCTCCAGCGTATTCTCGTTCACCTTGTTCAGGTAAGCATGGATGGCCTGCACGTCTTCGACCGAGAGCTGCTCGGAGAAGCCGACCATGCCGGTCTTGTGAGCATCACGACCACCCAGTACGACGGCGACGAAATCTTCATGCGTCTTGGCGTCCATGCGGCGCAGATCGACCATGTTCGGATTGGCAATGCCCCCCGGACCGTGACAATACACGCAGTTGTGATGGTAGAGCTTGTCGCCCTTGGCAATGGTTTCGCTGTCGGCAGCGAGATCCATGGGTTCCGGCAGCTTCCTGGCGATCTGCACCGGCGGCAGGCTCTCCTTGCCGTTCAGCTTGAAGGTCAGGATGCGCCCATAGGGATACATGTTCTCACGGGGATTGCCCACAGCGCCGAAGGAAAGCCCCACGGAACCGCCCCAGCCTACCAACACGGAGATGTACTGCTCGCCATCGATCTCATAGGTGATGGGTGGGGCAATGATGCCATTCTGGGCATCGAACTCCCAGAGCTTGCGGCCGGTGTCGGCAGCGTAGGCAGCGAAATAGCCCTTGCCGTTGCCCTGCAACACGAGGTTGCCGCCGGTGCACAGCAAGCCGCCGTTCCACAGGCCCTCGTGCTCGACTTTCCAGACCTGACGCTGACGGACAGGATCCCAAGCCTGCAGATAACCTTTGGCCACCTTGGCGCCCAGCGCCATGACCAAGTCATGGTCGATCCAAGCCGGGAACTGAACGTCCTTCATCACCTTCATCCCGGTATTCCAATAGCCCGGGATGTACTCGAACTCCGTATCGTTATCGTAGAGCATGGCCATTTCCTGGCTCGGGATATAGACATAGCCCGTATCCCGGCTCAGGCACATCGGCATCCAGTTGTGTCCGCCCAGAGGCGAGGGAAACTGGACCTTGGGCCATTTTTCATAGGAGTTGTTGGTCTGGACGGGGCGACCGGTCTCGGGATCGATGCCCTTGGCCCAGGTCACCGGAACGTAGTTGTTGGCCGAGATGAACTTTCCGGTTTCCCGATCGATGACGTAGAAGAATCCGTTCTTAGGCGCCTGCATCAGCACCTTGCGTTTCTGGCCATCTATGATCAGATCCGTAAGGATGATGTGTTGGGTGGCGGTGTAGTCCCAGCCCTCGCCGGGAGTGGTCTGGTAGTGCCAGACATACTCGCCGGTCTCGGGCTTGATCGCTACGATCGACGAGAGGAATAGATTGTCACCGCCCGCCGGGGAACGAATATGCTTGTTCCAGGGTGAGCCGTTGCCGACGCCGATGTAGAGCAGGTCCAGTTCGGGGTCATAGGCCATGGAGTCCCATACGGTCCCGCCCCCGCCGATCTCCCACCAGGGTCCGCCGCCCCAGGTCTGCGCGGCCATTTCCATGGCCTTGCTCTCGAAACCGTCCGCCGGGTTGCCGGGGACGGTATAGAAACGCCATTTCTGCTCGCCGGTCTCGGCGTCATAGGCGGTGATGTAGCCGCGAACGCCGAATTCGGCGCCGCCATTGCCGATGATGACCTTGCCCTTGATGATGCGTGGCGCGCCAGTAATAGTGTAGGGGCGCGACTTGTCGATGGTCAGCACGTCCCAGACGATTTCGCCGGTCACCGCATCGAGCGCCACTAGGCGGCCGTCGATGGTGCCGACGTAGACCTTGCCGTTCCAGACCGCAGCGCCACGATTGACAACGTCGCAACAGGCATATTGTCCACGCGTCTTGTCGACATTGAGATCATTGCGCCACAAGAGCTTGCCGGTCCGGGCATCCAGAGCGTAGACCTCGCTCCATGCGCCGGTGGCGTACATCACGCCATCCACCACGATGGGGGTGGCCTCGAGACCCCGGTTGGTGCCGGTCTCCCATGCCCAGGCCAGCCCCAAATTGGGAACGGTCTGGTCATTGATCTGTTTGAGCGGGCTGTAGCGATCCTCACCGTAGGTCCGTCCGTGCAGCATCCAGTTGCCGGATTCGTCGTCAGCCTTGACCAGCCGCTCGCTCGTCATCCGTGCGAGCGAGTCGCGAATGGCCTCTGCGGGCGCGGTGTCTTCGCGGGTGAGTGCGGCGAGGGCGCCGCTCTGGCTGAGAACGAGCCCCAGCAACCCTGCCATGAATCGATACTTCACGGGAAAACCTCCCTGTATTTTTGGCTCAGGATGGACGAAAACTGCAGCATGCTGCGCGCAAAAGTCGTAACTGTCCAGACTGTCACGCCGAATGAGCAAGGGCCGCTGACGGCGGCCCTGCTCGATGACGATGAACTATGGCTTCATGCGAGCCACTTGGAGACGCGCCGCAGCAGGCCGACCGCGCTCTTCGGATAGGGACCCTTGATGAACATGCTGGGCGAGAACCAGTTGCGCTGGTAGAGCACGCCTTTTTTATGCGAGAACTCCACGAAGCCGTCGAAGCCATGGTACGCGCCCAGCCCGCTTGGGCCGCTGCCACCGAAGGGCAGGTTCGGATGGGCGATGTGCAGCATGGTGTCATTGACGCAGGCGCCGCCGGAGATGGTCTGACTGATGACGTGGTCCGCCCGTTTGCGGTTGGCATCGAAGTAATACAGCGCCAAGGGACGCGGCCGCTCCTGCACGTAGCGCATGGCCTGCTGCAGGCTGTCGTAACCCATCACCGGCAGGACGGGCCCGAAGATTTCCTCCTGCATGACCGCCATGTCGTCATTCACGTTGGTGATCACGGTATGGGGAATGACGCGCTTGCCCTCGGGGATTTGCTCATTGCGCGGATTGATCTGCACGACGTTCGCGCCCTTCTCGCGCGCATCGTCGATGAGTGCTTTGACGCGCTTGAAATGCCGGTCGTTGACGATCCAGGTGATGTCCTGATTGTCGGCCACCGTCGGATAGCGCTTGGAGATGGCGCGCGAGTAGGCGTTGACGAACTCCTGCTCCTTGCCCTTGGGCACCATGACATAGTCCGGCGCGATGCAGGTCTGGCCGGAATTCACCGTCTTGCCGAGCAGGATGCGCTGCACGGCTTTCTCAATGGGGTAGTCCTCGCCGATGATGGTCGGGGACTTGCCGCCCATCTCCAGCGTGACGGGGGTCAGGTTCTTCGCCGCCGCCATCATGACCTTGCGACCGATCTCGGTGTTGCCAGTATAGATCAGATGATCGAAGGGCAGCTCGGAGAACTCGACCGCCTTTTGCACATCGCCCGTGACCACGGTGATGAAGCTGGGATCGAAATGCTTGGCGATCAGCTCGGCAATCACCTCGGAAGTCCGTGGGGTGACATCCGGCGGCTTGATCATGGCGTGGTTGCCTGCGGCCAGCACGCCGATCAGCGGCGAGAAAATCAGAAAGGCCGGGTAGTTCCACGCACCCATGATGCCGACCACCCCCTTGGGCTGATAGACGACATAACCGGTTGCGGGCAGGGCCTGAATGCTAAATGGCACTTTGTGTGGCTTCATCCATTTCTTGATATGGCCCTTGGTGAGGCGGATTTCGCCGAGATTGGCGAGCACCTCGGTCAGCACGGTTTCGTGCGGCGAGCGGTGACCGAAATCGGCCATCACGGCTTTGACGAGTTCATCGCTGTACTCGCCGATGGCCTTGCCGAGAATCTGCAATGCTTCGACGCGCTGCTTGGCGTCGCTGATCCCGCGATCGAGAAAGGCCTTCTGCTGGGCTTGCAGCAGAGGCAGCAAGGGATTCGATGCCGGCGCTTCCTGCTGGCGCGCCAGACCGGAAATGGAAATCGGCTGGGGTGAGCTCATTGGGCGGGTCCCTCCTGAAGCGATTTTGTGGCGGCCCTGCAGGGTGCAACGCCGAACGTTTAATATTTATGCTTGGCTGAACAAATGGTCAAGTCCCCGGCCCGATTCCGGGCCGGTGGTATCCCAAGGCTGGCCTCATAAATGACCTGCTGACGGGATTTCCCGTGTACTGGCGCATGGCTGGTCGGAATGGCGAGGCCGCTCGCCCGGGTTGATGCGCGCCCTGCCCTGGGGCAAGATGCGCGCGTGATGGCCGCCCGCATCGTAAGGAGAACGACCCATGGCCCATGGCGAGGTCAATGTCGAACCGCCGCAGGTCGGCACAAATACGCCTGCGGCGGAGAAGATGTACACGGTCCACCGCTGCCAACTACCCATCTATTGCCCGGTTCCCGGCAGCAGTCTGTGGAATGGGCATCCGCGCGTCTACATCGCGCTGGAGCGCCCCGGAGACGAACGTCACTGCATCTATTGCGGTGCGCGTTTCCGTCTTGTCGATTGAGCTGGCTTGCGCATTGTCCATGTCAACCTCGCCCGCGGCTACCGCGGCGGTGAACGCCAGACCGAACTGCTGATCCGCGCTTTGGCACGCAATGGACAAGGCCAAGCCCTTTGGGGACGCGCGGGCGAACCCTTGCTCGACCGCCTTGCGAATGTCCCGGGGCTCGAGCGACTGGCCCTGCGGCCGCCTTACCTTGGTGCGCTCACGGCGAGTCGGCCGGGCGACATCCTGCATGCCCATGAGGGCAAGGCCGTGCATGTCGCCCATGTCGTGCATCGCCTGCGACGGCGACCTTACCTGATCACTCGCCGGGTGCCCAATCGCCCCAAGGATGGCGCCTGGACCCGCGCAGTCTATCGCCGCGCGGCACGTGTGGTGGCCATCTCGGAGGCGGTCTCGGCCGCATTGCAAGCGTGGGCGCCGGACCTCAAACCGGTGCGGATCGCCTCGGTCGCCGGCCTGCAGACGCCTGCTCCGGAGCAGGTGGCCGCGCTGCGCGCTCGTCATCCCGGCCGGCTACGCATCGGGCAGGTGGGCGCGCTGGTCGATCATCACAAGGGCCAGCGGGTGCTGCTCGACGCCCTGCGCCTCGCGCCCGAGCTGGCCGATTGCCCGGTGCTCCTGATCGGATCGGGCAAGGACGAGGCGACGCTGCGTAGCGAGGCGGTGGACTTGCCGCAGGTCGTCTTCACCGGTTTCGTGGAGAATGTCGCCGATTACCTGGCCGCGCTGGATGTGTTCGTATTCCCCTCGCGCGAGGAGGGCTTGGGCTCGACGCTCATCGATGCCATGGCCCAAGGCCTGCCCATCGTCGCCAGCCGCGTCGGTGGCATCCCCGAGTTGATCGCGCATAAGCGCACCGGACTGCTGGTGCCGCCCGGCGATGCCTCCGCGCTGGCGGCGGCGCTCGCGCGACTGGTGGGCGATCCTGCATTGCGTGCGCGGCTGGGCACAGCAGCCCGCGCAGCAGCGGCCGCATACACCCCGGAAACCATGGCCGGCGCCTATCTGAACCTCTATCACGACATTGCCCGGGAGCACAGCACATGATCATCGTCACCGGAGGAGCGGGTTTTATCGGCAGCAATCTGGTGCATGCCCTGAATGCGCGCGGCCGCACCGATATCTGGGTGGTGGACGATCTGACCGACGGCACCAAGTGCCGCAATCTGGCCGATTGCACACTCGCCGATTATCTCGATCGCGACGAACTGTTCGCTCGCCTGAATGGACCCGGCCTGCCGCCGATCGAGGTGGTGTTCCATCAGGGCGCCTGTTCGGCCACCACCGAATGGGATGGCCGCTACCTGATGCGCAACAACTACGGCTACTCGCGTGACTTACTGAACTGGTGTCTGGATCGGCGCGTCCCGCTCATCTATGCCTCCTCGGCAGCCGTTTACGGCAGGGGGCAGGTGTTCCGTGAAGATCCGGCCTGCGAAGCGCCGCTCAACGCCTACGGCTACTCCAAGCTGCTCTTCGATCAGGTGGTGCGCCGCGTGCTGCCCCGCGCGGCCTCGCAGGTCGTGGGTCTGCGCTATTTCAACGTCTACGGCCCGCGTGAGCAGCACAAGGGCACCATGGCCAGCGTTGCCTGGCATGCGCGCAATCAGCTGCACGATTCCGGCACCATCGCGCTGTTCGAGGGCTGTGAGGGTTACGGCAACGGCGAGCAGCGCCGCGACTTCATCCACGTCGATGATGTGGTGGCGGTCAACTTATGGTTCTGGGCCCATGCCGACCGCCGCGGCATTTTCAACGTCGGCACCGGCCGCGCCCAGACCTTCAACGAACTGGTCCAGCCCATCATCCGCCACGCCGGCCGCGGCGAGATCCGCTACATCCCGTTCCCCGACCATCTGCGCGGCCGCTACCAGAGTTTCACCGAGGCCGACATCGGCGCGCTGCGCGCGGCCGGCTACGATCAGCCTTTCCTCGACGTCGCCAGTGGCGTGAGCCGTTACATGGCCTGGCTCGACGCCCATGGCTGACGCCGCGCCGGTCCTCGTCGTCGGGCCGGCCTGGGTGGGCGACATGGTCATGGCCCAGAGCCTGTTCATGACCCTGAAAGCGCAGCGCCCCGAACGCGCCATCGACGTGCTGGCGCCGGGCTGGTCGCTGCCGCTCATCGGCCGCATGGGCGAGGTGCGCGCCGGCATCGAGATGCCGCTGGGACACGGTGAGTTCGACCTCAAGCTGCGCCGCCGGCTGGGGCACACGCTGCGCGACGCCGGTTACGGCCAGGCCATCGTCCTGCCGCGCTCATTCAAGTCTGCCTTGACGCCGTTCTTCGCGCGCATCCCGCGCCGCACCGGCTATCGCGGCGAGCTGCGCTACGGGCTGCTGAACGACATCCGCCCGCTCGATGAGCGCCTGCTGCCGCGCACGGTCGACCGCTTCGTCGCGCTGGGCGGTGAACCGGGCGCGGCGCTGCCGCCACCCATCCCGCTGCCCCGCCTGCGCGTCGACCCGGTCCGCCAGGAGGCCTTGGTGGCGGCCTTGGGCCTTGCCGAGGACCTCGCGCATCCCTGCATCGCGCTCATGCCCGGCGCCGAATACGGACCTGCCAAACAGTGGCCCGCGTTCGGCGCACTGGCCGCGGAGCTCGTCGCAGCCGGTCGCCGGGTGTGGATCTTCGGCTCCTCCAAGGAACAAGCGCTCGGCGCGGCGATCGCGGCGCAGGCCGGAGTCGGCGCGCAGAACCTGTGCGGTCGCACGGCACTGGCCGACGCGGTCGATCTCATCGGGCTGTGCCGCGCGGCAGTGAGCAACGATTCCGGGCTCATGCACATCGCCGCGGCCGCCGGCGTGCCGCTGGTGGCGATCTATGGCTCTTCCACGCCGGATTACACACCGCCCCTCACTGCGAAGGCAGCGATTCTCTGGCGGCGCCTGTCCTGCAGCCCGTGCTTTGAGCGCAGCTGTCCGCTCGGCCACACCGATTGCCTGCGCGGCATCACCTCAAACGAGGTCCTGACCGCGCTCGAGAGTCTCGCGCAGAACGGCTGAGGAGACTCGTTCCGCTCAGCCCCTGTGCAACTCGCAGGCCAAGGGCAGATGATCGGATGCCCTTCGCGTCGACCCGATCCGAATGCGTCCGCAGCACGCTCAGCTGCCGTCCACCGTTCCATCCCAACCGCCATCGCCGTGACCGAATCGGCGCCCTGCGATTCATCCCCGACCAGCGCATCGAACGTCGCGCCGCCTGACCGACACGAGGAGCCCGCCGTGAGCATCGAACACGTCATCGTCAAACAGCCCCATGATCTGGGCGGCGGCTTCGAGGTGGGGCGCGTCCTGCCCGCCCGAGCGCGGCGCATGGTCGGGCCCTTCATCTTTTTCGACCACATGGGCCCGGTCGCGCTGGCCGCCGGCATCCCGCGCGATCTGGACGTGCGCCCGCACCCGCACATCGGCCTGTCGACGGTCACCTATCTGTTCGACGGCGCACTCACCCATCGCGACAGCCTGGGCTTCCAGCAGGAGATCCGGCCCGGCGAAGTGAACTGGATGGTCGCCGGCCGCGGCATCACGCACAGCGAACGCTTCGAATACGCCGGGGCTCATGGCGCCCGGATGCACGGCATCCAGGCCTGGGTCGCCCTGCCGACGAGCGACGAAGAGACAGACCCTGCGTTTTCCCATCATCCGGCCGACGCCATGCCGAACTGGACGGAACCCGGCGTGCAGGGGCGGCTGATCGCCGGCGCAGCGGAAGGCATGACGGCCCCGGTCCGGACGCATTCGCCGCTCTTCTACATGCACCTGGAGATGGCGGCACAGGCGCGGCGCAGCGTGCCGGCCGAACATGAGGAACGGGCGATCTACATCGCGCACGGCGCGGTGGACGTGGCCGGTCAGCGCCTGGCGGCCGGCTCGATGGCGGTGCTGACGCCCGGACGCGCCGTCGAGATCGTCGCCGCGACCAGCAGTGCCGGCCTCATGGTGCTGGGCGGCGCGCCCATCGGCGAGCGCTTCCTGTTCTGGAATTTCGTGTCCTCCTCGCGGGCGCGGATCGAGCAGGCCAAAGAAGACGGGCGTCTGCAACGCATGAAGCTGCCGGGTGGCGACAACGCGGAATTCACGCCCTTGCCGGGACGTCCGGCGGCACTCGTCAACCCGGCACTGGCGGCCTGGCTGCCGTTCCACGAGCGGGCGCGGCTGGTGCCCGGCGAAACCGTGCTGGTGCTCGGCGCGAGCGGCACGGCGGGGCAAATGGCCGTCACCCTGGCCCGGCAACTCGGTGCGCGCCGCGTGGTGGCTTGCGGGCGGCGCGTGGCGGTGCTCGAGCGTCTGGCGGCCGATGCGATCATTGATCTCGCCGCCCCCGACGCCCAGGTCGCGCGCGCCTTTGGCGCGGAAGTCCGCCGGGGCCGCGGGGTCATCGTCGACTACCTCTGGGGGCAGCCGGCGGAGCTGCTGATCGGACAATTCGCCCAGTCGGATCTTTCGCCGGTACCGGATGCGCGCGCCATCCGCTTCGTCTGCATCGGCGCCATGGCCGGACCCACCGTGCCGCTCGCCTCCGGCGTTCTGCGCGGCTCCCGGCTGGAGATCATGGGCAGCGGCACCGGCAACTTTCCGGACGCCGCCGGCATGGCCGCAGCGACCTCACGCGTCTTCGATCTGGCGCTCGCCGGTCACCTGCCCATCCGCGTCCAGACGGCGCCGCTCGAGGATGTGGCGCGCGTCTGGGACCTCGACGCGCCGGACCTGCGCTGGGTCCTCACGCCCTGAACCCATGCCCCGGCGACGGGATCAGCCATGGCGCCGCGCCTGCTCCCAGCCGAGCAGAACGGCCTTGCGGACCGGGTTCCAGCGGTATTCGCCGATCTGTCCGCTCTCGCGGATGACCCGGTGGCAGGGGATGATGAGCGCGATGTCGTTGCTGGCCATCGCGCTGCCCACGGCGCGGGCGGCGCGCGGGGCACCGGCGCGAGCGGCAAGTTCGCCATAAGAGCAGACGCTTCCGGCTGGAATGCGCAGCAGCGCTTCCCACACCTTGAGGCGAAACGGCGAGCCGCGCAGCAAAAGATGCAGCGGCGCGCCTTCGCGCATCGTACCGAACAGCCGCTCGGCCAGGGCTGAGGCCACCGCCGGTCGATGGTGCAGCGCGGCCTGCGGCCAGCTCGCGCGCAGGCGGCTGGCGACGATCGATGCCGCAGGCGCCTCATCCAGAAAGGACAGATGGCAGATGCCGCGGGCCGTGGTGCCGACCGCCATCCAGCCGAGCGGCGTGGGCGCAGCGCCCCAATCAATCGCGACACCAGCGCCGCCCTGGCGGATTTCGCCTGGCGTCATGGCCTCCCAGGTGACCAAGAGATCGTGCAGCCGGCCAGCACCGGAGAGTCCGGTCGCCAGCGCCGTCGCCTCGACACTGCGCGACTCGGCGAGCAGTGCCAGCGCGTGCTTCTTGGTGAGGAATTGCAGGAAGCGCGTTGGCGACACCCCGGCCCACTCGGTGAACAAGCGTTGGAAATGCGCCTCGCTGTAACCCACGTGCCGCGCCACTTCGGCCAGCCGCGGCTGTTCGGTGGCGTGCTCGCGGATGAAGGCGATCGCTTGCGCGACGATGTCATAGGCCAAGCACATCGGCGCGGCGCCCACCGCGCTCATGGCGCCGCTCCGGTGGCCGTGGCACGCGGCAGGCCGATGCGGGTGTTGGTCAGACCGATACCCGCCAGCACGCACATCCCGCCCAGCAGCAGCGTCCGCCCGACTGGCTCGCCCAGAAACACAGCGCCCCACAACACGCCAAAGACGGGGATGAGAAAGGTGACCGTCAGCGTCCGCGTGGGTCCGATCCGCCCGATCAACTGGAAATAGAGCAGATAGGCGAGGCCCGTGCAGACCACGCCCAGGGCCAGCAGCGCCAGCCACGCCGACCCGTTCACCGCCTGCCCAGTCGCGGGCTCGAGCGCCATCACCGGCAGGATCAGCAAGGTCGCGGCCCACATGCTGCCGTGAGCGTTGTCGATGGGATCGGCGATCGCCGCCGTCTGCTGGGCATAGAGGCTGGCGCAGGCATAGAAGATCGGGGCCACCAGTGCGGCGGCCAGCGCCGGGCCGGCTCCGGCGCCCGCGAGCGCCAGATTGTCCCAGGCCAGCACGGCAACCCCGCCGACGCCGAGCGCGAGGCCGGTCAGGGTACGCCCCGTCAGCGGCGCGCCGTGCCACCAGGCGCCCAGCCCCGCGGCATAGATCGGCGCCAGCGCGTTCAGGATCGACATGAAGGAGGCGTTGAGCTGGCGGCTGGCGTAGGCAAACAGCAGAAAGGGCAGCGCGGAATTGAGCGCGCCGAGGATCAGGAAATGGCGCCACGCCGCGAGCGGCGGCAGACGGCGCCGCAAGCCGAGCGCCACGAGCAGCAAGAACACGGCGGCGAGCGCCAGACGAGCGGCGGTGAGATGCGCCGGACCGAACACCGGCGCGCCGATGCGCAGGCACAGGAAAGCGCCGCCCCACACCGCGGCCAGCAGCACCAGACGAACGGCATCGGCGACACCCACATCGTTCTCCCCAGAGAATTCAGCTCACAGGGTAAAGGCACACCGCCCGGCCAACCACCCGATTCCTGCGACGCAGCGACGCAGCGACGCAGCGGCGTCCCGGCCGGCGAGTGGCGCGATCGCGCTTCAGTCCCCCGCATCGCTGGCATAGGCATGCAGCGCCAGCGTGCCAAAGAGCCAGTTGCGATGCCGCGGGGTCATGCCCTGCGCGCCGGCGGCACCCAGCGCCACGAGGAAGGGCAGGTAATGCTCCAGGCTCGGGTGTGCCCGGCGACCGTATGGCAGATCCCACGGCCGGCACAGCGCATCGAGGTCCTGCCGCTGCAGCGCCTGCTCCAGGGCCGCCATGAACGCGGTCGCCCATGTCGCGGCCTGACCCTCGCCGGCGTGCCAGTCGATCTCGCGCAGGTTGTGGGTGATGCCGCCGCTGCCGACGATCAGCACGCCTGCCGCGCGCAAGGGCGCCAGCGCCTCGCCTAGTCGCAGGTGCCAGGCCGGGTCCTCGCGTGCAGACAGCGAGAGCTGAAACACGGGGCAAGGCGGCCCCGCGGGCCACATGAATTTGAAGGGCACCCACAGGCCATGATCGAACGGCCGCTCGACGGCGGCAACCGGCACACCGCGCACCGCGAGTTCTGCGCCAAGCCAGGTGCCGGTCGTCGCATCGCCGCGGGCCGGCCAGGTTTGCGCGTACAAGGTATCGGGAAATCCGTAGAAATCGTGCTGGATCGCTGGCTGCCTGACTGCGCCGGACAGGGCCGGCTGCGGCGACTCCCAATGCGCCGAGACGCACAACACTGCCCGCAGATCGGTGGGCAGGGCGGCACCCAGTGCCGACCAGAACGCCGTGGTGCGGTTGGGCTCGGTGAGAAACGTCGGCGCGCCATGAGACAGGAACCAGACCGGCTGGCGCATGTTCACTCCTCGGACAGATGGGTCACCTGAGCAGCGCGAGCCGGAGTGTTCCGGCAGGGATCAACGCCCCTGCAGTGCCCGCACCCCGCGCCATTCATTGGCCAGGTAAGCCATCATGCCACGCAGCGGCCCCATGGCGGGGTCGGGCGCCTGTCCGCGACCGATGCGCAGCAACTGCGCGCAATACCAGCCCTGCGCATACATGTGGTTGAAATTGCGGATGCGGTTGACGGAGCTGGCCGGACCCAGGATGCCGGGCCCGATGTGCAGGCGGTCCTCGTAGCGCGGCGCCTCCGTGCGGTGGCCCGCGAGCAGCTGTTGCGGCAGATCGGTCTGCACGCACATCGGCCGGCCCAGCCCAATCACGTCCAACGCATCCTCGGCCAGCGCCCGGTTCATGCCGGCCAGCGAACGGAAACCACCCGTCACCATGAGCGGGATGCGGCATACCCGGCGCAACCGCTCGGCGTAGTCGAGGAAATACGCCTCGCGCTCGAGTGTGCTCCGCGCCTTGGCGGGCGCCTTGTCGCCCTCCGCGCCCGTGCCGAAGAAGGACAGTTGCTCGTAGGTGCCGCCCGAGATCTCGAGCAGGTCGACCCCCGCCGCCTGCAGCCATTGCGCCACCTGCTGGGAATCCTCGTCGCTGAAGCCGCCTTTCTGGAAGTCGGCCGAGTTGAGCTTGACGCAGATCGGGAAGGCCGGACCCACGCGCGTGCGGATCTCGCGCACCAAGGTCAGCAGCAGGCGGGCGCGATTCTCGAGCGTGCCGCCCCATTGATCGGTGCGCAGGTTGGCCTTGGGCGAGAGGAATTCGCTGAGCAGATAGCCGTGGGCGGCGTGCAGCTGGACGCCCGTGAAGCCGGTCTGCTGGGCCACCGTGGCGGCACGGACGAAACGCTCGATGACGTCCTCGATCTCCGCCTCGGTCAGGGCGCGTGGCTTGCCGAAGGCGCCACCGGGCAGCTTGACCGGCACGGCGGAGGGGCCCACCGGCTCGGCGTTGAGGTAGCGGATGGTCTGGCGCCCCGCATGGCTGAGCTGCATCCAGAGCGCGTTACCGCCCACAGTGCCGGCGCGGGCCAAGGCCGCGAGCGCCTCCTCGCCGCCGTTGTTGTCGATGGCGATGTTGCCGGGTCGTTCCAGATAGCGCCGGTCTACCTGCACATTGCCTGTGATGATGAGTCCCGCACCGCCTTCGGACCACGCCCGATAGAGGCGTTGATGGGCCTCGGTGGCGCGGTTGTGGCCGTCCGACAGGCCCTCGGTGAGCGCCGCCTTGGCCAGCCGGTTGGGCAGGGTGACCCCGCAGGGCAGTGTGATGGATGAGGCGATGGTCGTCGTCATGGATCCCCCTCGTTGATTGCCGTCGCGGCCCGTCCTTGTAGCGAACCCCGGCCGCACGAATTATGAAAGCCGGATCATGGGCGATCGCCCGAGCTGCGCCCGCACGTCGATCAGAAACGACGCGCTGAGCTGGAGCAGCCCGAAGAAAAGCAACGTCTGCACCAGCGCGGCCGGCAGGATGGGCGCAAAACCCGCGGTGAGCAGCGCGGCATGCGTCACCCCGCAGATCGCCCGGCGCCGGCTGGGCGGCAGGGGCGTGCGCAGCGCAGGCCAGCGATATCCCGCGGCCAGATAACCATAGCGCAACAACGCGCCCAGCAGGATCCATGCGCCAACGCTGCCGATGCGCCACAGGAGCAGGCTGGCCACCCCCACGAACAGGGCGTCCACTTCCAGATCGAATCGCGCGCCGAAGGGCGATGCCGTGCGTTGGCGCCGCGCCAGCGCGCCATCCACGCCGTCGGCCAGCAAAAAGACCGTCCCGAGCACGACCGATCCCCAACCCGCCACCGGGGCACTCCAGCCCCACGCCAACCACAGCAGCAGCAGCCAGCCGCGCGCCGCGGTGATGTGATTGGCCCAGCCCCAGCGGTCGTGCGGCGCGTGCTCGGGCAAACGCCGCCAGATCCAGAGGGCGGCCAGCGCCATGAGTAGTCCGAAGCGGCCGGCACCCGCCGCGGCATCGGTCCAGGATGCTGTGACGAGAATACCCAAGGCGAGCGCACCGGCGAGGCTCGCGAGCACCTCGAGGCGCAACGCGATCGGCGGCGCAGAACGGGTCAATCCCGCCATGCCAGCAGATCCGTGTGGTTCACCGCGACGCGCAGCGTGCCGCGCGCCAGTTGCGCGAGCCGCTCGCGCAGCCAGAGTCCAGCGGACTCCCGCAGGCGTGGCACTTGTTCGCAGGCTGCCCGCACATAGCCTTCCAGCCAGGCGGCCGTCAGCAGCGGATGAGCCGGGCCCAGCGACCAGACGCTGGACGCACCGCGCACCCGATAACCCGCCAGGCAGAGCGCCAGTGACCAGCCCGGCACCGCAGCGCCGCCGAGCGCCGGCCCGAAGCCCTTGTCGCGGCGCATGTGGGCGGCGAATGCCCGGTCGAGCGCGCCATCGAGCGGGTCAGCGGGCGCGAATACCGCGCCGTCCACCACGTTCAGCGCCAGATACACCGAGCGTATCCCGCTCATCGCCGCCTGCGCCGCGAAGCACGCCGCCCAGCGCCAGGACACCAGATCCCCCCAGGCGCTGGCGGCGACTGCGTCGACCCCGTCGAGGTCCGGCACGGCCGCGGCCAGATCGGTGCATTGCCAATCGAGCACGCAGCTTGCTGCCGGCCCACACAGCGTGAGGGAAGCGTCACCTTCCACAGCCCAGCCGGCCCGTGTGCCGGCCCATTGGTGAAACTGGCCCTCGGCGCGCGCGATCAGGCCGGCATCGACTTCCAGCGCCCGCCACCGCACCGCGCCGCGCAGGCGAAGCAGGCAGGCGCGCAGCAAGGCGCCCGTCCCGGCGCCCAGTTCGACCACCCGGCCGCCGTCCGGCACCCCGGCAAGCCAGTCGCTGAGCAAGGCCGAATCACGTGCATCGATATCGGCGGGTTCGCGCCAGCGCAGCCAGTCGGCATCGAAACCCGCGCCTGCGGCCATGGCCTCAGCCATGCGCGATCCCCTCCGTCGTCTTGATCATCAGCCGCTGAAACACCGCTGTGGTCTCGTCCCATTGCGGCAGGCGCCGCCGGTGCCGGCGCGCCTGCGCCGCCCAATGCCGGCGCCGGGCGGGGTGTCGCATGGCGGACACCAGCGCCCGCCGCAAGCAGGCCAAACGGCCCGACACGCGCAATCCCGCCGTGGCTGGGACGGTGCGGGCCATGGCGCCGCCACGGGTCGTCACCACCGGCACGCCGTGCGCCAGCGCCTCGGCCAAGGCCATGCCGTAGCCCTCCAGGTGCGAAGCAAAGACGAACAGATCCGCCTGCCGGTAGTGGCGGGACAGCGCCGCAGGCGTCACCTCGCCGGTCAATCGCACCCGGCGGCGCCAGCCAGCCCGGTCCCGACGCGCCTGGATGCGCCGCGCCGTTCGGCCGTCGCGCGCCGCGCCCACGCAGGTGAGCCGCCACGCGCCCAGCCGCACGCCGCGCAGGGCCGCAAGCAGACGCAGATGACCCTTGCGCGGGGTAAGCGTGGCGACGCACAACAGATGCAGCGGGCCACGCCGCAGCGGCTGCGGCAGGCGCCGCACCGGACGCTCGGTGCCCGGACAGGCGACATGGATGCGGGCCGGCGCCACGCCTCGCTCGAGCATGAGGCTGCGAGTCGCCGGACTGGTCACCACGACGGCATCGACCCGTTCGAGGGCGGCGCGTTCGGCCGCGTCCAGACGCCGCGCCTGTGTCGATGGCAGACCCGTCTCCAGCGCCAGCGGATGATGCATCAGGGCGATGACCGGCCCGCGCCGCCCGTCCGCCGCAAGCAGGGGCGCAAACGCCGGCAGGGCCAGCCCGTCGATGATCAGGCCATCGGTTGCGCCGGCGCTGCGGCGCCAGGCGCGCGCGGCGGCGGCCCGCGCCAGCGCGTCGGGGTCCGGATGTCGCCCGGCCAGTGCATGCACGGTGATCGGCACGCCGCGCGCGCGCAGCCCAGCCACGACCTTGGCATCGTAGTGATAACCGCCGGTCATCTGCTCCAACGGTCCCGGAATGGCCCAGTGCCAGTTCATGGTGCGCAGGGCCCCTCGAAACTGGCCCAGGCCCGCGGATTTTCCCGCAGCACGACCCGCACCCGCCCGATACGCGCGGCTTCGTCCGCGCCCAGCGCACCGGCACGCAGCGCGGCGCAGACATCGGCATGGATCGCCGCCGCCAGCACCTCGGTCGTCGTGTTACGCCCGGCAAAGCGGGGCAGTTCATCGAGATCGCGGTAATCCAGCGGCGCCAGAATGTCCGCGAGCAGCGCCGCGACCTGCCCCATGTCCGCTACCACGCCGTCGGCATCGAGCCGTTCGGCAAACAGGGTCAGTTCCACCTCGTAGGTCGCCCCGTGCAGCCGCTGAGCCGGGCCGAAACGCTCGCCACGCATGCGATGAGCGATCATGAAGTGGTGGGTCAAGGTCATGCCATACATGGCGCAAGCTCCAAAGCGGGTTCCGTGCGGCGCAATGAATCGTCAATCGTAGCGAAGCACCTGACACAACGCGCCCGGCTCGCCGCACACCCGCGCCAAGGCCCGCGGCGCATCGGCGAAGGGCCAATCCGGCTCCAGCAGATGATCCAGCACAGGATCGCGCAAGAGCTCCAGCGCCAGCGCCAGCCGTCGCCTGGAACTCCAGCGCGCGCGACGGGAGCCGGCGACGTGGCCGACCTGCGAGGCGCGGATCGCCAGCCGTCGCGCATGGAAAGCCGCGCCCAGGGGCAGCGTCACCGGCCGGTCGCCGTACCAGCTCAGCTCCACCACGCGCGCCTCGAAGCCGGCGCAGTCGAGTGCCGACGCCAGCCCCTCCGGCGCGCCGCTGGCATGGAACACCACGTCGGCCTCACGAGCGAGTTCGGTTTCGTCTCCGGCCCAGATCAGACCCAGATGCCGCGCCAGCGCCTCGCGCGCGGGATTGGTGTCCACCAGGCTCACGCGCGTGCCCGCGATGCGCGCGCTGAGGTAGGCGACCAAGAGACCCACCACGCCGCCGCCCACCACCGTCACGCAGTCGCCGACGCGCACGCCGCCGTCCCATAGCGCATTGACGGCGGTTTCCATGTTGGCGGCAAGCACCGCCCGGCGCGGCGGCAGATCGGCCGGCAGCCAGTGCACGGCCTCGCGCGGCAATCGGCACCCGTTCTGGTGCGGGTGCAGCGCAAAGGCCCAACGGCCCTGCTCTGGTCCGCTCTCCACCTGTCCCACGAGGCTGTAGCCGTATTTGACCGGGCCGGGAAACGCCCCTTCCTGGAACGGGCAACGCATGCGCGTCCACTCGCTCGGCGGCACGCGACCCTGAAACACCAGACTCTCCGTACCACGGCTGATGCCGCTGTAGCGGGTGCGCAGGGTCACTGCGTCCGGCACATCGAGCAGCGTCGCCGGACGCAGCGCCGCCTCGCCCGGCACCACCACCCACAACGCAACCGGGGCACTCAGCGACATGACACGTCCAGCTCGAAAAGCACATCCGCGCCCTGCAGATAACGCTTGACCGACGGCCGGCGGCGCCCTTCACACAACCCGCCTGCAAGGTCGATGCCCAGCCGCCCGGCGCCGAGCAGCACCGGTGCGACTGTAATCTGCAGTCGGTCGAGACAGCCCTGCGCCAGAAAGCGCGAGACCGTCACGCCACCGCCCTCCACGAGCACGCGCGACCAGCCGCGTGCCGCCAAGGCGTCGAGCAGATCGGCGAGATCCAGACCCTCTGGCCCGCGGCGGATGGCCAGTTGCAGCACGTGCGCCGGCAGCCGTGGATTGGGCGCAACGTCATGGGCATGGCAATAGACCACGGGCGCCGCGCCATCGTGCAACAGACGAAAATCACCCCCGAGCCGGGCATCGGTGTCGATCACCACCCGCGCGGGGTGCTCACCCGGCACCCGCCGCACGGTGAGGCGCGGATCATCGGCGCGCACCGTGCCGGCGCCCACGACGACAGCGTCGACCAGCGCGCGCAGCCGGTGCATGTGATCGTAGTTCTCAGGGCCAGTCAGTCCTGCCGAGCACCCCGTCACCGGCGCGATGCGGCCGTCCAGACTCTGGCCCAGATGGGCCACGACGTAGCGCCGGCCCGGCGGGCAGCAGGCCAGCGGCAGATGCAGATCGAACAGCTGGGCGACCGCTTCGGGTAACACGGCAGAACTGCGCCAGCTTCCATCGGCGCGCACGCGCACCCGGCCCGGCAACATGGGCGCCGCGGGCGCGATCGGCCGGGCCGCGTCAAAGGTCAGGTCGAACGCCTCGGCTTGGCTTCTCGCCGTCGCTATGCGCGCCTTGACAGCACGAATGGCTGCCCAGGCACGCTCGGGATTCCACGCCGTGATCGGGTGATGGGCCGGCAATGACATCCTCGACCCTCCCTGGCTGCGGATGATGACCGTGAATTTTGAAAATTGGCCGGGCGCCGCCGTCCTGTCAAGGGCGATCCGGCACGGGCGTCGCTGCACTGACCCGAGTATGGATTCTGGCGACGATCAGGTGGCCGCGTCGCACGATTGCCACCAGCGATCGGCATCTTGGCCTCGGCGCGTCTCCGGGACCATTCGCGATTGGACCGCTCGTCGCGCAGCGTACCGTTGATGCCAAGTAAATCTCTATCCATCGGGCTGACCGAGACGATATCAAGCAGGCAGGCTGCCGGGCGCACGCCCAGTGCATGACTTCGGCGCGATCAACCTGCCGCTGTCAGAGCGGACACGGATCGGCTTGCGGCAAAGCCGCTTCAAACACGACGGCTCGGATCGCGTCCTGAGGGAGCAGGCTGGCGCAGATGCCAATCGCCAGGCATCCGCTGGTGTGGCCATCTATGCGTAGACGAAGTCGTGAGCAAACGCATCACTCTGCGTGGCACCTCACTTAGGGCAACGCTGAACGAGTCTGCATCAAGTGTCGAAATTGCCTGAGAGTTGATTGATATATGGGGAAGCGCGCTGAAGCAGCACACGCTGCCGATGGCCGCGGATCAGCACAGCGGCTTCGAGCGGCATGGCCGACCGACGCGGTGGGACGTGTTTCTGGCGACGATGGAACAGATCGTGCCGTGGTCGGTGCTGTGAGCGGTGATTGCGCCGCACTATCCGAAGGCAGGCAAGGGTCGTCGGCCGGTGGGCCTGGAGCGGATGCTATGGATGTACTTCGTGCAGCACGGGTTCAACCTGGTCGACACAGCATGCGAGGAGGCGCTGCCGGACGCGACGGCGTTGCTGAAATTCCGGCGGTTGCCGAACGGTTGCCGAATGGTTTTTGCAGGTGAACCGGGAGCTGGAAGCCCGCGGATTGAAAGTGGGCACGATCCCCGCTTTCGCGAGGACGGACGCGACGATCGTCAGTGCGCCGAGCTCGACCAAGAACGCGGCCAAGGCGCGGGACCCACAGATGCACCAGACCCGCAAGGGTCAGCAGTGGTACTTCGGGCTGACACACAGCGCGGCGGTGACGGCGGCCAACGTGCACGACAAGCACCAATTGGAAGACCTGCTGCACGGCGAGGAACGCCGGGTGTACGGCGACAGCGCCTACGCCGGCCAGAAGGCATTGATCCGGGCACACGCCCCGCACGCCAGGGACTTCACCAACCAGCGGACCCGCAAGCGCGGTGAAGTGGACCCAGCCGAGCGGGAACCGCACCAAGTC
>DATLZY010000026.1:0-9090 GCA_035573755.1 Candidatus Acidiferrales bacterium
TGCGGCGTCCTGACGCGCGAACAGGCCCGCCAATTGCAGATCGAATTCCTCGAAACCGCCTGCGGCGCGCAGGCTGCGCAGCGCAGCGACCTGGATTGGGGTCATCGCGTGTCCTCGCCCGCCAGCGCGGCGCTGACGGCGTCCAGAAGATCGGGCGGCGGCAGGATGTGCAGCACGCCACGACCCGGCGCATCCGGAGCCATGCCCCGCAAGAACAGGTAATACACACCGCCGAAATGATGTGCCGGATCGTAGCTCGGCAGACGCGCTTGCAGGTGGCGATGCAGTGCAGCGGCGTAGATCAGCGCCTGGGCCGTATAACGGCCTCCGGCCATGGCCAATGCGAGCGCCTCGGCCGTGTAATCCGTCGCGCGAGGACCCAGCCAGTTGCTCTTGTAGTCGGCCAGGTAAAACCGCCCTTCATGCGCAAAAACCAGATCGATCACACCACGCAAGGCGCCCTCGAGCGGGGCCGATCCTGCCGCCGATCGGACTGTCCACAACGGATCGATTTGCCGGATGAGCGCTTCCAACGAGGCGCGGCGCAGGCCATCAAGCGGCATGGCGAACGCCATCTCCCGCACCTGATCGACGAGCGCGATGTCCCGCAGCCGCAAGCCGCCGGAACCCAGGGGTGTGGCCACGACCGCCTGCATCCAGGGCGTCACGACGTCCGCCCACTCCAGGCTCACACCTTCCGCCTCCAAGGCCTCGGGCACCAGACGCTCGAGCATCGCCCCCGCCGGATCATCGCACCATGACCAACGCTCCAGGATGGCATGCAGTGCCCGTCCGGCAGCCGTTCCACGCACGAACCCGTGCGGGCTGCGCTCCTGCGGTGCGTGGCTGACCGTGGCAACAGCCGGCTGCACGTCGTCGTCCGCCAGCCCGTCCGCCGCCTCACCCCACAGCGCCGAGAAGCTGGTCAGCACCCAGGGTGGGGGCACGGCACGGCGCGGTTTGCGAGCGACGAACGCCGTCTCTGGTCGAGTGGTCGCACGGGTGAGGGTTCTGCCCTCACTCACCTGCACGAGGTCGATCGCCTTGGGCTGCGCATCCACGAGCTGTTGCCAGACCCGCGCCGGATCGGCTTCGGGCAACAGCCAGCCCAATGCCGATTTCGCGCGATCGCGCACCGGTCCGTCGACGAGATAGCAGCGCGCCTGAGCCCGGGTGAGGGCCACATAGGCGAGACGCAGTTCTTCGGCCAGTTCATCGCGCCTGGCCTGTTCGAGTGCCTCGGGCTGCCATTCGGGCATGAGCGCCAGATGCTTCTGCCCCAGCGCGCCGTCGTGATAGCACAGCGCCTCGGTTCCGCCCGCAGGCGATTTGCGCGTCTTCCACAGCGCCGGGCAAAACACGATCGGGTACTGCAGACCCTTGCTCGCGTGGATGGTCTCGATGCGCACCAGATCCGCCTCGCTTTCCAGCCGCAGCAGCGCTGCCTCGTCGTCTCGCGGCGGCTGCTGGCGCAGGCGTTCGAAGTGGTTGAACAAGGCTTCTGGTCCCAGGTGGTGTGAACGTTCGGCATCGTGCAGCAATTCGGCGAGATGATGCACGTTCGTCAGCCGTCGCTCGCCGTCCGGCCGCGCCAGCAGCCGCGCCGCCACGCCGTGTGTTTCCATCAGCGATTGCCACATGGGCATGAACCCAAGGCGCTGCCAGATTTGATGATGTTCCTGGAACCGTTCCAACAGCTGCTCGAGAGCCGCCTCGTCATGGTTCAGGGCAAGGACGCTGTCCACCGATCCGGCGAACAGGCGACTGGCCCAAGCCCCGCGCAGCCAACTCATGCGTGTCGGGGTCAACACGGCGCGCAACACACGCGACAGATCCTGTGCTTCATCGGTGGCATACACGCTCTGCTGGCTGCGCAGGACGAAACCGATGCTGCGCTCGCGCAAGGCCTCGGCCACGGCCTCGCCCTGATCGTGGGCGCGCACCAGCACCGCCACGTCACCACCGCGCACAGGGACACCCCCCAGGGTCGCCTCGCCCACCGCCCCCGCGTTCACGAGGGCCGCGATCTCATCGGCCGTCCATAGGGCGGCGCGGCGCAAAGCGTCACTCTGCGACAGCGGTTTGGCCGGATCGCCGTCGAGCAGGTGCACCTGCAGGGCCGCGGCGCTGCCCGGTGCGACGATCGCGGCCTCGTTGCCGCGCGCGGCAAGGACGGGATGGTACGTGATGCCGGGCAGGACGAAGGCGTCCGGCCGCTGGCGAAAGATGGCGTTGACCGCACTGACCAGATCGGGAACCGAACGCCAGTTGTGGGCCAGGAGCCACGGCTGGCCCAGATGTTCGCGGGCGGCGAGATAGGCGTGCACGTCCGCGCCGCGAAAGCCGTAGATCGCCTGCTTAGGATCGCCGATCAACAGCAGAAAACTGCCGTCCGCCCCGGCCGGATCGGCGTAGATGGCGCGAAACACATCGAACTGAGCAGGGTCGGTGTCCTGGAATTCATCGATGAGCGCGGCCGGAAAACGCGCCCGCAGGGCGGCGGCCAGCACGCCACCACCGGCCGTGGCCAGCGCGTCGCGCAGCCGGCCCGTCAGGTCGGCAAATCCCAGCTCGCCGCTGCGCTCCGACTGCCGCGCCAGCCGCGCCATGCCCTCGCTCAGGGTCTCGCGGCGGATGGCGAGCGCGCTGACCTGCCACGCCCGTTCCATCCCGCGCCAGGCTTCGAGCAGTTCCGCCAGCCGCCCAAACACGGGATGATCGGGCGGACGACCGCCTTTCTTGACGCCGGCCGCCAGCGCCTCGGGCGTCAGGCTCGCCCAGTTTGCGGCGCCCGCAGCCAACTGCTCCAGCGCCGCCAGATCCAGCGTCTTGCACACGGCCATCTGGTCGAGACCGTCGCAGCAAGCGTGGATCTTGGCGGGCTTGTAGCGTTGACGGTTGAGATCCGGGCTGTCCAGAAGGGTTTGTCGCACCTCAGCGCCGTGCCGGGCCCAAGAGGCGCTGAACGCCGCCCATCGGCAGTCCAGCGCGGCCCAGCTCGCGGCCTCATCGGGCACCGCCGCGTCCGGCCCGTCGATCTGGGCCAAGGGATGACGGACACGCAGTTCGAGATCCTTGAGCACGCGCGTCGCGGTGAGCCCCGCTCTGCGCAGACCAAAGGCACGACAAGGATCGGCGATCGTTGCTTGCAACTGGCGCCAGAGGTCTGCTGCGGTGGTGGCGATGCGATCGTCCTTTTCCGGTTGCAAGGTCAACCCGGTCGGCAGCCCTGCGCTGAAGGCGTGATCGCGCAATACGCTGAAACAGAATCCATGCAAGGTAAAGATGGCCGCCTGATCGAAACCCATCAAGGCAGCATCGAGCCGCCGCAGGGCTTGTACGCGATCGACCCCGTTGTCGATCAAGGCCTGCTGGAATCCGTCGAGGGATTCAGCAACTGCGGCAAATCGGGCCCGCGCCTCGACTAACCGGCGGCGAATGCGCGTCTTGATTTCAGCTGTGGCCGCCTTGGTAAAAGTCACCACCAAAATGCGGTCGACTTCATGACCACGCTCGACCACCAGACGCAGATAGAGATCGGCCAGGGTATGAGTCTTGCCCGTGCCGGCACTCGCCTCCACCAGGTGCCGGCCATGCAGTGGCAGGCGCATGGCGTCGAGGATTCGGGGAGACGCACTCATTGCCCTGATCCATCGGCGCTGGGCATTCCAGCCACCAGAGAGAGCGCTACCTCGCGCCAATACGGTGCAATCGGCTCGTGCTCGCCAAAGACCCAGGTGAGATAGATATCGGCAGCACGTCCGGCGTGGTGCCCAGGATCGAGATACTGGGCATAGGCCTTGCGCATGGCGGCCAGCTGGCGGTCGGCATCCTGTGCCGTGCGGGCTGCCATCAGGACCTCGGGCAAGAGCGGCACCGGCGCCATGGTCAGTCCCGCCCGGTAATGCGTCAGCCACGGCAAGAGTCGATCCGCTGCATCCGGCAGCGGCGCCCAATCCACACCGCCCTTTCTTCCGATGCCGACCGTGTGCGGCAGCACGCCAGCGGGCGCTGCCGCATTGAGGATCAGATGGGTCAGCCACGCGACGACCTCGTGTTTCGCCTGCCAGTCACCGGCCTGCGCGGTGAGGATGCCGCCTGCACTCACCCCGGGCAGCTGACCGAGCACACGCCAGCCGTGAAGGCGCAGATCGACGGCGACCGCCCGGCGCGGCAGATCCGGTCCGTGTCGCGCGAGCCGTGCATGGATCGCCTCGGCCTCTGAGAGTTGCTCGTGGCCCAGGAGCAGCCCCCAGGATCCGGGCGGCAGCCGACCTCGCAGCCGCAGTTGCGACAGAATCGCCTCGGGCGGCATGCCTTCCCGCAGTCGCCTCAGCATCCAGTCCCGCATCTTCCAAACCTCGAGCGTGTCGGGTTCGAAGTCTTCCTGATCGAGCAGGAGGTCCTCATCGAGATCGAGATCGATGTCCAGATGCCGGCGGACCACGTGGCGCACCGGGTGCCGCCAGAAGCTCAGCAGGTCGGCGAGGTCGATGACCTCGTCGGCGCCGGCAGCGGCAATGACAGGAGGGAGTGGCTCGGTCATGGCAGTCATCGGCGCGGCAGTCCGATCCGGACCCAGATCCGTCCGGTAGCTGAAGAACGGGCTTTGCGGGTCGAAGTTGCGCGCACTGAAGCCATGCAGGGGATGGATGAGCAACCGCCGCTCTTGCCAATCCCCCGGGCGATCGAAATGCGCACTGGCATTGATCGTTTCCATCAATTGTGCGAGCAGGACGCTGGGCGGTCGGTCGCTGAAGTCGCGCAGCTCACGTCCGTTGTAACTGAGGTAGAGCGTCTGGCGCGCACTCAGGATGGCCTCCAGAAACAGATAGGCATCGTCCTCGCGCCGATTGCGATCGCCAGGCCGGCGCTCATTCGCGAACGGATCGAATTCGGCGGGACGGGCATGGCGCGGCAAGGCATCGTGATCCAGCCCCAGCAGGCAGACCACTGCGAACGGCAGACTGCGCAGCGGCACCATGGCGCAGAACTGGACTCCGCCGCCCATGAAACCGCCCCGGCCGGCAGCCAGCGACAGCTTGTCGTCCAAGGCCGCCTTGAACACCTCCAGCGGGACACTCCGGTGACAGCCGCCCGTCAGTGCATCGCGCGCCACCTGCGCGATGGCCTCCCGCAGGACCTGCCAGCCGTATTCCTCCTCGGCAACCACGCTGAACAGTTCCTCGGCAGCGGCGCTCAGGATTCTCGCCCAGTCCGCCAGGGGACGCGCCTCGGTCCATTGCTGGTGCCTCATCCGCAATGCATCGATCCAGTCGGCCAAACGACCCAGGACACCCCACATGGTGCTGTCCATGGCCTCGACCGGCGCGATATCAGCATAGGCGGTGCAAGCCTCTTCGGGCATAAGGGCTCCGAGCAGAAGCCGGTCGATGCCCCGCCGCCAAGTGTGCGCCGGCTCCGGCGGCAGCCCGAGCCGCAACTTGTCGGTGCCGTCCAGCCCCCAGTGAATGGCGGTCAAGCGCGCCCAGTCGCGCAGCATGTCGCGATCGGCCACGCTCATTCCCAGCCGCCGCGCCACCGGCGGGCATTCCAGCACGTCCAGCACCGCGTTCACGGCATAGCGGCGATCCGGCAGCGCCAGCCACGCCAGGAATCCCGCCACCACCGGTTCGCTTTGGGCCAGCGCCCGATCGGCGATGCGATAGGGGATCGCCAGTTCGCCGCTGCGGCTGCCGAAGACGGCATCGATGTAAGGCGCATAGCGGTTGATGTCCGGCGTCATGACGACGATGTCGGACGGGTTCAGGGTGGTGTCCCGGTCCAGCAGGTCGCGCAGTCGGTCGTGCAAAACCTCGACCTCGCGCAGCGGTCCCGCGCAGCAATGCACCTGGATACTGTCGTCCGAGGCTGCCAGCGAACGCGAGGGTCCTTCGGCAGGATCACGCAGCGCGAGCAGGTCTGATTGCAGCAGGGCCAGCAGATCGGTACGCCCGGTCTCGCAGGGATCGACGAAATGATCACTGACTCGGCCCGGCAGCTCGCTCAAGGCATCGATGAACGCCGCGCCCTGCCGGCCCAGGGTCGCCAGCAAGGGATGGCCGACCGCGCGATGGGCCGTCGATTCCCCGCGCGCGGCGCGCCGCGCCAGACCCGCGGGCGTGTCGAGGCCCACCCAGTACTCACACGATGGCGTGGGCACGAACAGGTGGACGGGAACACGCTCGGCCAAGGTGGTCATGAGGTTCAACCAGGCCGGCGGCAGGGTGTGGAAGCCGAAGGCCAGCAAGCAGCGCGGGAGTGCTGCTGTAGGCGCTGCTACAATCGCTTGGTGTAGCAATTCAAGCCCGCGCGCCCGGTGCATGCCAAGCTCGCCTGCCAGCAGGCGCCAGAGATCGGCCTGCCAGCTACGTTCCTCGCCCGCTTCCCAGGCCAGCAACCGGTCGGGCCGAAACACCAGCGCCTGATCGAAACATCCAGCAAGGCTTTGCGCGAGACGAAAACGCGCCAGCTCTCCCGGCGTTGCCGCGAGATACTCATCGAGCGCGCTGCCGGCCGCCTCAGCGCCTCTCTGCATGAGGTGATCGAAGATGCGCAGCGCGAGTGCGCCGCGTTCGTAGCCGGCATCGAGCCGATGATTCGGCAACAAGCGTTGGTGGAGCGCAACCAGCCAACTCCCCAGTAACGGCGTGTCGATCAGGGCTGCGATGCCGTGCCGCTGTGCCAGGCCGAGGGTGACCCATTGACCCATGGCCTGGCTGGGAACGACGATGGTCTGGCGCTCGAATACACCCGGCGCTTTGCCCGTCAACTCATGAGCGGCGTGGTCCAGCAAGGTTTCGAGTCGATTGCTGAAGTGCACATGAAGCATGCGGGTCATCTTGGCACAAATGGCCGAATTGCACGCCGGCTCCGCGCGCTTTCAGTGCATGGCCATCCAGTGCCTTGGTTTTTGAGATCACGCATGGCGATAATGAGCTCTCGTTTCAGCTTGGGGATCTCTGCGTGAACACTGCCCAGGAGGACTCTGATCTTTACCTGCGTCGGATCCCTTGGTGGTACTGGGCGGTATTCTTCGGCGCACTGGGCCTCACATTCTATCTACTCGGGCCCGTCCTGACGCCGTTTCTCATCTCCTTCAGCCTGGCTTATCTGCTGCATCCGCTGGTGGATCGGCTCGAGCGGCACCGGATCCCGCGCAGTATCGGGGTCAGCATCGTCTTTGCCGCCGGCATCCTGATCGTGATGTTGGGCGTGCTTCTGCTCATTCCACCGCTGCAGACCCAAATCAGGCGACTCGGCACCTTCATTCCACAGGCCACTACCTGGCTGCAACAGGAAGCGCTGCCGTGGGTGTCACGCCGATTGGGCACGGATGTCAGTCGTCTGGATGCGGGGCGTCTGGCTCAACTGCTGCAAGACAATTTTTCACAGGCCGGCGGGATCGCCACGAACGTCGCGACCTACCTCACCAGTTCCGGGATGAAACTGGCGGCAACCCTCGCCAACCTGTTCCTGGTACCCATCGTCACCTTCTACATGATGCGTGACTGGCATACGATGATCGAAAGTCTTGGAAACCTCGTCCCACGTCCCCTGTTACCGGCGGTCGGCGATCTGGCACGCGAATCAGACGAGGTGCTGGCTGCGTTCCTGCGCGGACAGCTCCTGGTCATGATCGCGCTCGGGGCGATCTACGGCATCGGTTTCTGGATCGCCGGCGTCGAGTTCGCCATGCTAATCGGCATCTTCGCCGGGCTGGTCAGCTTCGTGCCCTATCTTGGGGTCGCCATGGCGCTGGTTTCGGCCATGATCACCGCCGCCATCACCGGCGCCGACCCAGCGACCTACGCCTACATCCTGGTGGTGGTCGGCATCGGACAAGCGCTGGAAGGCTCGGTGATCACGCCGCTCCTGGTCGGTGACCGCATCGGCCTGCATCCTGTGATCGTGATCTTCCTCGTCCTTGCCGGCGGCCAGTTGTTCGGCTTCGTCGGCGTCCTGGTCGCTTTGCCGGTCGGCGCCGTGCTCTCGGTCTTTTTCCGCCACTTGCAGGAGCTTTACAAACGCAGCGAACTGTATGGCGAAGACGCCGCGCACCCGCCCGGCCAGGGTTGAGCAACAGTCGTCGTGCGCAGTTATCGCCACCGGTTCCACGCCGGCAACGCAGCGGACGTGTTCAAGCACTGGGTTCTGATGCTGTTGCTGGAACACATGGTGCAGAAGAACAAACCCTTACGCTACATCGACACCCATGCCGGCGCCGGGCGCTACCAATTGCGTACCGACGCGACCGCCGAATGGCGCGGCGGCATCGGCTGCCTTTGGGCAGCGCCGAGTCTACCGCCCAGCCTCGAGCGACTGCGAAATCATGTGGCTCAATTCAATCCTGCCGGCAGGCTGGAGATCTATCCTGGGTCGCCCCTGTGGGCCCAGCGGCTATGCCGTTCCCAGGATGAGATCAGGTTGTTCGAATGGCACCCGACGGATTTCCGCACCCTGTCGGCGGACCTCGCTCTGGCCCGGGATGAGCGCGTCCGATGCTTCGAGGCAGACGGTCTGGCGGGTCTGAAAGCCTTGTTGCCGCCGCCCTCCCGGCGCGCGCTCGTGATAATCGATCCTCCCTACGAACGACAGGACGAATATGCGCGCGTGGTGAAAGGGCTTGAAATGGCGCTGGCGCGCTTTGCAGGCGGGGTCTACACCCTATGGTACCCAGAGCTCGCATCTGTGTCGGCGCGGCGGCTGCCCGACCGGCTCGAACGGTTGAAGGTGCGGTGGCTGCGAGCCCATCTCCATTTCAGTCGCGCGCGCCCCGATGGCTTGGGCATGACCGGCAGCGGCATGTTCATCGTCAACCCCCCGTGGACGCTAGCCGCCGAACTGGAGGCGACCCTGCCTGCGTTGGCCGCTGTTCTGGCAGGTGCTGAAAGGCCACCCCGCTGCTCGATTCACCGAGGCGGAGCGGGGCTCGCCGGGAGAGCGCCTACCTAAGGACACGCTGATTTATTCGCATCCCAAAGGTTTTTCGATCGATCTGTGATGCTGGACGCACTGCGACGTGACTGGTGGCTGAAGCGATGCAAGCGAGTTTTTCCGAGCTGGAATATGCCTCGAAGAGGGAAGTGA
>DATLZY010000027.1:0-18183 GCA_035573755.1 Candidatus Acidiferrales bacterium
CCTTCTACAATCACCGCAGGCTGCATTCGTCGCTGGGCTACCTCAGCCCGATGCAGTACGAGCAGCGCTGGTACGAGGCACAGCGTAAAAAGGCCGCGTGAACCGTGGGTTAAGAGCTACACGAAACAGGGGCAAGGTCATGCCGACATCGCTCCACTCGGGCATGTTCAGAGCACATCCGTCGTCGATGCGGGGCTTGAATGGCGTCGATGGCAGCACGCTGGGTTGCGCCGCCTTGACTGGTGGGGCGAGATTCGGAACAGACTTTCGTGCCGGCGATTTCTTCGGGGTTGCAGGATTTTTGGCTGGTTGATGGGGTGATGGCTTCAAATCGTTCTTTGGTGACGGATCAGCACGTTCCTTGTCGCGACGTGACTCCTGGAGAGTTTTCTTGAGGGGCCGGAGTAGTTCTTCCAGAATCTTCATGAACAATCTCCTGACCGCATTACGTCCACGAGCAAGACGCAGATGTCGCGCGTCTCGGCCGAAAAGGCCTGACTTTTGCGCGCCAGCGTCGCTCGACGGGTTTCCATCCGGGCCAGAAAATCCTCCATCTTCTTGCGCTCCGCATTAGCCAAGCCCTTGCGCCGCTTGCCATCCGGGCTGCTTCCGTCCAGCGATGCATAGTATTCGTGGCTATCGATCCGCTTCTCGAACCCCTCACGCTTTTTTCGAATGTGATCGTCCAATAGCTGCGAAAGCACGTCGGCGCGATCTCGGTTCTCCCGCCATTTTTCATCCTTGATCGCCTTATACCGATCCCTGAGTATTTCCTCGCACCGTTCTGCAGCAGTCACCCCGGCCTCCGGAGTAACATCGACCGCCACCGTCGGCCAGTCGACGCCCGACATCCTGATCGAGTCGAGCAGCGATTCCGCCATCCGATCGTCCAGGGACGTCTCACGGTCGAGTGGTACGGCAGCGACCAGGAGATGCTCCTCCTCCTTCACGCCGGAAAAGCTCACCAATCGAGCCATTAGCGCATATCGGCCCGCATCGATACCTTCAGTAGCGACTCTGGCGGCGTAGAGCGGAAAGCGATTCTCCGCTCCATCGGCCTTCTTGCGCGACAGGAAACGAACGAGCGGATGGAAGTGATGGACGATCTCTTCGCCGGGACTGGGCTTGTCGGTGATCTTGTCGGTGAAGCGACAACGCTTCGTCTGACCGGAGGCAAGACCAGTCTTCCCGACCAGGTTCTCTCGCCGCACGAACTCGTCCAGTTCCGCAGCGAAGTCGGGACTCAAGCCGATGTTGAATGTATCGGCGTCGCCATGCACCGCATTGAACCGACAACCCGGAACGTTTCTGAGACATCCATCGACGTAACGAATCAGATCGTGCCGGGTGACGATTTTTCCATCGCCGCGCGCCGCTTCGATCTGCGCCAGCAACTGCTGACCGTGAGCCACCAGTTGGATCGCTTCCCGCTCTAGTTCTTCCTGTTTGCGCTTGGTGTTCTCGATTGCCAGCGCCACTTCTTCGATCAAACGCGCTTCTTCTTCGACGGTCAGATGCTTCGACAACAAGATGTCTTCGAGCTTGCGCACCTGACCGAGAATTTCCTCCGTTCCTCCCAGAGTGCTTTCGAAAACGCCGATGCGCATGACCAACCTCGCAAGGATGCGTGCATCGATCGTGTCCTTGTGGACGAAGTTCCACACCAAGATGCGCTTGGACGTTTGACCGATGCGGTCGATACGCCCGATCCGCTGCTCGATGCGCATCGGGTTCCACGGCAGGTCGTAATTGACGACGAGGCGGCAGAACTGCAAATCCACGCCTTCGGCAGCGACGTCCGTGCAGACCAATACACGGCAGTTCCTGTCCTCTCGGAAGGCGGCGACCACGGCTTCCTTGTCGAACTCCGCGCCACCCATCAACAACCCAGCCTCCACGTTTTCGGCGGAAAGCCGCTCGACGAGATAGCGCGCCGTGCAGCGAAAGGTGGTGAACACGATGGCCTTGGCGTCTCGATCCTCGGCCATGAATCGCTTGAACGCCTTGGAAAGCTCGGCGAATTTAGAGTCGTTCCTGCTCAGGTCGGCAAATCCGAATTCGGACAGCGTTCTGCTCGCCAGCCAGCGTTTGAGGTCCGATGTCCTTTCGGCCAGGCTTTCCTCGTCTTCGTCGATCTCGTCCATCGCCGCCTCGAGGGCGTCGGCATCGAGTCCATCGTCGCGCCACGTCCGCAGCAAGGCGGCCGGACTGGACGCGACCATGCGTTGCGGCGTGGAGAGCAAGAAACCGTGCTCGATGCCATTGGCCAGCGCATACTCCCGCGTTCCTTCGGTGATCGCCTGATAAAGCTCCCGCTCCACTGGCGACATTTCCGCCTCGAACACCGTGACGTCACGCAACACGCGGTCGGACTGCACCTCCCGTTTGCGCGTGCGGCTAACGATGTGTGCAAGCAAGTTGAGCCGTTCGAGTTTGGCGGCGATGTCGATGCGCCTGTCGTTCGTCCAGTCCTCGATCGACTCCGCTTCCTGGATCAAGCGATCGACGCGCTCGGATCGCTCGAACCATCGTGACGACTCGATGTCGCGGATCGCCGCCATGATTTGGTCGGCATCGCTCGTCGGATCACGCACGACGTCGCTCGCGGCGATCACCGGGCGATTGGCGAGGATGACGTTTCGGAAGTCCTCCGGATACTCGAAATGATCCGGGTCGAGCAGGCGCAACACATTGAACAAGTCGTCCGAACCGAGATTGATCGGCGTCGCCGACAGCATCAACTGGTGTGTGCTGACATCCCTCAGCAAGCTGCCCGTCCGCCATGCGCCCGTTTCTTCGTTGCGCATGTAGTGCGCTTCATCGAAGATCACCAGGTCCAGCAGCGGTTCTTGATCGGCATGTTGGTAGAGCAGGTCGGCGAGCCGGGCGCGAACCGACCGCTTGGGCTTGTCGCTCTCGTTGGCATCCCAATCGCTCGGAACCCGAATGCCTTGATAGCTGACGATCCATGCGCGTTCCCGGTGCTCGGTCGAAGCCAGTTCCTGCCGCAACGTTTCCGCATCGACGACACGAGCATCCAGACCGAAGCGTGACGAAAGCTCGAACCGCCACTTCTCCCGGAGCATCGCAGGACACACCACCAGCAGTCGGCGCATGTCGTAGCGGGCGCGCAGTTCGGTCCAGATCAACCCCGCCTCGATCGTTTTACCTAGACCCACCTCGTCCGCGATCAGCAGGCCGTTGACGGGAGAGTCCAGCAGGGTGAGCAACGGCTTGTACTGATGCGGGTAGAAGTCGGTCTGGGTCAGGCCCATGGCATAGACGACGTTCGACAGACGCCCCGCTAGATGGATATGCGTCAGCAATTGGCGCAGGTCATCCACGCGTCCGTAACGTCCTTCCCGGATCAGTTCCAGAGGATCGTCGCCCCCCCGTGTCGGCCGCGACCAACTCCTCCTCGTAGTGCCAGTCCAGACGCCCATTCCAGTTCACGCGGTATTGCGAGCCTGACGCACGCGCCCGGGTCTGATCGGTGACCGTACCGATCTTGGCCGGATCGTCGATGTGGCGGACGAGTTGTCCTGGATTCCATGGCATGGCGGGCATTCCTGTTCCGAGTGAGTCCTTCACGCCCATCATTCATGGGCGATAAGCGCAGTGTCGTGGGCAATCTCCACAGAAGCAGTCGTACACGCTTCACGTCCGATCGCTCGCCTGCTGCGCGCTGAGCAGCAGCGCCTTCTGCTGTATGCGGCTCTGGCGGCATAGCGGCTTGGCAAAAAAACATCTAAACAACATAAATACAACCAGTTAGATTCTGGCATGACCCCTGCTTTATGCATATTGGATCTGAAAAGTCCAGTTATTCATAAGGAAACGTCATGCCAAAGCTTGTGCTCATCAACGGCAGCCCCTCTGCCCAGTCGCGGACGGGGCGCCTGCTCGATCATTTCGCGGCGGAACTCGAGCGCGACGGCTGGACCGTCGATCAATTGGCGCTGCGGACGCTGCCGGCCGCCGCCCTGCTCAGCGCCGATTTCGCATCCCCGGACCTGATCACCGCGCGTGACCGGGTCGAGGCGGCCGATGCCCTCGTCGTCGCCACGCCGGTCTACAAGGGCGCCTATACCGGCCTGCTGAAAGCCTTCATCGATGTCCTGCCGCAGCGCGCGCTGGCCGACAAGAGCGTGCTGCCCATCGCCAGCGGCGGCACGCTGGCCCACTACGGCGTGATCGATCACGCCCTGAAACCCATTCTCGCCGCGCTGGGCGCGACCTACACCCTGCCCGGCCTCTTCGTCCTGGACACCGATCTCAAAACCTCCGAGGCGGGCGGCGGCTTCAGCGCCGAAATCCTGCTGCGGCTGGAAAGTGCGCGGCTCGCGCTCGGGCGCCTGCACGGCCTGACCGCACAACCGGCCATTGATGCCGATCTGCCCCTGCGTCAATACGGAAGCTGACCCATGAGTACACCACGACAACTGCATCTGGCCGGTTTCTTCTCCGCCGGCAACGTCACCCACGCGCATGGCGCCTGGCGTCATGCCCGCGCCAGCAACGGCTTTTTGACCAAGGGCTTCTATCAACACATCGCCCGCACGCTCGAGCGCGGCAAGTTCGACCTATTGTTCCTGCCGGACGGCCTTGCGGTCGAGGACAGCTACGGCGATAACCTCGAAACGGGCGTGCGCTACGGCGGTCAGGGCGCGGTGGCGCTGGAGCCGGGCGCGGTGATTGCCACCATGGCGGCCGTCACCGAGCACCTGGGGCTGGGCGCGACGGTGTCCACCACCTATTACCCGCCCTATCACGTTGCGCGCCTGTTCGCGACGCTGGATCAGCTTTCCGCCGGGCGCGTTTCCTGGAACGTGGTCACCTCGCTCAACCACGCCGAGGCACGCAACTTCGGTTTCGACCAGCATCTCGAGCACGACGCCCGCTACGACCGCGCCGATGAGTTTCTGACCGCGGTGCGCAAGCTGTGGACCAGCTGGGACGCCGATGCGCTCAAGCTGGACAAGGCGGGCGGCCTGTTCGCCGACCCCGCCAAGGTGCGCTACGTCGATCATCAGGGCGAGTGGCTCAAGGTGCGCGGACCGCTGCAGGTGCCGCGTTCGCCGCAGGGCGAGCCGGTGATCCTGCAGGCGGGGCTGTCGGAGCGCGGTAAGCGCTTCGCCGGCCGCTGGGCCGAGGCGGTGTTCAGCGTCGCGCCCAATCTCGCCTTCATGCAGGCCAACTATCGCGACATCAAGGCGCAGGTCCGCGCCGCCGGCCGCGATCCCGAGCAGACCAAAATCTTCACCGCCATCATGCCGGTGCTGGGCGAAACCGAGGCCATCGCCCGCGAGCGGCTGGAATACCTGAACGCCTTGGTGCATCCGGAAGTCGGTCTGTCCACCCTGTCCAGCCATACCGGCATCAATCTCGCGGCGTATGCGCTGGATACGCCGATGAGCGAGGTGCTGCGCGATCTGAAGTCGCGCAACGTGCCCACCCCCTTGCACATGTTCGCGATGGCCATGCAGGCCCACGATCTGACCCTGGGCGAGATGGGGCGGCGCTACGGCACCAACGTGGCCTTCGTGCCGCAGTGGGCCGGCACCGGCGAGCAGATCGCCGATCAGATCGAGGCTCATTTCAAGGCCGAGGCCGCCGACGGCTTCATCATCTCGGCCGCTTTCCTGCCCGGCGCTTACGACGAGTTCGTCGACCAGGTGGTGCCGATCCTGCAGGCCCGCGGCCTGTTCCGGACCGAATACGAAGGACGCACCCTGCGCGACCACCTGGGTCTGCGCCAACCACAACCTTTGGGAGACGACGAATGGCAAGTCCAGTCGAACTAACAAGCCATCGCCTGAGCGGCGCGGAGGCCCAGCCAGCCACGCTGACCTACAGCAACTGCCCGGTGCCCAACGCCCTGCTCACGGCCTTGAGTTCGGGGATCCTGCGTGAGTACGGCATCGCGCTCGACATCCTGAGCGGTCGCCAGGGCACGGTGCATTTCACCTACGACCAGCCGGCCTACACGCGCTTCGGCGGCGAGATCCCGCCGCTCGTGAGCGAGGGGCTGCGCGCCCCGGGCCGGACCCGTCTGCTCGGCATCACGCCCGTGCTGGGCCGCGGCGGCTACTACGTGCGCGCCGACAGCACGATTCGCGAGCCGGCCGATCTCGCCGGCCGCCGTGTGGGCGTCTCGGCCTCGGCGACGCGCATCCTGCGCCGCGAATTGGGGAACTACCTGGAACTCGATCCCTGGCGCCAGACCCTGGTGGCCCTAGGCACCTGGGAGGCGCGGGCGCTGCTGCACACGCTGGCGGCGGGCGGACTGACCGTCGCTGACGTCGAGTTGGTCCGCATCGAAAGTCCGGGCGTGGACGTGCCGCCGGAGCGCTTGCAGGCGGCCAGCACGCTCAAGGGTGCCGACTTGTTTCCGGACGTGGCCGGTCAGCAGGTGGCGATCCTGGAGCAGGATCGGGCTGAAGCCCTGTTCGCCTGGCTGCCATGGGCGGCTGAACTGGAAACCCGCATCGGCGCCCGACCGGTGCTCGACCTGGGGCTGGACGCACGCAACGCCTTCGCCAGCGTCTGGACGGTGAGCAGCGCATTGGTCGAACGCCAGCCCGAGGTGGTGCAGCGGCTGGTCGATGCGGCGGTCGATGCAGGGCGGTGGGCAGCGCAGCATGGTGACGCGGTCACGGCCCTGCACGCCGACAACCTCGGCGTCTCGGAAGAAGCCATCCGCAAGGGCTTCGGTGCCGATTTCCACCAGCACCTGGTGCCGCGTCTGGATGTCGATGCCCTCGCCCTGCTCGAACGAACCCAACAGTTCCTCCTCGACCACAAGCTGCTGCTCCGGCCCGTACCGCTCGAAGCCTGGGCTGCACCCGAATTCCTGAACAACAGTCTGCAACGCCAATCGACAAGGAAAATCGCATGAGCCAGTCCGCTGAACATCTGACCCGTATCCGAACCGCCAACCCTGTCGACATTGCCCGCCAGCTCGCTGATAAATGGCGCGCCACCGCAGTGGAACGCGACCGCGCCGGGGGTTCGGCCACCGCCGAGCGGCAGGATTTGCGCGACAGCGGCCTGCTCTCGCTGCTGGTTCCCACCGAATACGGCGGCTGGGGCGCCAACTGGCCAACCGCCATCGAGGTGATCCGCGAGATCGCCAAGGTGGACGGCTCGCTCGGCCATCTGTACGGCTATCACACCGGCAGCGTGCCCATGATCGAGCTGTTCGGCTCGGCCGAGCAGAAGGCGCGGCTGTACCGCCAGCTGGCGCAGAACGACTGGTGGACGGGCAACGCCTCCAGCGAGAACAACAGTCATGTGCTGGATTGGAAGGTCAGCGCTACGCCGACCGAGGACGGCGGCTATCTGCTCAACGGCACCAAGCACTTCTGCAGCGGTGCCAAGGGCTCCAACCTCCTGTTCGTGTTCGGCGTGGTGCAGGAGGAGTCCCCGCTCAAGGGCGCGATCATCGCCGCCGCAATCCCGACCGACCGCGAAGGCGTCCATATCAACGATGACTGGAACGCCATCGGCATGCGCCAGACCGACAGCGGCAGCACCGAGTTCCACAACGCGAAGGTCTATCCGGACGAGGTTCTGGGCGCACCCAACGCCTTCATCCTGGCCTTCATGCAAGCCAAACGCGGCAGCCTGTGGACGCCAATCGTGCAGCTCATCTTCTCCAACGTGTACCTCGGGATCGCGCACGGCGCACTGGAGGCGGCGCGCGAATACACCCGCACCCAGACCCGGCCGTGGACGCCGGCCGGCGTCAAGAAGGCGACCGACGATCCCTACATCGTGCGCACCTATGGCGAGTTCGCCATCGCCCTGCAGGGCGCCGATGCCGCTGCCCGCGAGGCAGGCCGCCTGTTGCAGCAGGCGTGGGAGAAGGGCGATGCGCTGACGCCGCAAGACCGCGGCGAGCTGATGGTCAAGGTGGCTGGCGTCAAGGCGCTCTCGACCCAGGTGGCGCTGGATGTGACCAGCCGCATCTTCGAGGTGATCGGTTCGCGCGGTACGCACCCCCGCTACGGCTTCGACCGCTTCTGGCGCAACGTGCGCACCCACAGCCTGCACGATCCTTTGGCCTACAAGATCGTCGAGGTGGGCCATCACGCCCTGAACGGCCGCTATCCGATACCGGGCTTCACCTCCTGATCGCGTCCAGGTCCCCCTTGCGGCGATGGCGCTCCGGCGCGATCGCCGCCTTTTCATTGGCACGACGGACGATTCCTGGCTCATCCGGGCCTGTCCGGATGCTTTCCCCGGTTGCACCCGGATCCTTCCACGCACAGGAGCTTTCGTGAGCGCAAAGACCATCGTCTGTATCGGAGCGGGTGCCAGCGCGAGCTTGCTCGCCTTTCATTTGAAGCGCACCGGATTCACGGGCCGGATCATCCTCGTCGATCGCGAAGCCGGAAACGGGCCCGCCTATGCCGGTTGCGATCTCCGGCATGTGCTGAACGTGCCCGCGGGCAACATGGGCGCGGCACGCGAGGATCCCGCGGGTTTCCTGCGGTGGCTGAACGGCTTGGGCATCGATCCGCCGGTGGCCGCAGCCGAGTTCGTCCCACGTCAGCTCTATGGGCGCTATCTCGAGACATTGCTCGAACCGTTGCGCGGCAGCGGCGAGGTGATCCGCGTCCGCAGCGCGGCGAGCGCGCTTGTGCGAGAAGGCGAACGTTGGCGGGTGGAACTGGAGCGGGGCGGCATGCTGGTCGCCGACGCCGTGGTGCTCGCCATCGGCAATCTGCCGCCGCGTACCTTGCCCGGCAGCGCGTGCATCGATGAGCGCCTGATCGTGAACGATCCCTGGCGATGTCGTCTCGATGAGATCGTGCCGCCGCGCGCCCAGGTGTTGTTCATCGGCACCGGGCTCACGATGGTCGACGGGGTCTTGAGCCTCGCACCGGCGACAAGCGAGGGCGTGCACCTGACCGCGCTCTCGCGTCATGGCCGCCTGCCGCTGCCCTGGGGCACGCAGACATCGACACCATTCGCGGCATCAGATGCCACGCGCTCGCTGCGAGTGCTGATGCGACACGTCCGGGGACACGCGAGGGCGAGCGATTCCTGGCAGCAGGCGATGAACGGATTGCGTGTACAGGCCGGGAGCCTTTGGGCGCAACTGTCGCCGGCCGAGCAGGCGCGCTTTGTCCGGCACGGCCGGACCCTCTGGAACATCCACCGCCACCGCATCCCCGATCCGAGCCATGCCCGTCTGCAGGCGTTGCAACAGGCCGGCCGGCTCACGGTTCTCGCAGGGCGGCTGGACAGTCTGTCCCAGGTGGGAAGCCGGGTTCAGGCGCGCTGGCGCCGCCGTGGCCGGTCCGCCGTGGAGGAAGCGGCGTTCGATCTGGTCGTCAACGCGACCGGCGCCGAGAGCCGTTATGACCGCAGTCGCGATCCCCTGCTGCGGCAACTGTTCGCCGCCGGTCACGTCCGGACCCACCCGCTCGGGCTCGGGCTCGACGCCACCGCTGCTGGTGAGCTGCGCGCCGCCGACGGGTCGGTCGCGCCCCAGCTCTACAGCTTGGGCGCGCCGATGCAGGGCGTGCTGTTCGAATGCACGGCCATTCCCGACATCCGCCATGCGGCGCAGGATCTGGCCGCCCTGCTCTGCCGGCGCTTGCAGCCACAGCAGGCGCCCGCGCGCTGATTCACCCCCGACGCGAGGGCGGATAGGGAATGATCCCTAAGCGCTGCAGCCGTTCGCGCAGCACGTGACGGCTGATGCCCAGCACCTCGGCCGTCTGGATCTGGTGAGCGCCGCAGTAACGGTAGGCCGTCTCGATCAGGATCCGTTCAGTCGTCGCATGCAGGTCCGATGTGCCCCGTGTGAGCAATGCCCACAGCACCTGCTGCAGCCGCTCCTCGGGCGCCGTCGCTGCTTCACCGGTCACCTGTGGACGTTCCGGCAGATGGATGTCCTGCGGACCGATCTCATCGCCGCGGCAGACCAGCAGCGTGTGGTGGATGACGTTTTCCAGTTCGCGGATGTTGCCGGGCCAGCTGTGAACCTGCAGCCGAGCGAGCGCCTGCGGCGTGAACTGTACCGGCCGGTCGCCCATCCGCTCCGCATAGGTCTGCAGGAAATACCGCGCCAGCGGCGCGATGTCGCCCGGCCGCTCCCGCAGCGGCAGCAGCCGCACTTCCGCCACGCTGAGCCGGTAGTACAGATCGGCCCGGAAATGACCGGCTTCGACAGCGGCCTTCAGATCGACGTTGGTCGCCGCGACGAGGCGAAAATCGACCGGAATCGGCGTGCGTGCGCCCACCCGCACCACTTCGCGCTGCTGCAGCACACGCAACAGCTTCACCTGCGCGCCGAGCGGCAGATCGCCGATTTCATCCAGGAACAGGGTGCCGCGCTGAGCCGTCTCGAACCACCCGGCCCGATCCGCATGGGCGCCGGTAAACGCGCCCTTGGTGTAGCCGAACAATTCGGCGTCGATCAGATGTTCGCTGAGCGCGGCGCAATTGACTGCCACGAACGGTCCGGCCCGACGGTCGCTCAGTTCGTGAACGTGGTGGGCCACCAGCTCCTTGCCCGTGCCGGTCTCGCCCTGAATCAGGACCGTCGCCTCGCTTGGGGCGATGCGCTCGAGATAGTCCAGCAATTGCCGCGACATCGGATCGGCAAACACCAGAGCGCTGGCGCGGATGGACGCATGGGCGCTGCGATCGGCCTTGCGCGCGGTCAGGAGCGGCGCCTCGCGATGGGCAATCTGCGGCGCCTCGGGCTCGCCGCCCATGGAGCTGGATGCGGGCGCCGCGTTGGCTTTCATCCTCATCGGCGTGTGACCTCCGGTGTTGAAAACGAGCTTGATGCCAGGCGGGTGCTGGCAGCAGCACGAGGTTTGCGTCCTCCGGCTGTCGGCTACCGCAGGGCGGAGTTAGACTGATCACCCTGCCCTTGCTGGACGGCCGCTGCCGAGGCTAGCCGCATGCACGCCCCTGATGACGAGCCGAACGACGATCCGGCCGTGCTTCCCCGCCCTTTCACAGCCTTCAAGGGTCGCGGCGCCGTGCACAACCCCAAAGGGCGTTTCGAGATCCAGACCCGCGCACGCGAGCCCGAATTTGCCGAAACAGAGGCGCCCGACACCGTGCTCGCCGTCGATCACAGCCGCACGGTACTGACTTTCAACCGTTCGCCCGATCTGCCCTTCGACCGCTCCATCAACCCCTATCGGGGCTGCGAGCACGGTTGCGTTTACTGCTACGCCCGGCCCAGCCACGCCTTTCTGGGGCTCTCGCCGGGGCTCGATTTCGAAACCCGACTCTTCTACAAGCCCGATGCGCCCGAGCAACTGCGCCGCGAACTGGCGCGGCCGGGCTATCGGGTGGCGCCCATCGCCTTCGGCGTCAACACCGATGCCTACCAGCCGGTCGAGCGGCGGCTGCAGCTCACGCGGCGGCTGCTCGAGGTGCTGGCCGAGACGCGCCATCCCTTCATGCTCATCACCAAGGCGACGCTCATCGAGCGCGATCTGGACCTCTTGGCGCCGCTCGCCGATCAAGGCTTGGTTCGTGTCGGCATCACGCTCACCACGCTGGATGAGGACCTCTCGCGGCGGCTGGAGCCGCGCGCCGCCGGACCGAAACGGCGCTTGCGCACAATGCAGACCCTGCGCGAGGCTGGCATTCCGGTCACGGTATCCATCTCCCCCGTGATCCCTGCGCTCACCGACCACGAGTTGGAGCGCATCCTCGCCGCGGCGCACGCGGCCGGGGCCATCAACGGTCATTACGGACTGTTGCGCCTGCCGCACGAGCTGACGGAGGTCTTCACCGCCTGGCTGGAAACCCATGTGCCGGGCCGGGCCGAGCATGTCCTGAGCCTGCTGCGGCAGATGCACGGCGGCGCGGTCTATCGCGCCGAGTTCGGTGTGCGTCGCCGCGGCACGGGCGCCTTCGCCGACCTGCTGGCGCAGCGATTCAGGATCGCGGCCCGCCGTCTCGGGATGGACGCGCCGCTGCCTCCGCTCGACACCACCCGCTTTCGCCCGCCCCGTCTCGATGGTCAACAGGATCTTTTCGGCGCGCCATGACACCTACCGACCGAGGCTGCGACGTCAGTTGACCTCGGTGCGGCCACGCTCGCGCCCGATCAACATCGGGGCGACGACGCCGGTCTGCGGTGCGGGCCGCTCGGTGCGCGGGTAGAGACTGAACTGCGCGAGACGCAGCCGCAGCGTCGCGCCGGGCGTGAATGCCGGTACGTCATGGTGCAGATGCGGCAGTTCCACCTGCAACCGCTGGCCACTGGCGCCATGCTCGACCACCGCGCGCACGATGGGTCCGGTGCGCTGGACAGCAATGACCGTCACCTCAAGACCGGGCGCCTGGGCATCGCTGACGCGCAGATCGCCGGGGCGCACGTAGACGTCCGCTGGGCCGTTCGGGTGCAGGCTGTCGCGCAGGGCGGCGATGTCGGTTTCCCCGATGCGCACCGCACGGCCCTGCACGGTGGCGGCGATGACGTTGGTGCCGCCCAGGAAATCGAACACGAAGGGGCTCGCCGGACGCTCGTAGACCTGATCCACCGAACCGACCTGTTCGATGGCGCCCTTGTTCATCACCACCACCCGGTCGGCCAACTCCAGCGCCTCTTCCTGGTCGTGGGTGACAAAGATCGTGGTGTAGCCGGTCTTGCGGTGCAGGTCGCGCAGCCATTGGCGCAGATCCTTGCGCACCCGCGCGTCCAGCGCACCGAACGGCTCGTCGAGCAGTAGCACGCGCGGCTCGATCGCCAGCGCCCGCGCCAGTGCCACGCGCTGGCGCTGGCCACCGGAAAGCTGCGCCGGAAAGCGCTTTTCCAGGCCGCCGAGCTGCACGAGTTCAAGCAGTTCGCGGGCGCGGGCCTGGATCACGGCCTCGCCCGGCCGCTCACGGCGCGGCTTGATGCGCAGGCCGAAAGCCACGTTGTCGAGCACGCTCATGTGCTTGAACAGGGCGTAGTGCTGGAACACGAAGCCGATGCGGCGCTCGCGCACCGGCCGGTGCGCCATGTCCTCTTCCCCGAACAGGATCTGGCCGTGATCCGGGAACTCGAGACCGGCGATCACGCGCAGCAAGGTCGTCTTGCCCGAGCCGGAGGGACCGAGCAGCGCGATCAACTCCCCGGAGGCGATGTCGAGATCGACGCCGGCGAGCGCGGCAAAGTTGCCGAAGTGCTTGTGCAGCTTGCGGACATGGATATCCATCAGTGTCTCCTCGTCGCCGCCAGCGCATCGCCGTGACGCCATTCCAGCCAGGTCTTCACCCCCAGGGTCACCAGCGCAAGTCCGGCGAGCAGGGAGGCCACCGCGAACGCGGCAGCGAACTGGTATTCGTTGTAGAGAATCTCGACGTGCAGCGGCAGTGTGTTGGTAAGGCCGCGGATATGGCCCGAGACCACGCTCACCGCGCCGAACTCGCCCATCGCGCGTGCGTTGCACAAGAGCACGCCGTACAGCAGCCCCCAGCGGATGTTGGGCAGCGTCACATGCCAGAACGCCTGCCAGCCGCTGGCGCCCAGCGTGATCGCCGCCTGCTCCTGCTCGCTGCCCTGCTCCTGCATCAGCGGGATCAGTTCGCGCGCGACGAAGGGAAAGGTGACGAAGATCGTGGCCAGCACGATGCCCGGCACGGCAAAGATGATCTCGACGCCGTGCGCGATCAGCCACGGCCCGGCCCAACCCTGGGCGCCGAACACCAGCACATAGATGAGGCCCGCGATCACCGGCGAGACCGAGAACGGCAGGTCGATCAGCGAGATCAAGAGCGCCTTGCCGCGAAACTCGAACTTGGCGATCGCCCAGGCCGCCGCGACGCCGAACAGGAGATTCAGCGGCACCGCGATGCCGGCGGCGATCAACGTCAAGCGCAGTGCGGCAAGGGTTTCTGGATCAGCCAGCGCCGCCCAGTAGGTGGCGACCCCGTTGCGCAGCGCCTCGGCGAAGACCAGCAGCAGCGGCAACAGCAGAAAGCTCGCGAGAAAGGCAAGCGCAATGGCGATCAACACCCTGCGCAACCAGGGCGCTTCGGTCACGGCTGCATTGTGGCCCGGCAGCGGCACAGACGATGGCAGTGCGCTCATGGCCGGCCGCCCTGACGCCGCCGCGTCCAGGCCTGCAACACATTGACCGCGAGCAGCACCGCAAAGGCCAGCATCAGCATGGCGCTCGCCACCGCCGTGGCACCGGCGTAGTCGAATTCCTCCAGCTTGATGATGATCAAGAGCGGCGCGATCTCGCTCACCATCGGCAGATTGCCGGCGATGAAGATGACCGAGCCGTACTCGCCGACGGCGCGGGCGAAGGCCAATGCAAATCCCGTCAGCAGGGCGGGCAGCACACTGGGCAGGATGACGCGACTGATGATCTGCCAGCGGTTGGCCCCAAGTGAGGCGGCGGCCTCCTCCAGTTCTTTTTCTGCGTCCTCCAGCACCGGCTGCAGCGTGCGCACCACGAACGGCAGGCCGATAAAGGCGCAGGCAACGGTGATCCCGAGCGGCGTATAGGCGACCTTGATACCGAGCGGTTCGAGGAGGCTGCCGATCCAGCCGTTGCCGGCATAGAGCGCGGTCAGCGCGATGCCGGCCACCGCCGTCGGCAGCGCGAACGGCAGGTCGATGATGGCGTCGAGCAGGCGCTTGCCGGGGAAGTCGTAGCGCACGAACACCCAGGCGACCAGCGGGCCGAAGACCGCATTGATGGCGGCGCCGGCAAACGCGGCGCCGAAACTGAGTTCGAGCGCCGCACGCACGCGCGGCGAGCCGATGACGGCCCAGAAGCCATCCCAGCCCAGTCCCGCCGACTTGATGAAGATGCCGGCCAGCGGAATCAAGACGAACAGACTCAGGTAGAAAAGCGTGAACCCCAGCGTCAGGCCGAAGCCGGGCAGGACCGCCCGGCTTCGACCCCGCCGCGGCACCTGCACCGCGACGGCCAGGCTCACTTGCCCACCCCGTAGATCTGGTCGAACACACCGCCTTCGGCGAAGTGGGTGACCTGCGCCTTTGCCCAGCCGCCGAAAGCTTCGATGCCGATCAGTTCGATGGACGGGAACGTCGCGGCATACTTTGCGGCGATCTCGGGCTTGGTGGGACGGTAGTGGTGCTTGCCGGCGAGGTTCTGACCCTCGTCGCTGTAGAGGTACTGCAGATAGGCTTCCGCCACGGCCCGGGTGCCGCGACGGTCGGCGACTCGATCGACCACCGCCACCGGCGGTTCGGCGCGGATCGACAGCGAAGGCGTGACGATTTCGAACTTGTCGGCACCGAACTCCTCGAGCGTCAGAAAGGCTTCATTCTCCCAGGTGATCAGCACATCGCCGATGCCGCGCTGGGCAAAGGTGGTGGTCGCACCGCGCGCGCCGGTGTCGAGCACCGGTGCATTCCTGTATAGGGCGCTGACGAAGGCCCGCGCCTTGGCGTCATCGTTGGCGTTGTGCTTGAGCGCGTAAGCGTAAGCGGCGAGATAGTTCCAGCGCGCGCCGCCCGAGGTCTTGGGATTGGGCGTGATCACGGCGATGCTGGGTTTGACCAGGTCATTCCAGTCGCGGATGCCTTTCGGATTGCCCTTGCGCACCAGGAACACGATGGTCGAGGTGTAGGGGGCGCTGTTGTGCGGCAGGCGCGACTGCCAATTGGCCGGCAGCAGCTTGCCCTGCTCGGCAATGGCGTCGATGTCGGCCGCGAGTGCCAGCGTCACGACATCGGCTTGCAGACCGTCGATCACGCTCCTTGCCTGCTTGCCCGAACCGCCATGCGATTGGCGGATGGTGACCTGATCGCCGGTCTTCGCCTTCCAGTATTTCGCGAAAGCGACGTTGTAGTCCTGATAGAACTCGCGCGTGGGATCGTAGGAGACGTTGAGCAGGGTCGTATCGGCGGCCGATGCCGTCGCAGCGAGCCCCAGCAGCAGGCTCGACGCCATGACGCGAATCATCCGCAAGCGGCTGGCAGGCGCAACGGCCGCTTGGATCAGAGCATGAAGAAAGCGCACGTGTTCTCCCCCAGTGATGATCGATGCACCGTCGTCTTGAAGCACGAAAAGCGCCAACATTTGGATATCGATGTAAGCATCTGTTTAAATTTTGAAAACGCCAGCAGATAGCCATTTTCAGAGTCGTCAAATAGCGCAGATGCGCAGATCTTCTGCTACATTTGGCGCATGAAAACACCAGATATGGCGGAAGAGACCGCAAACCTGCTGCTCCAACTCTGGATCGAGGTCGGCCGCCACCAGCGCGTGACCGAATCGGTTTCGGTGTTCGTCGATGCCGTGCGCGAGGTCATGCCGCTGCGTCGCCTGCAGGTCGACGAATTCCGCACCGAACCGGAGGAGTTCACGCCGCTTCTGGTCTGGCCCGAGCACGCAACGCCATCACCGCCTCAGGCGCTGATTCACGACCCGATTCAGGCACGGCGGATCGTGCAGTGGGCCGCGCGGCGCGAGATCGCGCTCGCGGACCCAGACACAGGCTGGAACGCGCCGTTCGAGCACATCCAGGGGTTGCCTGCCGCGCGGGGCGCGATGGCCGCCCCGCTCTGGTTCGAGGATGACTTGATCGGCCTGGTGCTCATCGAGCGTGGCGATTTCGCGCCCGTCGGCGCCGCTGCCCAGACGCGCCTGCAGGCACTGCTCGATCCGCTGGCGGCAGCGGTTGCCAATGACCGCCGCCTGCGCGAGCTGGAGCGTCTCAAGGCCGCCGCCGAAGCCGACCGGCAGATGCTGTTGTCGCGTCTGGGGCGCAGCAGCCTGAGCGAAACCATCGTCGGCGCCGACCACGGCCTGCGCGGCGTGATGGCGCGGGTCGCGCAGGTGGCACCGACGCATGCCACGGTCCTGATCCTGGGCGAAACCGGCTCCGGCAAGGAAGTCGTCGCGCGCGCCATCCACGAGCGCTCGACCCGCGCCAAGGGGCCGTTCGTGCGGGTGAATTGCGGCGCGGTGCCGCCGGATCTGATCGACTCGGAGCTCTTCGGCCACGAAAAAGGCAGTTTCACGGGGGCGCTCGCGGCCCGGCGCGGCTGGTTCGAGCGAGCCGACGGCGGCACGCTGTTTCTGGACGAGATCGGCGAACTCACCCCGGCAGTGCAGATCCGCCTGCTGCGCGTGCTGCAGGACGGTATCGTCCAGCGCGTGGGCAGCGAACGCGAGATTCCGGTGGATGTGCGGGTCATCGCGGCCACGCACCGCGATTTGCCGGGACTGGTGCAGGACGGCGCCTTTCGCGAGGACCTGTGGTATCGGCTGGCTGTCTTTCCCGTGATTTTGCCACCACTGCGCGAGCGGCCCGAGGACATCCCGCTGCTCGCCGCCCATTTCGTGCACCGCGCCGCCGCCCGGCTCGGCGTGCCGACGCCCGCGCTTACGGCACGTGATCTCGACGCCTTGCTCGCCTATCGCTGGCCGGGCAATGTGCGCGAACTGGGCGCCGTACTGGAACGCGCCGTCATCCTGGGTGGCGGCGAGCGGCTGGATCTGGAAACGGCCTTGGGCGTGGGCATCGCTCGCCAGCCGGCGCTCTCTTCTGCTGGCGCGTCACCGCCCGCGACGGCCCTGCGCGCCAGCAGCGATGCGGTGGCACCGCTCGATAGCGTCATCGCCGAACATCTCGCGCACGTCCTGCGTCTCACCGGCGGCCGCATCGACGGGCCGCACGGCGCGGCGCGCCTGCTGCGCGTCAATGCCAGCACCTTGCGCGCCAAACTGCGCAAGCATGGCCTGCTTCCCGCCGATTACCGCAACTCACCAATGCTACCCCTTGACTCGAACCGACACGCTGGAACACACCCCACTCTATATAAGCTCCCTGCCAAGCGAACAGTTCGAAAGTAGAGTTCCTGGCTGTGTGGTGATGGCGGTCCTAGGCGGGCGTCATACCGCCGAGGGCGTCGTGGGGGACGGTGCTCGTTGGAGTCTGATCAGAAAGCGCCACGTGGCCTCGCGAACGTCTTCCAACCGTGCGAACAGGTACTGGAGCGACGACGGGCAGAAGTTCCTCTCCGCCTACAGCCTCGTGTGCAGCATGAGCCGGCGCGGCAACTGTCACGACAACGCGCCAGTGGAAAGCTTCTTCGGTCTGCTCAAGCGCGAGCCGATCCGGCAGCGCATCCACCCGACGAGGGAGGCTGCACGAGCAGATGTGTTCGACTACATCGACATGTCCTACGAGCCGAAGCGACAACACGGTTCAAACGGCAACCTGTCC
>DATLZY010000028.1:0-30031 GCA_035573755.1 Candidatus Acidiferrales bacterium
CGTCCGCTCGGCGCTGCGCGCCCCCCAAAGTCGCCCGAGACGCCCAAACAGCCGTGGATACGGCCGTGAACCAATCAAGCGACGGGTTCGAACCGGATCAGCCGAATCCGCACACATCGTGGCTGCTTGATCAGCGTTGCCTTAAATTGACGGTGGTCGCCTTCGTGGCTATCATTCTCCCCCTTGCCGTAGGCGATGCGGTTGCGGCAAGGCCGAGCCTCGGTCAGTCTCTCGGGGTATAGCGCAGTCTGGTAGCGCACCTGCTTTGGGAGCAGGGTGTCGGGGGTTCAAATCCCTCTACCCCGACCATTCCTGCTAGGGTGTTCAAAAGAGCGCCTGTAGCTCAACCGGATAGAGCATCGGCCTTCTAAGCCGAGGGTTGCAGGTTCGATTCCTGCCAGGCGCGCCAATCCGAGAGCGAGCGGCATTGCATGGCGCAAGATCAGTGGTGGACGTAGCTCAGTCGGTAGAGCTCTGGATTGTGATTCCAGCGGTCGTGGGTTCGAGCCCCATCGTCCACCCCACCTCCTTTCTCCTCAAGCTTTCAAGGCTTTGAGCCGTAGCCGGCGCATGAGCTCTGGCAAATAAGCGCCGAGAAACGCGCCGCGAGCGATCACGAAGCCCACGAAAGCCAGCCACAAGCCATGGTTGCCCCATCGAGCCACCGTCACCCAGGTTGCGCCCAGGAACGTCAGCAGGGCCATCAGCGTCGCGTCGCGCATGGGTCGGCTTGCGCTCGTGCCGACGAAGATGCCGTCGAGCTGAAAGGCCGGAAACGAGCATACGACATAGAGCGCCGCCCATAGCAGATGCGCGAGCGCGACCTCCCGCACCGTCGCGAGGGTCGTCAGCCGCTGCACGAACCACGGCCCGAGGCCTGTGATGGCAAGCGCCAACAGGGCGGCCGTGGCGCCGGCCAACAGCGTCGAGCGCCAAATCGTCGCGTGAAACCGGTTCACATGCCCGGCGCCGGTGGCATGGCCGACCTCGGCTTCCAGCACAAAGGCGAAACCGTCCAGAAAGAAGGCCGACAGGGTCGTGAATTGCAGCAGGATGTGATTGGCGGCCAGCGTCGCGTCGCCGAAGCGGGCACCCTGGTTGGTGAACCAGGCAAAGCCAGCCAACAGGGCCAGCGTGCGCCAGAGGATGTCGGTGTTGGTGCTGACCATGCGCTGCCATTGCTGCAGCACGAAGATGTCGCGCCAGGACCACATCGGCACGCCGTCAGCCGGACTTGGGCGAACGAGGTGCAGCACGATGGACAGGCCCACCGCGAAGGCCGTCCATTCGGCCAGCACGGTCCCCAGCGCGACCCCGCGCACACCCCATCCAAGGCCCAGGACGAAACACAGGTCGAGGATCAGATTCAGGCCGTTCAGGATGATCTGCAAGGCCAGCAGTGTGCGCATGCGACCCAGACCGATCAGCGTCCCCAGCAGGGCATACAGCCCGAGCGTGGCCGGTGCGCCCCAGATGCGGGCCTGAAAGTACACCGCGACGTTCTGTTCCACCGCGGGCGTGGCGCCGAATAGCGCGAGGGCAAAGGCGCATAGCGGCCACTGCAGCAGGATCAGTAGGACGCCGATGGTGATGGCGGTGATCAGGGCGCGTGCGAAGATGGCGCGCACGGCGGACCGGTCTCCCGCACCGTGCGCTTGGGCGACGAAGCCGGTGGTCCCCATGCGCAGGAAGGCAAACCCCCAGGACAGAAAGCTGAAGATCAGTGTGCCGAGCGCGATCGCACCCATGGCCGCCGCATCGCCGGTGTGGCCGATCACCGCCGTGTCCGCCAGGCCCAGCAGCGGCGCGGCGGCGTTGGCCAGGATGACGGGAATGGCGAGCCGGATCAGCGCGCCATAGCCGGGGGAAGTGTCACGCACGTGCGCCTGCTCGCGGGACGTGCGCTTCGTCTCGGTGCTTCACAGCCACAACATGCAGCCGGTCTCGAAGGGATGGGCCAGGGCGGGATGGAAGGGAAACAGCCGGATTTCATAGGTGTAAAGCCCAGCCTCGGTCATGGGTTCTTGCAGGGCGAAAACCGTCGCGCTGTCCTCGGTACCGACCGGCTGGAGGGCATAGCAGGTGCTTCGATGGAAGCGTCCGAAAGCGTCTTCTTTGCCCAGTACGCACTCCAGGCGCACGTGCTCGGGCGCGAGCCCGTTGAGTTCGACGCGCACGCGCAGATCGAGTGACGCCTCGACGTCGATGCGCGTCTTTGGCTCATCGAGCCGGCTCATACGCACCCCGCTCCACGCCCGGCGGACATGATCCTTCCATTGGGTCAGCTCCCGCGCCAGCTCGCTGCCGTTGGCCGCCAGCTGGCGGCCGTGATTGATCGCGGGCAGGTAGTACTGGCGAATGTAGTCTTCCAGCATGCGCTCGGCGCTGTGGCGCGGCAGGATGGTCTGCATCGCCGCCTTGGAACGGCTGACCCAGCCCGGCGAATAACCTTGGCTGTTGCGCGCGAAATACAGCGGGATCACCTCGTGTTCCAGCACGTCGAGCAATTCCTCGGCCTCCAGCCGATCGCGCGTGTCGGCATCGACGCCGGTTTGGGGTATCAGCCCCCAACCATTGGTGCCATCGAAGGTCTCGCCCCACCAGCCGTCCAGGATGCTGACGTTGAGCGCGCCGTTGAGCCCGGCCTTCTGACCCGAGGTGCCGCAGGCTTCCATGGGGTATTCGGGCGTGTTCAGCCAGACATCTACGCCGGAGACGAGCTTGCGGCCGAGGGCGAGATCGTAGTTCTCGATGAAGAACAGCTTGTCCTCGAATTCGGGCTGTTCGGCGTAGTCGCCGATGATGCGGATCAGGTCCTGCCCGGGGCGGTCCTGTGGATGCGCCTTGCCGGCGAATAAGAGCACGATGGGCCGGTCAGCCTGGTTCAGGATGCGAGCCAACCGGACTGGATCGCGAAACAGCAGCGTGGCTCGCTTGTACGTCGCGAAACGGCGGGCGAAACCGATCACCAGGGGTGGATGGCCGTTGGGCGACAGATGGGTGAGCATGCGCTGGATGTGCGCCTCGCCCACGTGGTTGCGCCGGTATTGCCGGCACAGTGCTTCGCGGACATGATCCAGTAGGCCGATTTTGATGTTCTGGCGCAGGCTCCAGAAGGCCTGGTCGGGGATGGATTGCACATAGTCCTGCCAGAACCGTTTATCGGTCATGTGCTCGCGCCAGCCGCGCGAGCGCGAGTCGAAGAACATCACCCATTCGCTGGCGAGAAAGGTCATTACGTGCACGCCGTTGGTGACGTAGCCGATGGGATTTTCCTCGGGTGGGATCTGCGGCCAGTGATAGGCTTCCATGCGCGAAGCCACCTCGCCGTGAATGCGGCTCACGCCATTGTGGAAGCGTGATCCACGCAGGCCCAGCGCGGTCATGTTGAAACCCGACTCGTTGCCCGGTGAACGGCCCAGCGCAAGCAGATCATCCATGGTGATGTCGAGCGCGCGGGCCAGATCGCCCAGATAAGGCTCGATCAGGCCCCGGTCGAACACGTCGTGCCCAGCCGGCACGGGGGTGTGTGTGGTGAACAGGGTAGCACCGGCGACCTGCTCGAGAGCAGTGGTGAACGGTAAGCCATTGGCAACCAGTTCCCGGCAGCGCTCGAGCACCAGAAAGGCCGCATGGCCTTCGTTGATGTGCCAGACGGTCGGTGCGACGCCCAGCGCGCGCAGGGCCCGCACACCGCCGATACCGAGTACGATCTCCTGGCTGAGGCGGGTGATGCGGTCGCCACCATAGAGCTGGTAGGTGATCGACCGATCATCATCGCGATTTTCGGCGACGTCGGTATCCAGCAGATAGAGTTTGAGATGCCCCACCATCGCCTGCCAGACGCGCGCCCGGACCATGCGGCCGGGGAAGGCGATTTCGATCTCGACCGGCCGGTCGTCCGCACCGAGCGCCGGGGTGATGGGCAGATCCTCGAGCCGGTGGGGACGGAACTCGGCCCGCTGTTCGGCATGCTCGTCGATGATCTGGGTGAAATAGCCCTGGTGGTACATCAGCCCCACCGCGACGAAGGGCAGCCCCAGATCGCTCGCCGCCTTGCAGTAGTCGCCGGCCAGAATGCCGAGACCGCCCGAATAGATGGGCAGGCTTTCGTGCAGGCCGTACTCGGCGCAGAAATAGGCAATGACATCCTTGCCGGGGTCGATGTGGCGTGCCAGCTTGGGATGCAGGCGGCGGGTCTGATCCTGGTAATGGCGCGAGACGTTCAGGGCGTACTCGTATTCCTCCATGAAATTGATGTCATCGAGCAATTCATGCAGCCGTTTTTGCGAGATTTGTCGCAGAAAGACTTTGGGATTGTGGCCGCAGCGATCCCACAAGGTCGGATCCATGTGGCGGAAAACCCGCCGCACGCGCCGGTCCCAGGCATAGAGCAGATTGTTGGCCAGCACGTTGAGATCGCGCAGCCGTTCGGGCAACCGGGCCTGGACTTCGATCGAAAAGCGTTTCGGGGACATGCAGCTTCCTCGGCAAACGAGATCTTGACGACAGTGCCTGTCTGAGGTGATCGCCGGTCAGTCGCGCAGCGCCGGCCTTGTCACCCCTGGCGACGCGCCAGCCATGATTGGCCGACTGCGAGCGCCGCGAGAATACGGACTCATTGTGACCGATGTCCGCAGGTCGCTCGCAATCTCAGCTTCCTTTCGGATAATCGGCAATGTCGGGTCCTTTCTGGAAGGGCACCATGGCGCGGCGCAAGAGGGCGCGTGGCACAAGCCGCAGCCCTGCCACCGCGAGGCGATTGGTCCAGCCGGGGATGGCCACCACGCGGTGGTCCCTAATGAGCGCGTAGGCCTGGCGCGCGGTGGTGCGTGCATCGGCCATGAGCGGGCGGAAGCGGCCGCCGATGTAGGCTGCCTGGTTGTGCGCGGTTTCCTGAAAGCGCGTCTCGACCACGTTGGGGCACACGGCCGTGACCGCAACCCCCGAGCCGCGCAGTTCGGTAGCGATGGCCTCGGAGAAGGACAGCAGATAGGCCTTGGAGGCGAAATAAATCGCCATGTAAGGCCCGGGCGTATAGCCGGCCATGGAGGCCATGTTCACGACCTGTCCGCGCCGCCGGGCCAGCATGCCGGGCAGGAACAGCTTGGTGAGTTGCGTCGGTGTGAGCATGTTGAGCTGCATTTGCCGGGTCTCGGCATCGAAATCGATGTCGGAGAAGCGGCCATAGGTGCCGAAGCCGGCGTTGTTGACCAGCGTCTCGACCGTGTGGCCGCGCCGCTGGACCTCCGCGAACAGCTCGCGGGCAGCCTCGGGACGAGCCAGATCCATCGCAATCGTGTCGACGGTGATGCCATGCGCCGCGCGCAGTTCAGCGGCAACGGTGGCGAGACGATCGCCGCTGCGGGCCACCAGAATCAGATCGTGCCGGTCGGCCGCGAAGCAGCGCGCCAGTTCGTAGCCGAGGCCGTAGGAAGCGCCGGTGATCAGCACGGCTGTCGTGAGGGGCGCCTGCGGCGCCGGGGTTCCGTCCATGGGTTTTCTCCACAAGGGGCGCGACTGCAATGCCGCGCCGATCCATTATCATGGACGCTTTGATCGCGGTGAACCATCGATGGGGTGGCAGGACAAGCTGTTCGGCGGGCTCGGTCATCTGCCGTTTCTGGCGGCCAGTCCGATGGCCGAGGCCGCCGCGCTGGCGCGCGCTGATCACGATCGCCACGGTCGGCAGCCGCGGGTCTTCGACGATCCTTACGCGCTCACCCTGGTCAATCCGGCCTACCGTTTGCTGGTGCGCCCGCGCCTCGGTGCGCTGGCTGGCCGGTTGACGGGTTTTCATCGTACTTTTCTCGCCGGCGCCGCGACGACCCTGGTGCGCAGCCGTTACACCGAGGAGGCGCTTGCGGTTGCCGCCGCGGCGCAAGGGCTCGATCAGTACGTGATTCTGGGCGCGGGGCTGGACAGCTTCGCCTGGCGCCGGCCGCCGGCGCTCGACACTGTGCGGCTCTTCGAAGTCGATCTGCCGGCGGTTCTGGCCGACAAGGCGGCGCGCGCGCATCGCGCCGGCTTGCCGACACCGGCCCGCCGGACGCTGGTGCCGCTCGATCTGTCGATCCCTGAGCGCTTGCCGGCTGCGCTGCGCACGGCCGGATTCGATGCCGGGCGGCCGGCGTTGTTTGCCTGGCTCGGCGTGGCTTATTACCTGACGCCCGAGGCGTGCTGCAGCCTGATCGCGGCGGTGGGGCAGTGCGCCGCGCCGGGCAGCCATTTCACGCTGGATGTCCTCGCCGCCGATGCGTTCGCAGCGCCCCGGCTCCCGGAACTGTTGGCACGCACCCGGCTCATGGCGCATCTGTTCGGCGAGTCGCTGCCCGGCGGGTTGTTGCTGGAACAGTTGACGGCGCCACTGGCGCAGGCCGGATTCGTCCTCGCCGAGCAACTGGGGCCCGATGCCCTCGCGGCGCGCTATCTCGCCGGGCGCGATGATCTGCGCGAGGTGTTGCCGCACCTGCATCTCGTCCACGCCACGAGGCCCGTCTCCTGACCCGTCGCCCCCCCATGCCGCGCGCCGACCTCGTGCCGCCGGCCGATCTGGAGTCCTGCCGCAGTGCGGATCAACCTGCCCTGCGCCGGCGCTGGTCGGCGCTGCAGGAGATGCAGCGGCGCGGCGCGGTGAGCGCCGCGGCGATGGCAGAGCTCGCGGCCGCCATCGAGGCCAGCCGCGCAGCCTGCGAGACACGGCGGGCTCGGCTCCCGGCTCTGCATTATCCGCCCGAGCTGCCCGTCAGCGGCGCGCGCGCTGAATTGCTCGCCGCCATCGCGGATCATCCCGTGGTGGTGATCTGCGGCGCAACCGGTTCGGGCAAGACCACGCAAATCCCCAAGCTGTGTCTGGAGGCCGGGCGCGGCATCCGCGGGCTGATCGGCCACACCCAGCCCCGCCGGCTGGCCGCGCGTACCGTGGCGACCCGATTGGCCCAGGAGCTGGGCGCTCCGCTGGGTGAGGTAGCGGGCTATCAGGTGCGGTTCGCCGAGCAGCTCGGTCCCGATCCCTTCATCAAGGTCATGACCGACGGCATCCTGCTGGCCGAGTTGACCCGCGACCGCATGCTCTGGGCCTACGATACCCTGATCATCGACGAGGCGCACGAGCGTAGCCTGAACATCGATTTCCTCCTGGGCTATCTCAAGCAGCTGCTCCCGCGCCGGCCGGACCTGAAGCTCATCATCACCTCGGCCACCATCGATCCGGAGCGGTTCGCGCGCCACTTCGACGGCGCGCCGGTGTTCAGCGTGGCGGGGCGGACCTATCCGGTGGAACTGCGCTACCGGCCGCTCGACGCCGATCCCAAGGCGCTGCGCGATCCCACCGACGGCGTGTTAGCGGCGGTGGCCGAGCTGGATCGGGGCGGCCGCGAGGACATCCTGGTCTTCCTGCCGGGCGAACGTGACATCCGCGAGGTCGGCGAGGCGCTGCGCCGGCAGAACCTGCCCGGCACCGAGATCCTGCCGCTCTATGCCCGGCTGGCCGCGCGGCACCAAGACCTGGTGTTCCAGCCGCATCGGCAGCGGCGTATCGTGCTCGCCACCAACGTTGCCGAGACCTCGCTCACCGTGCCCGGCATCCGCCACGTCATCGACACCGGCCTTGCCCGCATCAGCCGCTACAACCACCGCACCAAGGTCGGCCGCCTGCCCATCGAGCCCATCTCCCAGGCCAGCGCCGACCAGCGCGCCGGCCGCTGCGGGCGCACCGCGCCGGGCGTCTGCATCCGGCTCTACAGCGAGGCGGACTATCTGGCGCGGCCGCGCTTCACCGATCCCGAGATCCTGCGTACCAACCTTGCGGGCGTTGTGCTGCAGATGAAGGCTTTGCGGCTGGGCGAGATCGAAGCGTTTCCCTTCCCCGATCCGCCCGATCCGCGCTATGTGAAGGACGCGGTGCAATTGCTGCGCGAGCTGGGCGCGCTCGATGCCGCGGACCGGCTCACCCGCCGCGGCCGGGATCTCGCACGGCTGCCCGTGGACCCGGTGATCGGGCGCATGGTGCTGGCGGGCGCCGAACACCACTGCCTGCACGAGGTGCTCATCATCGCCAGCGCGCTGGCCGTCGGCGATCCGCGCGAGCGTCCACCGGAGCAGGCGGCGCTCGCCGACAGCAAGCAGGCCGTGTTCCGGCATCCGCGGTCGGATTTTCTGAGTTACCTGCGGCTGTGGGAGGCCTGGCGCGAGGCCGGCGGTTCGGGCGCGGCGCGGCGGCAGTTCTGTGAAGCGCACATGGTCTCGGCGCTGCGCATGCGCGAGTGGTCGGATGTGCACCGCGAACTGCTGCAACTGGCGCACGAGCAATCCCTGCGGGTGAATCAGGAGCCGGCTACCGAGGCCGCCATCCATCAGGCCCTGCTCAGCGGCTTGCTGGGGCGCATCGGGCGCAAGCGCGAGGAGGGGGATTATCAGGGCGCGCGCGGCGTGCGCTTCCATCTGCATCCCGGCTCCGCATTGACGAAGAAGCGCCCCGAGTGGGTGATGGCCGCCGAGCTGGTGCAGACCACCCGGCTCTATGCGCGCACCGTGGCGGCAATCGAGCCGGCCTGGGTCGAGGCCGCGGCCGGTGATCTGCTCAAGCGCAGCTATCTGGAGCCGCACTGGCAGGCACGCGCCGGGCGGGTCGGTGCCTACATGCAGACCAGCCTGCATGGGCTGATCCTGAGCGCCAGACGACCGGTCGATTACGGGCCCATCGATCCTGTGCTCGCACGAGAGCTTCTGATCCGCGAGGGTCTGGTCGCCGGCGAATGCCGCACCCGCGGGGGCTTTCTGGCGCACAACCGCGCGCTGTGGGCAGAGTTGCTCGAGGAAGAAGCCAAGCTGCGCCAGCCCGGCGCCCTGCTGGATGAGAACGCGCCTTTCGACTTCTACGCGCAGCGTATTCCGGCCGATATCCACGACATGGCGCGTTTCGAGCGCTGGCGCCAGGAGGTCGAGCGCAACGCGCCGCGATTCCTGTTCATGCGCCGTGAGGATCTGGTGCGCGCCGATTCGGCCTGGGCGGACAGTCGCGCCTACCCTGACCAGATGACGGTTGGGGGCATGCCGCTGCGCCTGCGTTATCGTTTCGAGCCCGGCGATCCCGAGGACGGGGTCACGGTCCAGATCCCCCAGCCGGCTCTGGCGCCGCTGCGCGCCGAATCGTTCGAGCGACTGGTGCCGGGCATGCTCGCGGACAAGGTGGAGGCGCTGATCCGCGCCCTGCCCAAGGCGTTGCGCCGCCATTTCATCCCGGCGCGCCATTTCGCACAAGCCGCGACCGAGGCGCTGCTGGAAGCACCCGAGGCGCCTTTGCGCAGCGCGCTGTCAGAGGCCTTGGCGCGCATGACCGGCGTCACGGTGCCGCCCGAGGAGTGGCCGGAGGCGGCGCTGCCCGACAATCTGCGCATGCGCTTCGAGATCCTGGCGCCGGATGGGGGCATCGTCGCAGCCGGGCGCGATCTGGCGGCGCTGCAGGCCGCCCATCGCGGCGACGGGCGGATCGCGGCGCCGGCAGCGGCCGCCGCGGCGATGAGCGGTGAGGCGGCGCGCTGGAATCGGGACGGCGTGCGTGCGTGGGATTTCGGTCCGCTGCCCGAGGGGCCGGTGGAGATTGTGCGGGCTGGCCTGCGCGTCCCGGCCTGGCCGGCGCTGGCGGCGGAAGGGGGCGCCGTGGCGCTGCGGCTGTTCGATCGACCCGAGGTCGCGCGGGGCGCGCACCGCGCCGGCGTGCTGGCGCTGGTGCGCCTGCAGTTGGGCCCCTCCCTGCGTCTGCTGGAAAAGCAGCTGCCGCTCACGCGCGAGTTGGGGCTCTTGTACGCGCCGCTGGGCCGTTGGGACGCACTGCGGAGCGATCTGATCGAGGCGGTGCTCGAACGATCGTTTCTGGTCCCGCCCTTGCCGCGTGATGCCGAGACCTTCACCGCACGGCTGGAGGCAGGCCGGCGCCAGCTCATGAGCACGGCCGGACAGGTCACGCAGGCCGTGCACGCGGCGCTCACGGAGTACAAGCAGCTCCGGGCTCTGTTGCAGACGGATGCGCCCGAGCCCCGGCGCAGCGTCCTGGCCGATATCCGGGCGCAAGCCGAGTGGCTGATGGCGCCGGGGTTTGCGGCCCGCGTCGCGGATCCCTGGCTCGGCCGGTTGGCGGTCTACCTCAAGGGCGCGCGCCTGCGGCTCGACAAGCTGCCCGGCCGGGTCGCGCGCGACGCCCAGTGGCAGGCGGCCGTGGCGCACTGGCTGCGCCGCCTCGCGCATTTGCCGGCCACCGACGACCCGGAGTGCCAAGCCCGGCGGGAGACGCTGCGGTGGATGATCGAGGAATACCGTCTATCGCTGTTCGCGCAGGAACTCGGGGTTTTGGGCCGTGTCTCCGAGCGCCGCCTGACGGAGCTGTTCGAAGGCTGTCGCTGAGTGGAAACAGTTGTTTGCGCCGATTTCCGTGTTCCAATCTGTACGCGCCCCAAGAGGGGTGTTTGGTTGGAGCAACGGCCATGAAACGGTTAGTGCTGGCGGGATTGATTGGTTTGTTGGGATCGACGAGCGCGCTGGCCGACAATAACCGGCGCGAGGCCATCGTCGCCGGTGCGCTGGGTGGCGCGGCAGGCGCCGTGATCGGACAGCAGATCGGCGGCGCCACGGGCGCGGCCATCGGCGGCGCGCTGGGCGGCGCGCTCGGCGCGGGTCTGGCGGTGGACGATCATGACCACGATCGCCCCGCTTATTACGGTGGTCATGCGGCGCCGGTGGCCTACTACCCGGCCCGGCCGGTCGCCTATTATCCGGCGCGGCCCGTGGCCTATTACCCCGCGCGCCCGGTGGCTTACTACCCGGCCCGCCCGGTGGTGATCAACCGGCCCGTCGTGGTGCCCCGCGGGCACTATCACCCGGTGGCGCGACACGTGGCGCGTGAAGCCGCCTGGCATCATCGCCGTCATCATGATCACGACGATCATTGATCAGCGCCGCTAAAATCGCGCAATCGGAGCGGATGGTCGCAAGCCATCCGCTCCGCTCGAAACCCGAAGGGGGTGACCACCATGAAGCGCAATAATGTGGGACTGATCGGGATTGCCGTGTTGGGATTGATGTACTGCGCGCAGGCGCTGGCCCAGAGCGCGACGACTGAGGCTGCCATCGGCGGCGCGCTTGGCGGCGCCACGGGCGCGGTCATCGGTCAGCAGGTCGGCGGTCGCGAAGGTGCCATCCTGGGCGGCGCTGTCGGCGCGGCTGCCGGCACCGCGATTGCCGTCGACAGGGACGACGGGCATCGTCACGAGGCCGGCATTCCGGCGCCGGCCGTCATCGTCGCCCCGCCGCCAGCGCGCGGCGGCGGCTTCTGCCCGCCGGGGCAGGCCAAGAAAGGCAATTGCTGAACACACGCGTCGCCTTACCGGCGGCGCGATTCAGCCTTCGGCTTTGCCGTAGCGGCGGACCACATAATCGTCCACGATGCGCGAGAAATCCGCGGCGATGGTTTCGCCCTTGAGCGTGACCGTCTTCTCGCCGTCCACATAAACCGGTGCCACCGGCACCTCGCCGGTGCCGGGCAATGAAATCCCCACGTTGGCATGTCGGCTCTCGCCGGGGCCGTTGACCACACAGCCCATGACGGCGATGGTCATGTTTTCCACGCCCGGATAGCGCTCGCGCCAGATCGGCATTTGTTCGCGCAGGTGGCTCTGGATGTCCCGGGCGAGTTCCTGGAACACGGTGCTGGTGGTGCGTCCGCAGCCGGGGCAGGCGACGACGCTGGGCGTGAAGGCGCGCAGGCCCATGCTCTGCAGGATCTCCTGCGCCACCTCCACCTCGCGGGTGCGCGGCTCGCCGGGTTGCGGCGTGAGCGAGATGCGGATGGTGTCGCCGATGCCTTCCTGGAGCAGCACGGCCAGCGCGGCGGTGGAGGCGACGATGCCCTTGACGCCCATACCGGCTTCGGTCAGGCCCAGGTGCAGCGGGTAGGCGCAGCGCCGGGCCAGTTCGCGGTAGACGCGGATCAGGTCCTGCACGCCGCTGAGCTTGCAGGAAATGATGATGCGGTCGGCGGCAAGGCCCAGTTCCTCGGCGCGCGCCGCACTGTCCAGCGCCGAAGCGATGAGCGCCTCGTCCATCACGCGGCGCGGATCCCACGGCTCGGGCCGGCGGGCATTGTCGTCCATCATGCGCGCCAGGAGATCCTGATCCAGGCTGCCCCAGTTCACGCCGATGCGGACCGGCTTGTCGTAGCGGCAGGCCAGCTCGATCATTTGCGCGAACTGGCTGTCGCGGCGCTGGCCCTTGCCGACGTTGCCGGGATTGATGCGGTATTTGTCCAGCGCTTCGGCGCAGGCCGGGTTGCCGGCGAGCAGCTTGTGGCCGTTGAAGTGGAAATCGCCGACCAGCGGCACGTCGAGGCCCATGCGGTCCAGCCGCTCGCGGATGCCGGGGACCGCAGCGGCGGCCTCGACCGTGTTGACCGTGATGCGCACCAGCTCCGAACCGGCGCGATGGAGCTGCGCCACCTGGATGGCGGTGGCGACCTCGTCGGCGGTGTCGGTGTTGGTCATCGACTGCACGGCGACGGGCGCGCTGCCGCCGACCGTCAGGTTGCGGATGCGCACGGCGTGGGTCGGATGACGCGGCGGAGTCGCGGGGATGTCCATGGTCGATCGACTCGCGGGAAGCAGCGGAGTGCTCATGATAGCCCAATCCTGCGGGCGTCTCCGCCGTGGGGTTATGGCGAAACCGGCCTGGTTTACGTCCCCCAGCCCAACAGCACGGCTACGCCCAGCAGCGCAAACAGCGCGGCGGCGAGCTGGTGGATGCGTTGGGTGGGCAGGCTTGCTGCCAGCCGCTCGCCGATCAGAACGGCCGGGACGTTCGCGATCATCATGCCGAGCGTCGAGCCGCCGACCACCGGTATGAGTGCGGCGTAATGCGAAGCCATCGCCACGGTGGCGATCTGGGTCTTATCGCCCATTTCGGCGAAGAAAAAGGCGAGCAGCGTGGTGCCGAAGACGCCCAGCCGCTGTGACAGATGCATCTCGTCCGCGTCGATCCGATCGGGGATCAGCATCCAGACGGCCATGGCGAGGAAGGACAGACCCAGCACGGTGCGCAGAATCGCCGGATCGACTGCGCCCGCGATCCAGGCGCCCAGACTGCCGGCGAGGCCGTGATTGAACAGCGTGGCCGCGAGGATGCCCAGTACGATGGGCACGGGGCGCCGAAAGCGCGCGGCGAGGATGAAGGCGAGGAGTTGGGTCTTGTCGCCGATTTCGGCCAGCGCGACGAGGCCGGTAGAGACGAAGAAGGCTTCCATGAGATTCCCCGGCCGGAACGACGCAGTTGACCACGGCGCCGCCCCGGCCTGCGGAGGCGCTGTGGTCAAAGGTCTGGCCAGGTGCGGGACTGCCTGCGCCATGGCCGATGGGCCAAGTGTGTTGACGCAAGCCTCTTCCGGCGGAAGAGCGGCTACTCCCCGATGACGGTGGGGATTCTAGCGGTTCTTTGAGCGGTCGGTCCAATATCGCAGTGTTTCCATCAGGAAAACCCGCCTTTCTGGCAGATGCCATCATCGCCACCATGCCGGATCCGTTGGGTCGGATTTCAGGCGATAATGCGCATCGCGTCATAATGCCCGATGCTCGGGCAAGGCCATCTGCCAGTGGAACGGAGTGGCAGCTGCAGCAGGACGGTTGCGAGAACGCAGCGGATGCGCGCGCCTGATTTACGACGCATGCAATCGCGGTGATCGCGCCGGTTGTCTGCAATGCGATCTTCGCCGCACCTTGTGTGCGCATCCGCCGACTGCCCATCGACCCTGCCCTGCTGAAATCGGCCTGAGCCGTTCCCTGCCGGAGGCACCGCCATGCAAGCCATACGCATCCATCAGACCGGAGGGGCGGATGTCCTCGCCCTCGAAACGCTTCCCGATCCGGCGCCGGCGCCCGGCGAGGTGCTCATCGATGTCGAGGCGGCTGGCGTCAATTTTATCGACTGCTATCACCGCAGCGGCCTGTATCCCCAGCCGCTGCCGTTCACGCCAGGCATGGAAGGGGCCGGGACGGTGTGCGCACTCGGCGCCGGAGTCACCGACTGGAAGATCGGGGATCGCGTGGCCTGGGCAGGCGTACCGGGCAGCTATGCTGAACGGATCGTCGTTCCCGCCAATCGGCTGGTGCTAGTCCCCGCTGATCTTTCCACCGAGCAGGCCGCTGCCGCGCTGCTGCAGGGTTTGACGGCGCGCGTCCTGACAGTCGAGACTTGCCCGCTCGCGCCCGGCGATCAGGTGTTGATTCATGCCGGCGCGGGCGGTATGGGCCGCCTACTGATTCAGATGGCTCGCTGGCGTGGCGCGCGGGTCATCACCACCGTCGGGCATGCCGAGAAGATTCCCCTGGCCCGCGCGGCCGGTGCCGAGCGCGTAATCGATCGCCGCCATGAGGATGTGCTTGCCGCTTGCCGTGACTGGACCGAGGGGAAAGGCGTCCGGGCCGTATTCGACGGCATCGGCGCGGCCACCTTCGACACCTCGGTGGCCGCCTTGGCCAAGCGCGGCATGCTGGTGCTGTTCGGTCAGGCCAGCGGCCCGGTGCCGCCGATAGATCCGGTCCGCCTGGCCGCCAGCTCGCTGTTCCTCACCCGCCCCAGCCTGTTCCACTACATCGCCGAGCCCGCCGCGCTGCGCACGCATGCTGAGGCGGTGTTCGGCGCGCTCGCCGCCGGTGAGTTACATCTCCTGATCCACCAGACGCTGCCGCTGAGCGATGCGGCTACCGCCCACCGGGCGCTGGAAAGCGGCCGGACCGTCGGCAAGCTTCTGCTCGTCACCGAGCGGGCCTGCGTCCCGACCGCGCTGGCGGCGGGTGATAGACTCCGGGCTCTATGACGCGACCTTCTTTCCCCCCCACGGTGCTGGTGCTCTCGGGACACGACCCGAGCGGCGGCGCCGGCCAGCAGGCCGACATCGAAGCCATCGCGGCGCAGGGCGCGCATGCGGCTGTGGCGATCACCTGCCTGACGGTACAGGACACGGCCAATGTCCGTTGCGTCGAGGCGGTGGCACCGGAGCTGATCATCGCGCAGGCCGAAGCGGTGCTGGCCGACCAACCGGTGGCCGCGATCAAGCTGGGTCTGCTCGGCACGGGCGCGATCGTGACGGCGGTGGCGGCGCTCTTGGCCCGCTATCCGGCGATTCCGGTGGTGACCGATCCCGTTCTGGTGGCGACCGGCGGCGGCCGGCTCGCGGCCGATGACCTCATCCCGGCGGTACGAGCGGCCTTGTTGCCGCGCACCACCGTGCTGACCCCAAACGCCCCCGAGGCGCGCGCTCTGGCCGGAATCGACGATCTCGCGACTTCGGCCGAGGCGCTGCGCGCGCTGGGGGCCCAGTATGTGCTGGTGACCGGCGGCGATGAGCCGGGCGCGCGGGTGGAAAACCGCCTGCACGGCCCCGAGGGCGCGCAGGCGTTCACCTGGCCGCGCCTGCCGGGACCGTTTCACGGATCCGGTTGCACGCTGGCGGCGGCGCTGGCGGCCCGGCTGGCGCTGGGGGAATCCGTGGCGCTCGCCGCCGAGCGGGCGCAGGCCTACGTGGCCCGCACGCTGACAGCGGCCTTTCGCCCCGGTCGCGGCGCGGCGATTCCCCGTCGTTGGCTGGATGATGACGTCAGCCGTGCGTGAGCCGGCCCGGCGCTGGCCAGTGCGCGGCCTGTATGCCATTACCGATGGCGCGCCCTCCGCGCAGGCCCTGGCCGAGCGGGTGGCAGCCTGGATCGCCGGTGGCGCGCGCGTGGTGCAGTACCGCGACAAGAGCCGCGATGCCGCGCGGCGGCTGACCGAGGCCCGCGCCTTGCAGGCCGTGTGCCGCGAGGCGGGCGTGCCGCTGCTCGTCAACGACGACGTCGCGCTCGCCGCCGCCGTGGGCGCCGATGGGGTGCATCTGGGTCGCGAAGACACCGACCCGACGCAGGCGCGGGCGCAGCTCGGCGCACAGGCGCTGATCGGGGTGAGCTGCTACGCCGATCTCGATCGGGCGCGCACGGCGGTTGCGCAGGGCGCCGATTACGTCGCCTTCGGGCGCTTTTTCGCCTCTGCTACCAAGCCCGACGCGCCGCCGGCGCCGCTCGAGGTGCTGCAGGCCGCCCGGGCGGCGCTGCCGGTGCCGATCGTCGCCATCGGCGGCATCACGCCCGATAATGCGCCGGTGCTCATCACTGCCGGTGCCGATCTGGTGGCGGTGATCGGCGGTCTGGCCGGCGCCGATCCGGCGGCGCGGGCGCGCGCCTATGCCGAGCGGTTCGCCGCCACCGAAATCGCCTCTTTTCCCACAGGAGCCTGATCATGCCCAGTTCCGAAGCCTTGTTCGAAGAAGCGCAGCGCTACATTCCGGGCGGCGTGGACTCGCCGGTGCGCGCCTTTCGCGGCGTGGGTGGAACGCCGGTCTTCATCGAGCGCGCGCAGGGCGCCTACGTGGTGGACGCGGCTGGGCGGCGCTACGTCGATTACGTCGGGTCCTGGGGGCCGATGATCGTCGGTCATGCGCACCCCGAGGTCGTCGGCGCGGTGCAGCAGGCGGCGGCTCGGGGCCTCAGCTTCGGCGCGCCGACGGCGCTGGAAACCCAGCTCGCCCGTCGCGTCTGCCAGCTCATGCCGTCGATCGAGAAAGTGCGCTTCGTCAACTCCGGCACCGAGGCCACCATGAGCGCGATCCGTCTGGCGCGTGGCGCGACGGGACGCGACAAGATCGTGAAGTTCGAAGGCTGCTATCACGGCCACGCCGACAGCCTGCTGGTCAAGGCCGGTTCCGGTGCCCTCACCCTGGGCGTGCCGACCTCCCCGGGGGTGCCGGCGGCGCTGGCGGCGCAGACGCTGACGTTGCGCTACAACGACTTGTCCACCGTGCGCGAAGCCTTCGCGCAATGGGGCCCGGAGATCGCGGCGGTGATCGTCGAGCCGGTGGCGGGCAACATGAACTGCGTCCCGCCGGCCGACGGCTTCCTCGCCGGGCTGCGCGCGCTGTGCGACGCGCACGGCAGCGTGCTGATCTTCGATGAGGTGATGACCGGCTTTCGGGTGGCGCTCGGAGGGGCGCAGGCGCGCTATGGCGTGCGGCCCGATCTCACCACACTGGGCAAAGTCATCGGTGGCGGCATGCCGGTCGGCGCCTTCGGCGGCCGGGCCGATCTGATGAACCAACTCGCGCCCGACGGCCCGGTCTATCAGGCCGGCACGCTGTCGGGCAATCCGCTGGCCATGACGGCGGGGCTCGCGACCCTGAACATCCTTGGCCAGCCCGGCTTTTTCGAGCGGCTGGAGAACATGACCCAGCGGCTCGTCGACGGGCTTGCGGAGCGGGCCGCGGCGCATGGGATTGCGCTCGCCACCCACGCCGTGGGCGGTATGTTCGGGCTGTTTTTCACAGGTCAGACGAATGTGCGCCATTTCGAGGACGTCATGGCTTGCGACGTGGCACGCTTCAAGCGGTTCTTCCACGGCATGCTGGGCCGCGGCGTCTATCTCGCGCCTTCGGCCTTCGAGGCCGGGTTCGTCTCGGCCATGCACGGCGAAGGCGAACTGGCGGCGACCTTGCTTGCGGCCGACGAGACATTTCGGGAACTCGCCGCCTCGTGAGCCCGCGCTGCCTGACCCGCGGCTGCGGCAGCGGCGCGCGCCCCACATCTGCGTGGGTTCACGGCAACGGAATCAGCCCATACACGCGTTTGCGGTCAATGAACTGAAGCGCTTGTTCCCCAGCGCCTGGATTCGGGCCAGTTATTCTGCGTTTCCATGACTTCGGTGCGGCGCTTCGGGCAGGGGCACGGCCAGTTCTTCGTCGCTCGGCAACATCGGCCACGGATCCTGGTGGGCGATGACGTCGCTGCCGGGAAAACGCGCGCGTACCGCCGTTTCCACCCACTCCGCCGCCCGGTGAGCCTGCCAGAGCGGCAGATCGCGACTCATCTCGAGGTGGATCTGCACGAACATCTGCTGGCCCGACTGACGGGTACGCAGATCGTGTACGCCACGCACCTCCTCCGGCTGATGTGCCAGCGCCAGAATCGCCTCGCGTACGGCGCCATCCACTTCCCGGTCCAGCAGGTGATGGAAGGCGTCCCGGGCGATGTGCCAGGCGCTGTAGAAGATATAGGCGGCGATCGCAATGCCGGCCCAGGCATCGAGTGACCCGTAGCCAGCCGAGGCGGCGAGCAGCGCGAGGATGATGCTGAGGTTGACCGTCAGATCGCTGATGTAGTGCAGCGAATCGGCGCGGATGGCGGTGGAGCCGGTGCGGCGGATGGTGTGGCGCTGCAGTGCAACCAGCGCCAGGGTGAGCGCGATGCTGAACGCCATCACTGCGATGCCGGTGGTGGTGTCGGTGAGCGGCACCGGATGCACCAGCCGATCGATGGCCTCCAGCACCAGAAACACCGACGAGCCGGCGATGAACATCGCCTGCCCCAGACCGGCCAAGGCTTCGGCCTTGCCGTGCCCGAAGCGGTGTTCCTCATCGGCTGGGGCCAGGGCGTAGCGGACGGCCAGGAGGTTGATGAGCGATGCTGCCGAATCCATCATCGAATCGACCAGGGACGCCAATAGCGCGACCGAGTCGGTCAGCACCCAAGCCCCGGCCTTGACCAGGATCAGGACGACGGCGGTGGCCACCGACGCGGTGGTGGTCAAGCGCAGCAGGCGGGCGTTTTGCTCGGCGGATGTCGCAGTGCTCATCGGGCGCTCCGGAGGGGGGATCTGCTGATTTTACCCGCCGGCGAGCGGCGCCCGTGTGGCACTGCTGAGACGATCGGCGCCGTTCAGCGCGACAGGCCGAGCACGACGACCACGCCCAGCACCAGGGCGAGGCTCAGCAGGCCGGCCAGCACGGGATGCGCTGTCGCCCAGGCGCGCAGCCGCTGCAGCCGCAGCGAATAGGACAGACCGGTGCCGGGCAGGCCCACGGTCGCACGCGGACCGCCGGGCGCGCCGACGTTGAGCGTCGCGCCGCGACGGCCCACCGACAACGACACCCCGCGCTTGCTGAGGTTGAGCGTCAGGCCGGGGGCGAGCCGGATGCGTTTTTGATATCTCAAGCCCATGGCACTCGCTCGCGTGTCAATTGGGTTCGGGTTGGTTCGGGTCGTCCGTCTCGCCGGTGGACTCGGGCGAGTGCTCCGCCGGAATGCGGTAAGCCTCGCCCAGCCAGGCGCCGAGGTCGATCAGCTTGCAGCGCTCGCTGCAGAACGGCCGGAAAGGGTTGTCCGTCACCGCAGCGGTCTTCCCGCAACGGGGACAGCGCGCTCCGCGGATGGTATCCGTTGGCATCATGAGATGCCACAGCAGGCAAGCCGGAAGGGTACGTTGTCGCGGCACAGCACGACGCGTTGGGAGAGGTCCGGCTGGTGCATGAAACGAATCGTGAGTCGATGCCGCCCGGCACTCACCTCGGGAAACAACTGGCTGTCGGCGGCTAGGCTGATGCGCAGCAACTGGCACGAACGGTCGGCGTCCATGGTCTGCTCGAAGCAGCCCTGATGGGCGATTTCCTGGCTGCGGCGTGCGGTTTCGCGCACCAGCCGATTGTGCAGGTCCACACATTCGGCGAGCAGGTCGAACTGGCCCAGCCAGCTTTCGAGCTGGCTCTGGCGCTGCTCGTGCGGCTGCTGTAGCCAGCAGTGCAAGGCGGGCAGATCGAATGGCGCCGTGCCGCCGGGGATGCTGGCGCGCTGGCGAAAGGCGCTCAACAGGTCGTGGTGCCGCAAGGCCTGACCGGGCTGGCCGGGAAAGCCGTGCAGCCGGTCCAGCAATTGCCGTAGGCGCGTGACCACTTCCTCCAGTTGAGTCTGGTCGACCCCCTCGCGTTGCCGCAGTCGCTCAAGGCAAAGACTGTGGCGTTCCAGTTCGGCGATGAGTTCGCCTTTGATGTCACCGCGCCCGACGGTGTCGAGGATTTCCAGTAGATGGCTGAGGGTGGCGCGCGTGTCCCAGGGCGTTCGGCCATGCAGGGTGTGGCGTGCCTGCGCGAGCACGAACTCGATACGGAGAAACTTGCGCATGCGCTCATTGAGGGGATGTTCGAAATGCACGGTGCCTCAGGATCAGCAAGACGGTCGGCGCCGGTGGAGGATGTTACGGCAGAGTCAGACGGTGCTCGCGGGCCGCAGGATCGACCGCCATGGCGGTGTAGGCGGCGTGTAGGCGGTCGATCGCGGCGTCCAGCGCCTCGGGTAAACCTGAATTGTTCACGATATCGTGCGCCGCTGCCAAGCGCTGGGCGCGACTGGCCTGCGCCGCGAGGATGGCGGCGGCCTGATCGGCATCGCTTCCATCGCGCGCCATCAGCCGTTCGATCTGCACAGCCTCGGGCACGTCGACCACCAGCACGCGGTTCACCATGCGGTGCTGACCGGTCTCCACCAAGAGCGGCACCATCAGGATCACATAAGGGCCTTCTGCAGCGCGCAGCGCCTGTTGCATGGCCAGACCAATGGCGGGGTGCATGATGCGGTCGAGCGCGCGCCGCTGGTCGGGGTCGGCGAAGACGCGTCGGCGCAGACCTTCGCGGTCGAGCCGGCCATTCGGATCCAGGATGTCGGCCCCGAAGGTCTCGATCAGTCGCGCCAGTGCAGGCTGGCCCGGCTCGACCACCTGCCGCGCCAGCGCGTCGGCATCGATGACCGGCACGCCGTGGCGGGCGAAGCGTTCCGCGACGGTGGATTTGCCGCTGGCGATGCCGCCCGTGAGTCCGACGATGAACATGAAGTCCCTGGTGCGAGCCTGTCCAGGTGCAAGCTTACGCCACGCCGGACAGCTGTAGGTAGCCTCGGTTTAGATGTTCCCCGGCCATCAGCATGATCCAGCCGCCGACCGCTAGGAAGGGTCCGAAGGGGATAGGGGTCTGGCGATCCCGCCCGGAGAGCCGCAGGGCGACGCTGCCGACGAGCGCGCCGACGATCGAGCCGATCAGGATGATGCCCGGCAGATGGGTCCAGCCTAGCCAGGCGCCGAGCAGTGCCAGCAGCTTGAAGTCGCCGTAGCCCATGCCTTCTTTACCGGTGAGGAGGCGAAACGCCTGATAGACGCTCCACAGCGCGAGATAGCCTGCCATGGCGCCGATCACCGCATCGCCAAGCGGTGCAAAGCTGCTGGAAAGATTGAACAGCAGCCCGAGCCACAGGCCCGGCAGCGTCAGATTGTCCGGCAGGATCTGGTGGTCGAGATCAATGCCTGCGAGCGTGATCAGCAGCGCGGTGAGCGTCAGGGCGCCCAGCGCTTCGGGGCCGGCGCCGAAGCGCCAGGCGATGAGGGCAAAGGCAAGCGCGGTGAAGCTTTCCACCAGCGGATAGCGCAGGCTGATGGGCGCGCCGCAATGGCCGCAACGGCCGCGCAGCGCGAGATAGCTCAGCACGGGGATGTTGTGCCAAGGGCGCAGCATGGTCCGGCAATGGGGACAACGCGAGGGCGGGCGCACGATGCCCGGCGGCGCTACGTCGGATATGTCAGCGGCGAGGCCGAGCGTCTCGCGCGCCTCCTGACGCCAGCGGTAGGTCAGCTGCGAGGGCAGGCGCAGGATGACGACGTTCAGAAAGCTCCCGACCAGCAGGCCGAGCAGGGCGAATACGGCGATGCGCAGACTGTCATGTGTCTCCAGGAGGTGCAACAGCTCATCCATGCGGATCTCGTTCCTTCGGTTCGTGCGCGCGCCCAGGTGTGCCTCAAATGGCGTTGCCCATCTGGAAGATCGGCAGATACATCGCAGTGACGAGGCCGCCGACCAGGATGCCGAGGATGGCCATGATCATGGGTTCCAGCAGGGTGCTGAGATTGTCCACGAGATTGTCGACCTCGGCTTCGTAAAACTCCGCCACTTTCGCCGACATGTCATCCAGCGCGCCGGATTCTTCGCCGATCCCGATCATCTGCACGGCCATGTTGGGGAACAGGTCCATGCGCTCCTGCATGCAAAGATGCAGCTGCTGGCCCGTGGCGACCTGCTCGCGCATTTTCATCACGGCATCCTGGAACACGATGTTGCCGGTCGCGCCGGCCACTGGCTCCATGGCCTCCACCAGCGGCACGCCAGCGGCGAACATGGTCGACAGAGTGCGCGTGAACCGCGCCAGCGCCGCCTTGTGCAGGATCTTGCCGATGATGGGGATGCGCAGCAGCAGCCGGTCGCGTCCGCGCCGGAATTCCGGCGAGGTCCGGTTGAAGAACCGGATCAAGGCGACGATTCCGCCGATAGCACCCAAAATGATCCACCACCAGCCTTGCACGAATTCCGACAGATCGATGACCATGCGCGTGAAAGCCGGCAGATCCGCGCCAAAGCTGCTGAACAAGCCTTCGAACTGGGGTACCACGAAGTAGAGCAGAATGCCTGTCACCACGAAGGCCACGATGGTGACCACCGTGGGGTAGGTGAGCGCCTTGCGTACCTTGGCCTTGATGGCCTCGGCCTTTTCCTTGTAGGTCGCGATCTTGTCCAGCAGGGCTTCCAGCGCCCCTGATTTTTCACCGGCGTTGACCAGATTGACGAATAGATCGTCGAAATAGGCCGGGTGCTCGGCCAGGGCCTCGGACAGGGACGAGCCGCCCTCGATCGAGGCACGGATGGTCATGATGAGCTCGCGCATCGACAGGTTTTCGTTGCCGCGCGCCACGATGTCCAGCGCCTGTACCAAGGGCACCCCGGCGGCGATCATGGTGGCGAGCTGACGCGAGAAGATGGCAATGTCGACCGGCTTGATCTTCTGCTTTTTCGTGCGCGCTGCACGCCCGCTTTGCTTCTTGATGGCGGTCGGATTGATGCCCTGGCGGCGCAGGAGAGCTCGGACGACGGCTTCGCTGGGCGCTTTCTGTAGGCCTTTAACGGTCTGGCCGCTCTTGTTTTTGCCTTCCCAGACGAACAGGGTGTTCTTGACGGCTTGATTGCTGGCCATGGGGTGATCCGTTATTCGATGGTGACGCGATGGACTTCTTCTAGGCTGGTGAGACCCTGTTTGACCTTGTTGAGCCCGGCCCGGCGCAGATCGATAACGCCCTCTTCAGCGGCCTGCCGCGCGATATCGAGCGAATTGCCGCCGTCCATGATGATGCGACCCATGGCACGCGACACGGGCATAACCTGATAGATGCCGACCCGCCCCTTGTAGCCATCGGTGCATTGATCGCAACCTTTAGGTCCATAGATGGTGAGTCGCTCGTCGATCTCGTCGGGCAGGAAGCCGGCTTGCAGTAGGGCGTCGCGCGGTATGTCGATACGGGTGCGGCAGTTGCGGCACAGGCGCCGGGCCAGACGCTGGGCGATGATGAGATGCACCGACGAGGCGATGTTGAACGGCGCGACGCCCATGTTGACCAGACGCTCGAGGCTCTGTGGCGCGTCGTTGGTGTGCAGTGTCGAGAGCACCATGTGGCCGGTCTGCGCCGCCTTGATGGCAATTTCGGCCGTTTCGAGATCGCGGATTTCCCCCACCATGATCACGTCTGGATCCTGGCGCAGGAAGGCGCGCAATGTATTGGCGAAATCTAGCCCGATGCGCGGGTTGACATTGACCTGATTGATGCCTGGCAGATTGATTTCGACTGGATCCTCGGCGGTCGAGATGTTGCGATCGGTCGTGTTGAGGATGTTGAGCCCGGTATACAGCGTGACGGTCTTGCCGCTGCCGGTCGGGCCGGTTACCAGGATCATGCCCTGAGGCTTGGCCAGCGTCTTGAGATAGATCTCCTTTTGGTTTGGCTCGAAGCCCAAAGCGTCGATGCCGATCTGGGCGCTGGTCGCATCGAGCAGACGCAGCACGATTTTCTCGCCCCACAGGGTCGGGCAGGTGCTGACGCGAAAGTCGATGGCGCGCTGCTTGGACAGCTTGAGCTTGATGCGGCCATCCTGCGGAATGCGTCGCTCGGCGATGTCCAGGCGCGCCATCACCTTCAGACGCGCCGCCAGACGCATTCCTAGCGTTACCGGCGGCCGGTTGATGTCGTGCAGGATGCCGTCTTGCCGGCGCCGGATGCGATAGAACTGCTCGTAGGGCTCGAAGTGGATATCCGAGGCGCCCTTGTTCACAGCATCGAGCAGGATCTTGTTGATGAATCGCACTACCGGCGCATCGTCCACGTCGGGCTCGTTGTCCCGCCCGGTGGCGTCGGCATCTGCGCTCCCTACCTCGAGTTTCTCGAGATCGGCATCGGCCAGCGCGCTGAGCCGCGTGTCGTAGGCGTCCAGCATTTTGTCCAGGATCTCGACCAACTGGGCGTGCTCGGCGATGATGGCGACGATCTGCTTGCGGGTGGCGAAGCCGATGTCGTCGAGGGCTTGTTGATTGGTGGGATCGCTGATGGCCACATACAGCCGCGGGCCGCGCTGGTAGATGGGCAGGATTTGATGGCGGCGCAGCAGTTTCTCATCGACCAAGCGCACTGGCATGGCATGTGGGTCCATCGCGGACAGGTCGATGAGCGGCGCGCCGAACTCCTCTGCCACCAGGCGCGCGAGTTCCCGCGGGCCGACCAGTTTCTGCTCGTAGAGATGCGCGACCAAGGTCTGTCGATTGGCAGCGGCCTCTTCCTGGGCGCGCAGCGCGGCGTCATCGGTCAGCAGACCGGCCTGAACCAGACGGCGGGCCAGGCCGGAGAAGCGGGAGGGGGTGAGGGCGCTGATGGCCATGGGCCGGATGTCCTCGATATGTCGGAATCGGGGCGAGGCAACGGCGCCGCCCAGTCATTCCTAAATATCGTGAAAATGGCCTTGGTCTTGAGCGTCAGAGGGAGTTCTGAGGTGGGGACGGGCAAGCTAGCGATGGGACCGGTCGCGACAGCAAGGGTTCGAGCTCCTGCAGTGCCCGGCGATAGACGCGCCGTTTGAAGAACACGACCTCGTTGACCGGATGCCAGTAGGGTACCCAGCGCCAGTGGTCGAATTCCGGCTTGGGGCCGAGATCGAGGCGCACGCGATCCTCAGGCGCGGTGAGCCGCAGCAGGAACCACACCTGCTTCTGGCCGATGCAGCGAGGCCAGGCATTGCGGCGGATGAAGCGCTTGGGCAGGTAGTAGCGCAGCCAGCCGCGCGTGCAACCCAGAATTTCCACGTCGGCCTTGCCGAGACCGATTTCCTCGTAGAGCTCGCGAAACAGCGCGTCTTCGGCGCTTTCGCCCGGGTCGATGCCGCCTTGCGGGAACTGCCAGGCGTTTTGGCCGATACGACGTGCCCACAGGAGCTCATGCCGGGCATTGGCCAGCATGATGCCCACGTTCGGGCGAAAGCCGTCGACGTCGATCACAGCGGGACTCCGCAATTCAATTGGATGATTAGTTGATAGCAGAAAACCCATCGGGTTTGAAGCGTGCCTCGACCCGCCCGGCGCGAGTGGGTATGCTTCGGCGCAGATCGACATGGGGGATCTGCGGCGAGTGAGCTTGGCGCTTTTCGATCTGGACAACACCCTTCTGGCGGGCGACAGCGATCACCTGTGGGGAGACTATCTGGTCGGGCTCGGCGTGGTCGACGGCGCGCATTACCGCGCCGAGAACCAGCGCTTCTATGACGCCTATCGCGCGGGCACGCTGGATATCTTCGAGTTCCTCGCCTTTGCGCTCCGGCCGCTGGCCGAGCATCCGCGTGAGCGGCTCGAAGCCTGGCGCGAACGCTTCATGGCCGAGGCGATCGACCCCATCGTGCTGCCGGCCGCGCGGGCGCTGGTCGAGCATCACCGCCGCCAGGGGCACCAGACGGTGATCATTACGGCGACCAACCGCTTCGTCACCGAGCCGATCGCCCGGCTGTTCGGCGTCGATGCGCTGATCGCCACCGAGCCGGAGGAACAGGCCGGCGTCTACACCGGCCGCGTGACGGGCGTGCCCTGCTATCGCGAAGGCAAGGTGACGCGGCTGGCCGAGTGGCTGGCCGGCGAGCGCCCGGCCACGACCTGGTTCTACAGCGATTCCCACAACGACCTGCCGCTCCTCGCCGAGGTCGATCATCCCATCGCGGTCGATCCGGATCCCGTGCTGCGCGAGCAGGCGCGCCGGCGCGGCTGGCCCGTCCTCACGCTGCGCCAAGGCGAACAGCCGGCGCCGTTGGATCAGGACTGAAGCAGTTCGTTGACCGCGTGGCGCAGCCGGCCGTTGGTGGCCAGCAGCGAGGTGGTCTTGAGGCCGACGGGGCTGCCGTCGAGCTGGGTCACATCGCCGCCCGCTTCGCGGACGATGACGGTGAGCGCCGCGATGTCCAGGATGTTGAGGTCCGATTCGACCACGATGTCGATCTTGCCCGCCGCCAGGAGGTGGTAGTGGTAGAAATCCCCATAACCGCGCGTGCGGTTCACCGCCTGCACCAGTCGGCCGAGCCCCGCCCAGCCGTGCGAGGCGGCGAGGGTCTTGATGTTGCCGACGGACAGCGTGGCCGCCTCGAGAGCGCCGATGTCGCTGACCTGGATGCGTTCGCCGTTGAGAAAGGCGCCGTGGCCGCGCTCGGCCCAGGCCATTTCGCCGAACAGGGGCGCGTTGGACACGCCCAGCACCAGTTCGCCCTTGTGCATGAGCGCGATCTGGGTCGAGAAGAACGGATAGCGGCGCACGAAGCTCTTGGTCCCGTCGATGGGGTCGATCAGCCACACCCACTCGGCGTCGGCGTTTTCCATGCCGCCTTCCTCGCCATAAAACCCATGATCCGGGAAGCGCTCGCGGATGATCAGACGAATGGCTTCCTCGCTTTCGATGTCCGCTGCCGTCACCGGCGTCTGGTCAGCCTTGATCTGGATGGCGACGTCGCCCTCGTAATAGCGGCGGATGATGGCCTCGGCGGCGCGGGCGGCGGCGATGGCGGTTTCCAGCTGCGGGCTCAGGGTCATGGGGGCGTCCTTTCGGTGTGGGGCGTGAGCGCCTGCTGTCGGCGCCCGATGCTTTTATCATAGCCAGCCATGCCCCGCGCCGTCGTCATCCTGATCGTGCTCACCGGCGCCGCCCTGGCGGCCGGCGTGCTTGCGCTCACGACGGGCGCGCTGGCGCTTTCCCCGCAGCGCGTCGTGTTGGCGCTGGCGGGGCAGGGCGACGCGCTCGCCCGTCAGATCGTCTGGACGGTGCGGCTGCCGCGCGCGCTCGCGGCCTTCGCGGTCGGGGGTCTGCTGGCGGTGGCCGGGGCGCTGATGCAGGTGATGCTGCGCAATCCGCTGGCCGACCCGTATGTGCTCGGGGTCTCAGGTGGTGCCGCGGTGGCGGCGTTGCTGGGCTTGATGGTGGGACTTGGTACGGCGCAGGTGGCCCTGCCGGCGTTCATCGGTGCGCTCGGCTCGATTGCCCTGGTCTTCGGTCTGGCGCGCCGGGGTGGCGGCTGGAACCCCGCGCGGCTGCTGCTCAGCGGTGTCGGGCTCGCCGCCGGCTGGGGCGCTCTGATCAGCTTCCTGCTGGCGGTGGCCAATCCAGCTCGGTTGCCGGGCATGTTGTTCTGGCTCATGGGCGATCTTGGCGGCGTGACGCAGGCGCCGTGGGGGGCGCTGGCGGCCCTGGCGCTGCTGGCCTGCCTCGCCTGGCCGCTGGGACGCAGCCTGAACGTCATGGCGCGCGGCAGCCTCGAGGCGCAAGCCCTCGGCGTGCCGGTGGCGCAACTGGAGCCAGCGGTGCATGTGCTGGCCGCACTGGCCACGGCGCTGGCCGTGACCGTGGCCGGCAGTGTCGGCTTCGTCGGTCTGATCGTGCCGCATCTCGTGCGTCTCGCGATCGGCAACGACCAGCGCCTGCTGATCCCTGCCACGGCGCTCGCTGGCGGGGGCTTGCTGGTGCTCGCCGACACCCTCGCGCGCACGCTGCTGGCGCCGCGTGCCCTGCCGGTCGGCGTCGTCACGGCGCTGCTCGGCGTGCCGGTCTTTCTCTATCTGCTGAACCGGCGCGGTACGTGACGCCCCTGCTCGCCACCCGGCAACTGGTGCTCGACGTGCCGGGACGTGGGCCGGGCGCGCCGCTCGATTTCGTCTTGGCGGGTGGGAAGATGGTCGCGATCCTCGGGGCCAACGGCAGCGGCAAGACCACCCTGCTGCATACGCTGGCCGGCCTGCGCACGCCGCGCAGCGGCACGGTCCTGCTCGCCGGGCGCGCCATCGGCGCCTGGTCGTCGCGAGCGCGGGCGCAGCGCTTGGGGCTGCTGTTTCAGGACGACATCGCGACCTTTCCCGCCACGGTCGAGGAAACCGTCGCCGCCGGGCGCTTTGCCCATCAGCCGATGTGGCGCAATCTGTCCAGCGCCGACCGACAGGCGATCACGGACGCACTGGGCGTGATGCAGCTCGGCGATCTCGCCCGGCATCCGCTGGAGGCGCTCTCCGGCGGGGAACGGCGGCGCGTCGCGCTGGCGACCCTGCTGGCCCAGAACCCGCCGGTGATGCTGCTCGACGAACCGGTCAATCATCTGGACTGGCATCACCAGATCCTGATCATGGATCACCTCGCGCACCTGACGCGTGAGGCCGGCAAGATCGCGCTCGTCAGCCTGCACGACCCCAATCTCGCCGCGCGCTATTGCGAGCACGTCCTGCTGCTCGGTCCCGACGGCGCCGCCTGCTGGGGATCTGCAGCCGAGCTGCTCACCGCCGAGCGGCTCGGCTGGCTCTATCGCCATCCCTTCGCCTGCCTCGACGACGACGGTGTCCGCGTGTTCGTGCCGCGGTAAGGCGCGGCCTATTGATGAGCGCCAGAGGATACCACCTGATAGCATGTGGACATCATTTCGCCGTCCGAAGCGCGAGCCTGTCGCCGGATTTGAACCCAGATTGTCCATTAGCCACGTTTTCGTGGATTTGGCGCAAGCTACGGGGCCCAGCCCCGAGGCTGGGGCGCTTCGTTTTCTAATGGGCACCGTTAGATAAAGTTTTTTGGATCAGTGGCATAGATGATTGCCCTGTCCGCGCCGACACTGCGGGGCGAAGGTTTTTCGGTCAGTTTCAGCCAGCGCGAGGTGACGGCTTGGGGCGCACCGGCGCTCATCCAGCAGATGCTCGATCCAATCGGGTTGCGGCAAGCGACCCGGCACTGGGGGCTGCCCGAGCCGGGCTCAAACCGGGGCTATGCCCCGCTGCAGCTGATCAAGCCGTTCATCGTCTCGATCGGGTGCGGCGCTTGTCGCTTCGCGCACGCGGAGACGGTGCGCATGGACAACACCCTGGTGCGGCTCTTTGGCTGGCCGAAGGCAGCCGGCCACAAGGCCATCATGCGGCTGTTCGGTCGCTTCGACATGCTCACCCACGAATGGGTGCAGGCCAAGGTCTATCGCTGCTTGTTCGACAAGATCACGGCTCTGGAGCAGGTCATGCTGGACATTGATTCGACGGTCATCACCCGCAACGGCCAACAGCAAGGCGCAGTGCGCGGCTACAACGCCCGGCGGCGGGCCAGCCACCACCCGCTCTTGGTCTTCGTGGCCGAGACGCGCATGGTGGCCAACTTCTGGCTGCGTCCGGGCCATGCGCACAGCGCCAACAACCTGCTGCAATTCCTGGAATCCACGCTGGCCCATCTGGGGGACAAAATCCTCGGGCTGTTTGCGCGCCGACAGCGGTTTTTTCGATGAGGCGGTCTTCAGTGCGCTGGAGGCCAAGCGCATCCCCTACATCATTGCCGCGCGGCTGACTCAAGCCCTGCAAAGGATGATCTACCAGGCGGCCCGCTGGACGAGGCCGCGCCGTCTGATCGTGGTGCGTCAGTCGCTCAAGTGCAGAATAGCCTCGGGCAAGACGTTGTCGCTGTTCGCTGACGATCCCGACATGCAGGGCTGGCGCTATGGCGCTTTCGTGACCACGCTGGAGTTGCCGATGGTGGCAGTCTGGCGTACTTACCGGGGACGGGCCGACTGCGCGACCAGCCCGCAGGACGCCCTGCAGGGGCGGTCCCGAGCGCAGCGAGGGATGCGGCAACGCCGCACAGAACAGGATCAAGCAACTCAAGGCCGATTTCGGTCTGGACGCGTTCAACATGCGCGACTTCTGGGCAACAGCAGCCGCCTTGGGCTTTGCCATGCTGGCGTACAACCTGATGAGTCTGTTTCGTCAGGCGGTGCTGCGCTGCCGCATCCAGCACA
>DATLZY010000029.1:0-5377 GCA_035573755.1 Candidatus Acidiferrales bacterium
GACAACGGCTGTCGAGCGGCCCGCAGCGTGGCCGTTCTCGCCTGACGACACCGCCGACAGCGCGCGTTACCCCCTATCCGATCGCCCCGCTGGCGCCGATTCATCGGGCACTCTCACCACTGGCCGTTTTGGACACGATCCCTAGCGTTTTCGCTGTCCCCGGGGCAGGCACACGATGCCCCCGAGGGTCGCAAGCTGCTGACCGCGCTGGGCAGTCCGAACCGGCCCCTGCACCTGAGCATGGACCGGGCCTACGAGGGTGACCAGACGCGGCAACTGGCCTTCGATCTGGGCTTCATCCCGGTGCTGCCACCCAAGTCGAATCGCATCACCGCTTGGCACTACAGCAAGGCCATCGACAAGCGGCGCAACGCGAGCGGTTGTTCCGTCGCCTGAAGGGCTTCCGCCGCATCTTCGCCCGCTTCGAGAAGCTCGACGTGATGTTCACCGCGTTTATCCATTTCGCCCTGATCGCCAATGCGCTCAGATAGTGTTAACAGGCACTAGACTGGCGAGACGCTTGATCGCTCCGTTTGCGCCGCTTGCAAACGGTCAACAGAAATAGAGGGAGAGGATCATGGGGGAGCCGCCGAACGGCCGCAATATCGAATCCGAGGTCGCGATGACGGCCTTGTCCGCGGATCGCCCCTGCACCGATCCCAAAGACGATCTTTTCGGACATGCGCCTTTCGCCCGGCATTTGGCCAAGAGCATCCGCTGTCACCGAGGCGGCGATGGTCTCGTGATCGCCCTGCATGGCCCCTGGGGTTCTGGCAAGACGACCATTCTGAATTATGTGTGCCATTACCTCGAAGCCGACAAATCCGCCGACGCCGACGCGCCCGTCGTGGTGCACTTCAATCCCTGGTGGTTTTCCGGTCGGGAGGATCTGGCCCATGCTTTCCTGCGACAACTCCGGACGGCGCTCCCGGCGAAAAATGCCAAACTCAAGCGGGTCGGTGACTTGCTGGGCAAGTACGGCGAAGACATCGGCGGAGCCGTTGATTTGAGCGGCGTGACGGGCGGGTTGGGCTCGATCAGTTGTTCGATGAGACGGGCCATTGGCGCGCCGAGGAACTGCCGCAGAAATGGGATGATCCCGAAAGCAGTTTCCAGAATGACCAGTTCTGGCACATCTTTGCCGCCTGTCTGGACGGCCTGCCGCCTCGCCAGGGCCGGGCGTTCATGATGCGGGAGTTTCTCGGTCTGGATGTCGCGGAGATGTGTAAGGTTCTCGGGATGTCGCAGACCAATCTGCATGTGACGCTGCACCGCGCCCGGTTGCGTCTGCGCGAGTGCCTGGAAAACCGCTGGTTTGGGGAGGCGCGGCCATGTTGAGTTGCCGTGAAAGCACCCGATTGATGTCCGAAGCCCGCGAGCGCGCGCTGTCGGTCGGGGAGCGCATGGCCTTGCGCCTGCATCTGGCGATTTGCAGCGGATGTCGGCGCTTCAACCGACAGATGGACGTTCTGCGCGAGGCTTCGCGCCTGTTCTCGCCCTTGAACGTCGACCTTTCATCCCCGAACGACCAAGACCCGTAGGCTTGATCGGCGCCGGTCTTAGCCGCCCCGGCCGTAGCGCGTGGCGACCCAGGCATCGATCGACAGCCGGCCCGGCCCTTTGGCGATGAGATACAGCAAGACAGTGGCCCACACGCCGTGGGTCGGGTACGCGCCGGGATAGACGAATACCTGGATCACCAGCGTCATGCCGAGCAGGCCCAGCGCCGAGAGCCGCGTCGCCAGCCCGATCAGGATCAGCACCGGCAGCACATGCTCGGCGACGGCCGCCAGCGTTGCCGCCCACGCCGGCGGAATCAGCGGCAGCGCGTACTCTTCTTGAAACAGCGACAGCGCCGAATCGGACAGATGCGGCCAGCCCAGACGGAACTCGCCCTGCACCAGATTGATCGCCAGCCCTTCGATCTTGGTCTGTCCCGACAGCCAGAACACGGCGGCGATGGAAAAACGGCCGATGAGGGCGATGAGGCTGTCCGGAATGCGGCCGCACAGGCTGATCAAGCGCGCGATCAGCCACGCGGGCCAAGATGGGGATGCCAATCCCGTGGCGTTTGCGGTTTTCATGCGGCGGCTTCTCCGGGCGGTTCGAGGGCGATGAGCGCGCGTGCGCGGATCAGCGTGGCCAGTGTGGCAGGCAGATCGAGGTTCAGTCCTGCCTCGTGCACGGCAGCGATCGCGGCGGCGAGCGGCAATCCCTCGAGCAGGGCGGCGGCGAACGCGCCACCCGCCGTGTCGATGGGGATCACCATCACCTCCAGGTCCGGACGCACGATCCACGCGCTTTCGCCTTGATCGGGGTCGATCGCGGCGAGATCTCCGGCGCCCTGATGTGCCGCCCAGATCGACACGGCGGCGCAGTTCGAGCGCAGCACGGCAAACGAGGGATGCAGTCGCAGGTGCCAGGTGCCGAGGTCCGGCTGCTCAGCCAAGAGGGCCGCAATGCGCTCCGCAGCCAGTGGCTCGGCATCGGCGGCGTGCAGCGCCACCAGGCGCAGCCACTCCAGGCGCGCGACATCGGGCAGGTAGGGCAGCGTTTGGGCCGGTGCGAAGGTCGCGATGAAGTCGGCAAATCCCGCGCCGTACTCGGCCATAATGGGGCTTTGCGGTGGCCGCGCCCGCACGAAGCACTGGCCCATGGCGTGGAAGAACGCCGCGCCGACCAGTTCGCGCGTAACCGGAAAGGTGTCAGCGAGCACGCCCAGCAGCGAAGCCATGACGTTGTTGCGATAGACCGCCAGACGCACGGTGGGGTCCGAGCCGTTCCACGCCGCGAGGTCGGCTGGCGGCGGTTGCTCGGGATCGAGCAGCGCGCGGGCGAAGACGGCCTGATCGATCATTGTTCCGCCGCCTCCATCTGCCGTAAGGCGCCCTGCAGGATGCGCTCGGCCTGTCGTGCCTCGGCCAGCAGCACCTCCAGCGCCGGGATGTCGTTGTCGCGCTCGATCAGTGTGGGCATGGGGCCGATTTGGGCGATGGCGTGGGCATACAGATTCCAGACAGCGGTGGCGACCGGCGCGCCATGGTTGTCGATAAGCAGTGGGTCGCCGGCACCGTCCACGGCCGCGGCATGGCCGGCCAGATGGATTTCACCGACGGCGTGCAGCGGCAGCGCGGCGAGTTCAGCCAGCGGATCGCGGTGGTGGTTCGTGCAGGACACGTAGAGGTTGTTCACGTCGAGCAGCAGGCCGCAGCCAGTGCGGCGGATGATTTCGGCAAGGAAATCCGTTTCAGACATCGTCGAGGCGCGGCTTTCGAGATAGGTGGCCGGATTTTCCAGCAGCATGCGCCGCCCCAGGCGCTCCTGGACTTCGTCGATGTGGGCGCAGACCCGCGTCAGCGTGGCGGCGTCGTAGACCACGGGCAGCAGATCGTTCAGGCACACCGCGCCGTGCCGCGACCAGGCCAGATGCTCGGAAAACCATTCGGGCTGGTAGCGTGCCAACACGGTTGCCAGACGCTCGAGATGCACGGCATCCAGGTCGCTGCCGCCGATCGACAGGCCGACCCCGTGCACCGACAGGGCGTAGTGCTCGCGGATGCGGCCCAGATAATGGTGAAACGGGCCGCCCGCGCCCATGTAGTTCTCGGCGTGGATCTCAAAGAATGCGAGTGGCGGGCGCTGGCTGAGAATCTGTTCGAAATGCTGGGGTTTCAGCCCCAAGCCGGTGCAGCGGTCAGCGCGACAGGCGGAGGCGCCATGCCATGAAGACCCGCGGTGGGAAGAGACTGTCATGGATGCGCTCCGCCTGCCTGCCGATGCGTCGATCAGTATTACTTCTTTTCGGTAAAAGCTGCGAGCTGGCCCTTGCCCGTCGGTGAGGTGGGCGAATCCATCGAGACGCAGGTGCCGGCCGGGACGGACTTCCAGGCGTTGCTCTGATAGTCCTTGACCGAGGTTCCGGCGCAGGTCGTGCCCGGCCCGGCCGCGCAGTCGTTCTTGCCTTTCAGCGCGACGTCATAGCATTTCTCTTTGTCGGCCGCGCCGGCCACGGCCGGGGTGGCGGCCAGGGTCACGGCCAGACCGAACGCGGCAGCAAGGCCGGCGCCGGCAAGGGTCAGGGATGAAGTTTTGCGGGTCATGGGTTCATTCCTCTGGGATTGAGTGGGTCGCGGCGAGCGGCCGCGGGCGCTGCGACCGGCGCGGAGGGCAAGCCTGCCGATCTATGGGTCGCGTTCGAGTGGTCGCGGCACCGGAAAATTTCTTACACAATGAGACTGAAAATTTTCGATCGTTTTGGGCATCTAAAAACAGTGGCGCTCCGTTCGCGTATCGCCCAAGCCAGCCTTCAGGATGGGCCGGCGACCACCGAGTCGTCGTTCCCTTGTGCTCAATGTCGAGGAGTTCAGATGAGCGACGAGCAATCCGCTGAGTACACCCCGCCCAAGGTCTGGAAATGGGATGCGCAGAACGCTGGCCGCTTCACGGCCATCAACCGCCCCGTTGCCGGCCCCACGCATGAGCGGGAACTGCCAGTCGGTCGGCATCCGCACCAGCTCTATTCCCTCGCCACCCCAAACGGCGTGAAAGTCACCGTGATGTTCGAGGAACTCTTGGAACTCGGCATTGCCGGCGCCGAGTACGATGCCTGGCCCATTGATATCCTGAAGGGCGATCAATTCTCCAGCGGCTTCGTCGCCGTCAATCCCAACTCCAAGATTCCTGCCCTGCTCGACGTCAGCACGCCCACTCCCACCCGCGTGTTCGAGTCCGGCGCGATCCTCGTCTATCTCGCAGAAAAGTTCGGTGCCTTTCTGCCCGCCTCCGGCACGGATCGGGCCGAATGTCTTTCCTGGTTGTTCTGGCAGGTCGGCAGCGCCCCCTTTCTCGGCGGTGGCTTCGGCCATTTCTATGCGTATGCGCCGGTCAAGCTGGAATACCCGATCGACCGCTACGCGATGGAGGTCAAGCGCCAGCTCGACGTGCTCAACCGCAATCTCGCTCACCGCCGTTACCTCATCGGTGATGCCTACACCATCGCCGACATGGCGATTCACGCGTGGTATGGCGCCCTGGTGCTCGACAATCTGTACGAGGCGGGCGAGTTCCTGCAGGTGCACAGCTATTCGCACGTGTTGCGCTGGGCCCGGGAAATCGCTGCACGGCCCGCCGTCCAGCGCGGGCGGCGCGTCAACCGCACCTGGGGACCCGAGGCCGAGCGTGTGCCTGAGCGCCACGGCCCGGAAGACTTCACGGGCTGATGGCGCTTAAAGACACGCTGATTTATTCGCATCCCAAAGGTTTTTCGATCGATCTGTGATGCTGGACGCACTGCGACGTGACTGGTGGCTGAAGCGATGCAAGCGAGTTTTTCCGAGCTGGAATATGCCTCGAAGAGGGAAGTGACGCGGCGCGACCG
>DATLZY010000030.1:0-2929 GCA_035573755.1 Candidatus Acidiferrales bacterium
ATTGCGCAGGTAGATGGCATCGCCCAAGGATTTCATGGTAAACGCCCGCTCTTCGAGGCCGGGCAGGTTGAAGAAGTTGGTGATGGAACCGAGGGCGATGACCAGATGGTCGTACTCGAGTTCGTGGGCATGATGTTCGGCGCCGTGGGAGACCACCACGCGCCGGTTGGGGAGGTCGATGGCTTCGACGTCGCCGTCGAAGAACTGCACGCGTCGCAGCAGCTTGCGCACCGGGTTGACGATATGGGTCAGATCCAAATCGCTGGCGGCGACTTCATGCAGCATCGGCGTAAACAGGAAGAAATTCTCCCGATTCACCAGGATGATCTCGACATCGGGATCGCGGACCAGGGTTTTCTCTAGATGCATGGCGGCATACAGCCCGCCGAATCCACCCCCTAGAATGATAATGCGGATGCGTCCGTCAGCGCTCATGAGACGGCCCCCCAGTTGCCGAGCATGGCCTTCGGATGATGGTTCGAACGGAGCGGCTGGCCCGCGCGTGCTTCGGCCATCCGTACCCCTCCGCAGGCGTCGCACGCCTTGCATGTCGTACAACAAAATCGGCGGCGAAAAGTTCCCAGGGGATTTACCGTGCCTATGTGCGGCAACGCCCAGACGTTTGTTAAACGGGGAGTTGAGCGTTGTAAGGATGGTCAAGCAAATGTGCAGCGCCGAAGCGGGGACTGCTGAGCCCAATGCCGATGATGAGCGTGAAGACGAGGGTATCCCTAATTCAGGCCATGCTCTTTGAGCTTGTTATGCAGCGTGGCGCGGGAGATTCCCAAGATCTCCGCCGCTTTCGTACGGTTGCCGCCAAGATGCTTCAGCGTCTTGCGGATCAGCTCGCGTTCCACCTCTTTCAAGGTGAGCCCCACACCCATAGCAGGCCCTTGGGATACGGTGTGCTCCGCCTCGCCAGCGAGGGCCTGGAGATTCGGCGGCAATTCTTCCGGGGTGAGGTATTCCCCTCGCGCCAGGATCACCGCCCGTTCGATGGTATGCTCCAGCTCGCGGACGTTGCCGGGCCAGTCAGACCGCATCAGCCGGTCTAGGGCGCGCGGCGTCAGGCCGCGCAGCCGGCGGCGGTGGCGCTCGGCGTAGCGCTTGAGAAAGTGCTCGGCCAGCAGGGGGATGTCGTCGCGGCGCTGGCGCAGCGGCGGGACGGTGAGCGGGAAGACGCGCAGCCGGTACAGCAGATCCTCGCGGAATTGCCCGGCGCGCACGGCGGCGTCCAAATCCTTGTTGGTGGCGGCGAGCACCCGCACGTCGATCTTGAGGGTCTTACTGCCCCCCACGCGTTCGAACTCCTGGGATTGCAGCACGCGCAAGAGCTTGGTTTGGGCGGCGGGCGTCAGCTCGCCGATTTCGTCGAGGAAAATGGTGCCGCCATGCGCCAGCTCGAAGCGTCCGAGCCGCCGTTCTGTAGCGCCCGTGAAGGCGCCGCGCTCATGGCCGAACAGCTCGCTCTCCAGCAACGTCTCCGGCAAGGCCGCACAATTGACGGTGATGAACGGCGCGGCGCGGCGGGGACTGTTGGCATGGATGGCCTGCGCCACTAACTCCTTACCGGTACCGCTCTCGCCGAGGATGAGCACCGTCGCTTCGGTGGGCGCCACCAGGGCGATGGCCTCAAACACCAGGCGCATGGGGGCACTACTGCCGATGATGGCGCTGACATCGACATCGTGCCCCACCAGGGCGCGCAGCCGGGCGTTTTCCTCCTCCAGCGCAGCATGGCGCAGGCCCCGCGCCACCGTGAGCTTGAGCTCGTCGATGTCTAGCGGCTTGGTGAGATAGTCATAAGCCCCGGCCTTCATGGCCTCGACGGCATCGCGCACGGTGCCATAGGCCGTCATCAGGATAATGGGGATCCCCGGGCTGCAGCCCTTGATGGTCTGCAGTGCCGCCATGCCGTCAAGCTGCGCCATGCGTACGTCCATGAGGATCAAATCGTAAAAGTGGGCCTCGACGCGGGCGACCGCCGATGAGCCGTCCTCGGCCTCGGCGACTTGATAGCCCTCGGCCGTGAGGACGGCGCGTAGCATGGCCCGCTGGCCGGGCTCATCATCCACCACGAGAATCGTTCTGGCTGGTTCCGACATCCGACCCCTCCCCGGAGACGTACGCCTTCGATGGCGGTTTCGGCAGGCGGATGGTCACGGTCGTCCCCTGGTCCGGAGCGCTGTCGACGACGATCTCGCCGTCATGCGCTTGGATGATCGAGTGGGCGATGGCCAACCCCAGCCCCGTCCCTCGCTGCTTCGTGGTAAAGAACGGATCGAACAAGCGCCCGAGGTGCTCTGGTGGGATGCCACCGCCGGTATCCTGGATGGCTAGCTCGCCCCATCGTGGATAGTCGGCCAGGCGCAGCGTCAAGCGGCCGCCGGCTTCCATCGCCTCGACGGCATTGAGCAGCACGTTCAGCAGTGCCTGCAGCACCAAATCCCGATCGATCAGCAGCGGCGGCAGCGCGGCGTCAACGTCATGCACGATCTCAATGCCCTTGGCACGCACATCGGCCTGCACGAGCGCTGTCGCGTGCCGCACGATGTCCCCGAGATGATGCGGCTCGCGCTGCGGCTCCCGCGGCCGGGCAAATTCTACCAGATCGCTCACGACGCGGTTCAGCCGATCCACCTCGCGCACCATGACCTCCAGGTACAGGCGCTGCTCGGCGTCGTCTTTCCAAGTGGCCTGGAAGTATTGGACCAGCCCGCGGACGGCCCCCAGAGGGTTGCGGATTTCATGGGCCACGCCGGCGGCCAGCCGGCCCAAGGCGGCCAGGCGCTCCGTGCGCTCCACCCGCTGCTGCAGAGCTTTGACGGTGCGCAGATCCCGCAGGAGGACCACCGCTCCCAGCACCTCCCCCTGGTCGCCCGTCAGCGCCGTCACGCTGGCGGCCAATGGAATCGCCTCGCCGTTCGGT